>JAEZIA010000492.1 GCA_023416315.1 Actinomycetes bacterium
TCGGCAGCGTCAGATGTGTATATGAGCCAGGGCGCGCGGCGAGCACCGCCGCCGCTCCGGCGCCGACGGCGGCCTCGGCGAAGTCGTGGCCGTCGGTGCGCGCGCCGGGCAGCGCCAGGAACAACCCGCCGGGGCCGATCGCCCGCGAGTCGAACTCGACGGTGCCGGTGACGATCCGCTCGGCGGCCTCGGCGGGCGTGATGTCGGCGAGCTCACCGCCGACGATCTCGGCGATCCGGGCAACAGACAGCGGGATCATCGGTCGGCTCCCCGCGCGTCGAGTGCGGCCGCGAGTTCGGCCCGGTCGTCGAACGGCCGGGTCTGCCCCGCCGCGGTCTGGCCGGTCTCATGCCCCTTGCCCGCGATCACCACGACGTCGCCGCCGCGGGCCCAGGCCACCGCGTGCCGGATCGCCGCGGCCCGGTCCCCGATCTCGACCAGCTCGGCGGTCCCCTGTCCGGCCCCGGCCACGATGGCCGCCCGGATGCGCTCCGGGTCCTCGTCGCGGGGATTGTCGTCGGTGACGACCACGAGGTCGGCGAGCTCGGCGGCGATGCGGCCCATGGGTTCTCGCTTACCGGGGTCGCGGTCACCACCCGCGCCGAAGACCACCGCGAGCCGGCCGGTCGCCGGTTTGAGCGTCTCCAGCACGGCCTGCAACGCGCCGGGCTTGTGCGCGTAGTCGACGACGGCCAGGAAGTCCTGCCCACGATCGATCGGCTCCAGCCGGCCGGGCACGGCCGCGTCGCGCAGGCCGGGGGCGGCCTGTTCGGGTGAGACGCCGATCGCGTCGAGTACCGCCAGCGCCAGCAGGGCGTTGGCGACGTTGTAGCGGCCGGGCAGCCGAATCCGCAGCCGATGGTGCACCCCGGCGGGGTCCACCGCGGTGAACTCCTGCGCGCCGCCGTCGCGCACCGTGATGTCCTCGGCCCGCCAGTTCGCCGGGTGGCCGTCGGCGGACACCGTCACCGGGTCGGCGGCACGGCGCGCCATGTCACGACCGGCGTCGTCGTCGACACAGATCACCGACACAGCGGCGTGCGCAGGCGAGGCCGGGTCGAACAGCCGGGCCTTGGCCTCGAAGTAGGCCGCCATCGTGGGATGGAAGTCGAGGTGGTCGCGGGACAGGTTGGTGAACCCGCCGACGGCGAACCGGATGCCGTCGGTGCGGCCGAGTTCGAGCGCGTGGCTGGACACCTCCATGACGGCGGTGTCGACGCCGCGCTCGGCCATCACCGCCAGCAGCGCCTGCAGCGCCGGGGCTTCCGGGGTGGTCAGCGCGCTCGGCACCGCGGCCCCGGCGATCCGGACACCGACAGTCCCGATCAAGCCGGGGATCCGGTCGGCCGCTTGCAGACCCGCCTCGATCAGGTGGGTGGTGGTGGTCTTGCCGGACGTCCCGGTGACGCCGACGACCACGACGCGATCCGAGGGATGACCGTAGATCGCGGCGGCCAACTCGCCGAGCACCGCGCGGGGCTGCGGGTGCACCAGCACCGGGACCGGCGCGGGCGAACCGAGCAGACGGCCGATGACGGCGACGCCCTCGGCGTCGGTGAGCACCGCGACCGCCCCGCCCTCGATCGCGGCCTTGGTGAACTGCGCGCCGTGCGCCGACGAACCGGGCAGGGCGGCGAACACGTCGCCGTCCGTCACGTCCTGTCCGCGCAGGGAGATGCCGGTGATCGCAACGTCGGGTGCGGTCCCGCCGGCGGCGGGCACGGCACCGACCCGGGCGGCCAGCGTCGGCAGTGTCAGCGCCGGCGTGGTGCGGGGCCGCAGGGCGTTGGTCATCGGGTTGTCACCCTACCCAGCCGAGGAGCCGCGCCGGCTATGTGGCCTGCAGGATCAGCGGCGCGCCGGGGTCGGCCGAGAGCGGGACGTTCTGCCGCTGCAGTAGCCAGGCGGCGATGTTGTGGAACAGCGGCGCCGCGGAAGAGCCGGGCGTCCCGTCGGCCGCGCGGTGCGGGGCGTCCATCATGATCCCGATGACGTAGCGCGGGTCGTCGGCGGGCGCCATCCCGGCGAAGGTGATCCAGTAGACGTCGCTGTAGTAGCAGCCGCAGGCCGGGTTGATCTGCTGGGCGGTTCCGGTCTTGCCGGCGATCTGGTAGCCGTCGACGGCGGCGGCCGGACCGGTGCCCTGCTGGTAGCCCATCGGGTCGCGCTGGACGACGGCGCGGAACATGTTGCGCACCGTCCTGGCGGTGTCGGCGGAGACCACCTGAATGCCGTTGGGGCGTGGCTCCTCGGTGCGGGTGCCGTCGGCGGCGATGGTGGCCTTGACGATCCGCGGCGGGATCCGCACGCCGTCGTTGGCGATCGTCTGGTAGATCCCGGCCATCTGCAGCAGGGTCATCGAAAGACCTTGGCCGATGGGCAGGTTGGAGAACGTGCTGCCCGACCACTGGTCGATCGGCGGAACCAGGCCGGAACTCTCGCCGGGCAGACCGACGTTCGTGCGCTGGCCGAGCCCGAACTTGCCGAGCATGTCGTAGTAGCGCTCCGGCCCGATCCGCTGGGCCAGCATCAGCGTGCCGACGTTCGAGGACTTCCCGAACACCCCGGTGGTGGTGTACGGCATCACGCCGTGGTTCCAGGCGTCGTTGACGGTGACGCCGCCCATGTTGATCGAACCGGGAACCTGCAACACCTCGTCGGGGCTGGACAGCCCGTACTCGATCACCGAGGCCGCGGTGATGATCTTGTTCACCGATCCCGGCTCGTACGGCGAGGTGACCGGGAGGTTGCCCATCTGCCGGTCCTGCTGGCGGCCGATATCCTGGCTGGGGTCGAACGTGTTGTCATTCGACATGGCAAGCACTTCACCGGTTTTCGCGTCCAGCACCACCGCGGACACGTTCTTCGCGCCGGAGGCATCCTTGGCCAGCTGCACCTGCTGCTGAACGTAGAACTGGATGTCATCGTCGATGGTGAGCTGCACGGTCGAACCGTTGACCGCGTCGTGCTTATTGCGATAGCTGCCCGGAATGACGACGCCGTCGGAACCGCGGTCGTAGGTGATCGAGCCGTCGGTGCCCGACAGCTTCGCGTCCATCGAGTCCTCGAGGCCGAGCAGGCCGTGGCCGTCCCAGTCGATACCACCGACCACATTGGCGGCCAGCGCGCCGCCGGGATACTGGCGCAGGTCCTGACGCTCGGCGCCGATCTCGGGGAACTTCTTCGTGATCGCACTGGCGATCGCGGGATCGACGGCGCGAGCGAGGTAGACGAAGGTCTCGTTACTGCGCAGCTTCTTCAGCAGGGTGGCCGCGTCGGGCTTGTTGCCCAGCTTGCCCGCCACCTCGGTGGCGATCTGCGTGAGCCGCTTGTCGGGATCCGGTGCGGCAGGCGACTTTTCCTTCGCCTCGGCCAGCTGCTTGCGGATCTTGGCCGGCTGGAACGTCAGCGCCCTGGCCTCGATGGTGAACGCCAGCTTGTCGAAATTGCGGTCGACGATGCTGCCGCGCACCGCCTTTTCCACGTCGACGACCTTGAGCTGGCTGGCGGCCTGGGCTCGCAGACCCGCGGCCTGCGGCACCTGAAGATTGAACAGCTGGGCGGCCGCCACCGCGAGCGCGAGGAAGATGACGACGTTGCCCGCGCGGTGGCGGAAGACGAATGACGCGGTGCGGGTGCCGCTTTGGACGGCCTCGCGGGTCCGCCGGGCCTTGGCCGGGCGGCCCGGGCCGCTGTCCGGTTGACCCTTGACCGTCGTGGTGCGCTTTCGCTTGGTCTCGCGGCGACTCACTGCCCGACTCCGGCGGGCGGAACATCGGGCACGGCCGGTGCCGGCGGGACGACGTCAGCGGGGGCGGGCGCCGGAATGGGAGCGGGCACCAGCTCTGGGGCGGGAACCGGCGCCTGGGCGGGGACCGCCAGCGTGCCGGGCAGTGGCGCCTGCGCAGCGGCCGGCGGCATCGCCGCGCCGGGAGCCAGAACCGTTCCGGGCAACGCGGCCAGGGGGACGCCGAAGGGCATCGCACCATTGAACGGCACCCCGGCCAGCGGAGTCGGTTCGACACGCACCGGAACCTCGGGCGAACTCCCGGGTTTGGGCGCGGCCAGCGGCGGCGGCGCCGGTGCGGCCGGCGGAGGCGGCGAAGCGTCCGGCAGCTTGGTGTTCAGCGGTGGCGGCGGGACCCCTTCGGCAGGCTTCGGCTTGCCGACCACGGTCCAGTTCCCGGTCGGATCCTGCACCAGGTGCGCGGTGTCCTTGGACGGGATCATGCCCAGGTTGCGGGCGGCCTCGGCGAGCGCGGGCGCGGACTCGGCCTCCAGGACATCGCGCTCGAGTGCTTCCTTCTGCTGGGACAGGGCCTCGTTGGTGGAGCGCGCAGTGCCCAGCTGATACGACCGCTGCGCGGCATCGGTGGACAGCCACAGCGTGACACCGAGCCCGAGTCCGAGCGCGCCGATCACCAGGACCACGAACGGAACCCTGGCCACCAGTGTCTGCGGGCGCAGGTCGACGGTGGCCAGCCGGGCGATGATCCGTTCGCGCAGTGGCGGCCGGATGACCTTGGGCGCCTTGGCCTTCCGGGCCTTGGCGCGAGCCTTGGCCTGGCTTGCGTTCTTGGGCCGGGCCTGCCGCTCGACCGGGCGCGCGGTGGGGGCGGTCTGCGGCCCCTGCCGCAGCGCGCGCGGTTCGTGCGGGCGGCGGGCGGACGTACGCCCGCCACGCGCCTGCGCTTCGGCGCCGCGGCGTCGGGTCTTCTTGGGGTCTTCCTTCTTGGCCTTCCCGGCCTTCTTGCGGTCCGCCGGACCGGCTGGCTTGCGCCCCACCTTCATCAGCTCTTCCCTCCCCGTCCCGGGTTGACCGACATCACGCGCTGCAGTGCCCGCAGCCGGACCGGCGCACTGCGTGGATTGCGTTCGATCTCCTCGGCGCCGGCACGCTCGGCGCCGCGGGTGATCGCGCGGAATTCCGGCTCGTAGCCGGGTAATTCGACGGGCAGGCCCTCCGGCGACCGGGATGCGGTGGCCGCGGCGAACGTCGTCTTGACGATCCGGTCCTCCAGCGATTGATAGGACATCACCGCAATACGGCCACCCGGCCGCAGCGCGGTCAGCGCGGCGGGCAGCGCCGCCGACAGCGAGTCGAGTTCGGCGTTGACCGCGATCCGTAGGGCCTGGAAGGTGCGCTTGGCGGGATGGCCGCCGGTGCGCCGGGCCGGGGCCGGGATGCCGCGGTAGATGATCTCGACGAGTTCGCCGGTGGTGGTCAGCGGCGCCTGCTGCCGACGCTCGACGATCAGCCCCGCGATCCGGTGGGCGAACTTCTCCTCGCCGAATCGGCGGAGGATGTCGGTGATCTCGGCGCGGTCGTAGGTGTTGAGGATCTCCGCGGCGGTCAGCGGGGCGTCGGTATCCATCCGCATGTCCAGCGGTGCGTCCTTGGCGTAGGAGAAGCCGCGCTCGGGCTGGTCCAGCTGCATCGAGGACACGCCGAGGTCGAACAGCACCCCGTCGATCGATTCCGTTGCCTCGCAGCCCGCTTCGGCCAGGGCGTCGGCGATGCCGTCGTACCGGGTGTGCACCAGGGTGATCCGGTCGGCGAACCGGGCCAGCCGCGCACCCGCGCCGGCCAGCGCGCCCGGGTCGCGGTCCAGGCCGATCAGCCGCAGGTCACCGAACTGGGTCAGGAACCGTTCGGCGTGCCCGCCGGCACCGAGGGTGGCGTCGACGAGGATCGCACCCGGCCGCTTCAACGCCGGTGCCAGGATCTCGACGCAGCGGTCCAGCAGGACGGGGATGTGCCCGTGGCCGGGGTCGGATTCGTCAACCACGACGGGACCTCCCGGAAAGTCGCGGTGCGGCCTCGCACCAATCGGGGCTCTGCGCGCCCCTGCCTCGAGGTCCCTGTCCGAGAGCGCGAACCTGGCGTTGGGGAAGTACGTCAGGGTCGGTTCGGGCAGAGACCACGAGGCACGGGCTGCCTCCGGCTGGGTGGCCAGCTCAGATGATGTTGCTGAGTGCTTCATCGCTGGCCGCGGAGAAGTTCTCTTCGTGGGTTTGCTGGTATTCCTGCCAGGCCTGGGCGTCCCAGATCTCCAGGAAGTCGACGGCGCCGATGACCACGCAATCCTTCGACAGGTTCGCGTAGCGCCGGTGGTCCGCCGACAGCGTGATGCGGCCTTGGGAGTCGGGGTGCTGTTCGTCGGTGCCGGCCGCCAGGTTGCGCAGGAACGCACGCGCCTCAGGATTGCTGCGCGAGGTCTGGGTAGCCCGCCGGGCCAGCTGTTCGAATTCCGCCCGCGGATAGACAGCCAGGCTGTGATCTTGGCTTTTGGTGACCATCAACCCTCCTGCCAGTGCGTCGCGGAACTTGGCGGGCAGCGTGAGCCGCCCTTTGTCGTCGAGCTTGGGCGTGTAAGTGCCGAGAAACATGCGGTGCACATCTCCTTCGACTTACTGGAGCCCGGAGCCCCTAGGAGCCGTCGCTCCGTTAGCCGCCACAATACCCCACAATCCCCCACTTTGCTCCACTACATGACCTCATTTTGGCAATGCTCCACCACTTTTCACCACCAAGACCGATCACAAAGCCCTAACAACGCCATCACGGGCGGCAAAAAGCCAGTTCAGACCGTGGTGGGGCGGAGTGGGGCGGATCGCGGGGTGCGGCTCACCGGCACCCAAACCGGGCGCGCCCCGCGGCGCGTCAGGGCAAACAAAAACGGGGCAGCCGAACGGCTACCCCGTGTGCGTGGCGCACGCGCTCACTCGTCGAAGCGACGCCGGAACCGGTCTTCCATCCGGCTGGTGAACGATCCGCCGCCCTTGGGCTTGCGCTGACGCGGACCGGCCGACGACGGTGACGCACCCGAACGGTCCCGGCCGCCGGCAACCCGAGGGCCGGTGATCGCGAACACGACGCCGCCGAACATCACCACGAAACCGACCACCGACAGGATCGGGAAGCTTCCGATCATCGTGGCCTTGAACGCAACCCCGGCCACCAGCATCGCCAGTCCGATCACGAACAGGCCTGCGCCCTGCAACCGCCTGCGTGTGGAGGGAGCCCGCAGAGTGCCGCCACGCACACTGGAGGCGAACTTGGGGTCCTCGGCATAGAGAGCGCTCTCGATCTGATCGAGCATGCGCTGCTCATGATCGGAGAGTGGCATTCGTCCCTCCTTGCCGACACGGCCGGTCACGATTCCGATAGAACTTGGCTGCCCAGCGATTACGGGGCAACTAACCAAATGATACGAGCAGAAGTTGCGGCATACCACCTAGTTGGTCCACCCGATTGTAGCTGTGTCCAGCGGTTGTTCGGGCCGCGCCTGCACGATGTAAGAGCCTGGTCACCACGGCGCCGTCGAGGCCGGACGAAGACTGCACCGATAATGGCCTTGCACCCCCGACCGATCCGCAGAAAAGAAGGGCCTCCAGGCGTTGGCGACTTTCCTCATCGATCTGTCGCCCACCGACATGGCGCAGCGGCTCCACGACGCTCTGAGCGTGTACGTCGATGCCATGCGGTACCCGCGCGGCACCGAGGGTCAGCGGGCTGCGATGTGGCTCGAGCACACGCGCCGGCACGGCTGGAAGGCCGTCGCCGCGGTCGAGACCGACGGTGCGGGCGAACCGACCGAACTGGCCGGCGCTCGTCTGCTCGGCATCGCCTATGGTTACTGCGGCGCGCCGGACCAGTGGTGGCAGCAGCAGGTGGTGGCCGGGCTGCATCGGCTCGGCGTTCCCGCCGCGGAGATCAGCAGGCTGACCAGCAGCTACTTCGAGCTCACCGAGTTGCACATCCATCCCAGCGCCCAGGGCCGGGGCCTCGGCGAGGCGCTGGCCCGGCGGTTGCTGGCCGGCCGCGGCGAGTCACACGTGCTGCTGTCGACCCCGGAGATCACCGGTGAAGCCAACCGCGCCTGGCGGCTGTATCGGCGACTGGGCTTCACCGACGTGATCCGCGGCTACCACTTCGCAGGCGATCCGCGGGCGTTCGCCATTCTGGGTCGCAGCCTCCCGCTGTAGCGGGAATCTGGCACGATACCCACGTGCGCGACCGATCCCGCCGCCTGCGCTTGCGCGCCGTGGCGTTGTTGCTGCTCCTCGTGGCGCCATTGGCGGTGGGCTGTGTGCGGGTGCACGCCTCGATCACGGTGTCACCCGACGATCAGGTCTCGGGCCAGATCATCGCGGCGGCCAAACCGCGCGACTCCGACGACCAGGGTCCGCAGTTCGATCTCAATGTGCCGTTCAGCCAGAAGATTTCGGTGTCGCCGTACAAGTCTGACGACTACGTCGGCTCCGAGGCGGTGTTCTCCAACCTGAGCTTCTCCGAGGTGCCGCAGTTGGCCAACCTCAACCGGGAGGCGGCCGGGGTGGACATCTCGCTGCGCCGGGCAGGCAATCTGGTCATCCTCGAGGGTCGCGTCGACCTGACCGGCGTCAGCGATCCGGATGCCGACGTGGAGCTCACGGTGTCCTTCCCCGGCGAGGTGACCTCGACCAACGGCGACCGCCTGGACTCCGACGTCGTCGAATGGAAGCTCAAGCCGGGCGTCGTGTCGACGATGAGCGCCCAGGCCCGCTACACCGATCCCAGCACCCGCTCGTTCACCGGCGCGGCGCTCTGGCTCGGCCTCGGCGCGCTGGTGGTGTCCGGCGTCATCGGCGCGCTGGCATGGGTCAGCCGGGACCGCTCTCCGCGGTTCGCCAGCTCCGATCAGGCCGACGGGTAGCCGACGTTCTACTCTGGTTGCACCCGCCTCGACCGGCTGGGCCGTACACAGAAAGGGGCGCCGCGCTGAGCGTCGAAGCAGCTCCGTCACCCGTCCAACTGGCCGGCGCCGTCACCGAACAACTTCGGGAGTACCTGGCGGCCCGCCGCGCCGACGCGGCCTACATCGGCACCGACTACGACGGTCTGATCGCCGCCCTCGAGGATTTCGTGCTGCGCGGCGGCAAAAGGGTGCGCCCGGCGTTCGCCTACTGGGGTTATCGCGCGGTGACCGCCGATCCCGACGCGCCGGTGGAGCCCGAGACCCTGCGGCTGTTCGCGGCGCTGGAGCTGCTGCACGCCTGCGCGCTGGTGCACGACGACGTCATCGACGATTCGGCCACCCGGCGCGGCTGGCCGACCGTGCACGTCCAGTTCACCGACCTGCACCGCAGCAGCGGCTGGCGCGGCTCCCCCGAACAGTTCGGGCGGTCGGCGGCGATCCTGATGGGTGACCTGTCGCTGGTCTGGGCCGACGACATCGTCGCCGGGGCCGACCTCGACGACGACGGCAGGCGCCGCCTGCGCCGGGTGTGGTCGGACATTCGCACCGAGGTGCTCGGCGGGCAATACCTCGACATCGTCGCCGAGTCCAGCGATGCGGAGACGATCGAGTCGGCGATGAACGTGTGCACCTACAAGACCGCGTCCTACACGATCTCCCGGCCGCTGCAGTTCGGCGCCGCAGCCGCCGCCGACCGCCCCGACGTGCAACGGATCTTCTACGAA
>JAEZIA010000080.1 GCA_023416315.1 Actinomycetes bacterium
TCCTTGGGATGGTCGTAGAGCCGCAGGTTGTCGCGGTTGATGCCGAGGTCGACGTACCACTGCAGGCGCGTGTCGATCCAATACTTGTGCCACTCGGCGGCGGTCGAGGGCTCGACGAAGAACTCCATCTCCATCTGCTCGAACTCGCGGGTGCGGAAGATGAAGTTGCCGGGGGTGATCTCGTTGCGGAAACTCTTGCCGATCTGGCCGATGCCGAAGGGCGGCTTCCTGCGCGACGTCGTGACCACGTTGGCGAAGTTGACGAATATGCCCTGCGCGGTCTCGGGTCGCAGGTAGTGCAGACCCTCTTCGGTTTCGATCGGGCCGAGGTAGGTCTTGAGCATCATGTTGAAATCGCGCGGGTCGGTCCACTGCCCCTTGGTTCCGCAATCGGGGCAAGCGATCTCGCTCATCGGCACGGAGTCGGGGTCCTCGATCCCTTTCTTCTCCGCGTAGGCCTCCTGCATGTGGTCCTGCCGATGCCGCTTGTGGCAGTTCAGGCACTCCACCAGCGGATCGTTGAACACCTCGACGTGGCCCGAGGCGACCCACACCTCGCGCGGCAGGATGATCGCGCTGTCGAGACCGACCACGTCGTCCCGGCTGGTGACCATCGACCGCCACCACTGCCGCTTGATGTTCTCCTTGAGCTCCACCCCCAAAGGTCCGTAGTCCCAAGCAGACTTGGTGCCGCCGTAGATTTCGCCGGACTGATACACGAGGCCACGACGCTTGGCCAGGTTTGCAATGGTGTCGATGATCGACGAAGACGGAGCCACGGGTGCCAAGAGTAACGATGCGTCCGGTGCGCTGGTCACCCGCACTCGTTGACATGCGTGATCGCGCATGTATCGTGGCGAGCAGAATGAAAACGGTTTCCACCTACGACCGCGCACACGACGACCATCACCAGCACAGCGACGCCCCGGTGTCCGATCTGCCGCCGCGTGACGTCCTCGACACCGCGGGCGATCTACTGCGTGCGCTGGCCGCGCCGGTGCGGATCGCGATCGTGCTGCAGTTGCGCGAGTCCACGCGCTGCGTGCACGAACTCGTCGACACACTCGGGGTGCCCCAGCCGTTGGTGAGCCAGCACCTGCGCATCCTCAAGGCCGCAGGCGTGGTCGCGGGTGAGCGTTCCGGCCGCGAGGTGCTCTACCGCCTCGTCGACCACCACCTCGCGCACATCGTCGCCGCCGCCGTGACACACGCCGCGGAGGACCAGTGACCACGTCGGGCACCGCCCCCGGTTTGCGCGCCACCAGGCAGCGGGCGGCCATCTCGGCGCTGCTGGAAAAACTCGACGACTTCCGCTCCGCACAGGAACTGCACGACGAACTGCGCCGCCGCGGCGAAGGCATCGGGCTGACCACGGTGTACCGAACGCTGCAGTCGATGGCCGCCGCCGGATTGGTCGACACCCTGCGCACCGACACCGGTGAATCGGTGTACCGGCGCTGCTCCGACCACCATCACCACCACCTGGTGTGCCGGATGTGCGGTTGCACCGTCGAGGTGCAGGGCGGTCAGGTCGAGGCGTGGGCCGCCGATGTCGCCCGCGAACACGGCTTCTCCGATGTCAGCCACACGATCGAGATCTTCGGCGTCTGCGGCGACTGCGCGCAGGCGGATTAGCCGTCCGCGTCGCCGGTCAGTTCGCGGCGCGCGTCGGCCCCCACGCTGAGCACCATCATGATCAGGGTCTGCAGCGCGTGGTCGGTCAGGCCGGCAGCGGGAAAGTTGTAGCGCAACGTGACGTCGCCGACGTCACCGCCTGCGACCTGCTCGGCCAGCGACACCGTTCCGAGCACGGTGCTATTCGCCAGGTGTGCGACCTTGCCGCGAATGTCGTTGTCCAGCGGCAGATCCCACGCCACGATCTGGGTCAGCGAGACCATCTCCAGATCGTCGGCGATCGCCACGACGCGCAGCGAGGCAAATGTGTGGTCGTGGTGGACGGTCAGCGCGCCGTCGTCCTCCTCCTGGTACGGCAACACACCGTCGAGTGCCGCCCGCATCCGATCGGCAAGGCTCATCAGGCTCGCCCGAATCTGCGGTTGCGGTTCACGTATTCCTCGCATGCCGCCCATAGATCACGGCGGTCGTAGTCCGGCCACAGCTTGTCCTGGAAGACGTATTCGGCGTAGGCCGCCTGCCACAGCAGAAAGTTGCTGGCCCGCTGCTCCCCCGACGTTCTGATGAACAGATCGACGTCGGGGATGTCGGCGCGGTGCAAGTGCTTGGCGAAGGCGGCTTCGCTGATGCGGCTCGGGTTGATCTTGCCGTCGACGGCTTCCTGCGCGAGTTCGCGTGCCGCCTCGACGATTTCGGTGCGTCCGCCGTAGTTGACGCAGTAGTTGATGGTGATGACGTCGTTGTCGACCGTCATCTGCTCGGCGATGTCGAACTCCTTGATGACGCTGCGCCACATCCGGGGCCTCGAGCCGACCCAGCGCATGCGGACCCCCATGTCGTTGAGGTTCTCCCGCCTGCGCCGGACGACGTCGCGGTTGAACCCCATCAGGAAACGGACTTCTTCGGTGCTGCGTTTCCAGTTCTCCGTCGAGAACGCGTACACAGTCAGATGCTTGATGCCGATTTCGATGGCGCCGCAGGTGATGTCGATGAGCACCGCCTCGCCCATCTTGTGGCCCTCGGTGCGGCTCAATCCGCGCTGCGTTGCCCAGCGACCGTTGCCGTCCATCACGACAGCGACGTGCTTGGGCATCTGGTCGGCCGGGATGGCCGGCGGCACCGCTTTCGAGGTGTGCTGGGGCGGCCGGCGCGGCCCTCCGTCGGGGGCGGGGGGCAGCTCGGGAAACACGACCGGCCACACCGACGTGTCGGGGAACACCGGGTAGTCGTCGGGCGCCGGGGGCAGCTGCGGAAAGCGCTCTTTCCGCCTGCGGTCAGCCCCCCGCCACGAGCTGGTCACCCGGTTCATCGCCATATGGCTCATCCTGCCTGAACACCTCCATACCGTGGTCAGCGGGCCGCCGGTAGACACGCTCCACCAGCGGCAGGGTGCGTAGCTGGCGCTCCAGGTGCCACTGCAGGTGCGCAGCGACCAGGCCGCTGGCGTGGCTGCGGTGCGACGGCGACGACGCCTCCGCGTGTTCCCAGTCGCCGTCGTGCAGCGCCGCCATCAGATCCAGCACCGCCTGCGGCGGCGTGGTCGAGCCGGACGGGCGGCAATGCATGCAGACACTGCCACCAGCGGCAATGTGGAAAGCCCGGTGCGGGCCCGGCGCCGCGCAGCGGGCGCATTCGGTCAGTGATGGCGCCCAGCCTGCGATCCCCATCGCCCGCAGCAGATAGGCGTCCAGGACCAGCTCGCGGCTGCGGGTGCCGTCGGCCACCGCACGCAACGCCCCGACCGTGAGCCGGTGCAGCGCCGGCGCCGGGGCGCGTTCCTCCCCGGCGAGGCGCTCGGCGGTCTCCAGGACCGCGCAGGCGCTGGTGTAGCGGCCGTAGTCACTGACGATGTCGGTGGCGAAGGCGTCGATCGAAACCACCTGGGTGACGATGTCCAGGTTGCGGCCGGGATGCAGCTGGACGTCGATGTGGGCGAACGGCTCCAGCCGGGAACCGAACTTGCTGCGGGTACGGCGCACACCCTTGGCGACCGCGCGAACCAGGCCGTGGTCGCGGGTCAGCAAGGTGACGATGCGGTCGGCCTCACCGAGCTTGTGCTGGCGCAGCACGACCGCCCGATCCCGATACAGCCGCATTCGACCAGTTTCCCACCGCATTGCGACATAAGCGCGGACCCGCGCCGTTAGTCTCAACCTCGCCATGACAGCTCACACCAGTTTGGGCAGGCCGCCGCGGTTTCCGACCATCGGCGAACAGCTCTATCAACTGGCCAGCGGCACGGTCACCTCCGCCGAACTGGTCCGACGGTCGCTGCGCGCGATCACCGCAAGCCAGTCCACGCTCAACGCGTTCCGGGTGGTGCTCACCGAGTCTGCGCTCGCCGAGGCAGCCGACGCCGACCGCCGACGTGCCGCCGGGGAGCAGGCGCCGCTGCTCGGCATCCCCATCGCGGTCAAGGACGATGTCGACGTCGCGGGTGTACCGACCCTGTTCGGCACCGCCGGTCCGGTCCGGCCCGCGACCGAGGACTCCGAGGTGGTGCGCCGGCTCCGCGAGGCCGGCGCGGTGATCGTCGGAAAGACGAACTGCTGCGAACTCGGCCAGTGGCCGTTCACCAGCGGCCCGGCATTCGGCCACACCCGGAATCCCTGGTCGCGCAAGCACACTCCGGGCGGATCCTCGGGTGGCAGCGCCGCCGCGGTCGCGGCCGGGCTGGTGGCCGCGGCCATCGGTTCCGACGGCGCGGGCAGTGTCCGGGTGCCCGCCGCCTGGACCCACCTCGTCGGCATCAAGCCGCAGCGCGGCCGCATCTCGACCTGGCCGATCCGGGAACCGTTCAACGGCATCACCGTCAACGGCGTGCTGGCCCGCACGGTCGCCGACGCCGCGCTGGTCCTCGACGCCGCGTCCGGCAACGTCGAGGAGGATCTGCACAAGCCGCCGCCTGTGCGGATGTCCGACTCCGTCGGCGCGGCCCCCGGGCCGTTGAAGATCGCGCTGTCCACCCGGTTCCCGTTCACGCTCTTTCCTGCCAGGCTGCATCGCGAGATCCGGGTCGCACTGACCGGGGTCGCCGAGCAGCTCGGCATGCTCGGCCACACCGTGATGGCGGGCAATCCTAATTACGGTGTGCGGCTGCCGCTGACGTTCTTACCGCGGTCCACCGCCGGACTGCTGGAATGGGCCGACCGACTCGGTGACGACGTCACGTTCGACCCGCGCACCGAGGCCAATATGCGGATGGGCCGGCTGCTGGCGGGATCGATGCTGCGCCGCGCCAAGGCCAGCGAGCCGAGACTGCACCGCCGCGTCGGGGAGATCTTCCGCTCGGTCGACGTCGTACTGGCGCCGACGACGGCCCAGCCACCGCCGCCTGCACGTAGATTCGACGACCTCGGTCCGATGGGAACCGACCGCGCGATGATCGCCGCGTGCCCGGTCACGTTCCCGTGGAACCTGCTGGGCTGGCCGTCGATCAGCATTCCGGCCGGCTTCACCTCTGACGGCCTGCCGATCGGCGTGCAGCTGATGGGCCCGGCCAACAGCGAGCCGCTGCTGATCTCGCTGGCCGCGGAGCTGGAGGCGATCAACGGCTGGGCCAACAAGCAGCCCGAGATCTGGTGGAACACCCCGGTCCCGACCGCCTCCGAGTGAGCGGGCTACACCGTGAGGTAGCGCTGCAGCGTCGGACCGACCCAGTCGACGACCTCCTGGTGCGTCATCGCCACGAGCGGCGGGAAGGCCAGTACATAGCGACACAGCGCCATTCCGAGCACCTGTGAGGAGGCCAACCCGGCGCGCATCGGAGCGTCGGCGGCATTCCCGGTCGCGGCGGTCACCACCGGCCCCAGCTGCGTGGCGAAGATCGTCCTCATCCGTTCGGCCACCGCCTCATTGGTGACACCGACACGAAGCAGGATGAGCAGCGCTTCGTCCCGCTCCCACCGCTCGACGAAATGCGCGGCCAACGCGGCACCCAGCCGGTCCGCGGGGATGTCGGAGAGGTCGGGCAGTTCCAGGTCGAACTCGGCGGCCGCGCCGAACAGCGCCTCCTTGTTGCCGAAGTAGCGCATCACCATCGACGGGTCGATGCCGGCATCGGCGGCGATCGCCCGGATGGTCGCCTTCTCGTATCCGTCGGCGGCGAATCGCTCGCGGGCCGCGGCGAGGATCACCGCCTTGGTCTCCGTGGACGAACGCCTCATGCCAACAAGTGTAGGCCAACATTCGTTGACATCTACCCGGGTCCGGAATAGCGTTATGCCAACAAATGTTGGCCAACATATGTTGGCAAGGAGGAATCATGCAGATCTCAGACACTGATGTGCTCATCGTGGGCGCCGGCCCGACGGGCCTCACCGCGGCAATCGTGCTGACGCAGCATGGTCACCAGGTCACCGTCGTCGACGGTCAGGCCCAGGGCGCCAACACGTCCCGCGCTGCGGTCGTTCACCCGCACACGCTGGAAATCCTGGAGCCCTACGGCGTCACCGAGGCGCTCGTCGAGCGCGGCATCCACACTCCGACATTCGCCATTCGAGACCGAGACGACCTGCTCATCGCGGTGCCGTTCGACACGTTGCCCACCCGCTATCCGTACACCCTGATGATCTCCCAGGCCGAAACCGAGGCCTACCTATTGGCCCGACTCGAGCAGCTCGGCGGCAAGGTCCTCCGGCCGGTCACCGTCACCGCCGTCCACCAGCAGCACGACGGCGTGCAGGTCAGTTTCGCCGATGGGCATCGGCTGCACGCGCGATACGTCATCGGGGCCGACGGCATGCACAGCACCGTTCGCCAGGAGGCCGGAATCGCGTTCACCGGCAGCAGTTACGACGAGTCGTTCGCGCTGGCGGATGTGCGGTTGTCCGGCGGGGTGCCCAAAGATGAAGTGATCCTGTACTTCTCGACCGCGGGCCTGGTGGTCCTCGCGCCACTTCCCGACGGGTACTGCCGCATCGTCGCAACGGTGAACGAGGCGCCGCACGAGCCTGATATCGCGTTCGTTCAGAACCTGTTGGATCGGCGTGGCCCGACCGCCCATCCCGTGGTGGTCGACGAGGTGGTGTGGGGTTCGCGCTTCCGGGTGCACCATCGCGTCGCCGAGTCCTTCCGCGCCGGCCGCATCCTGCTCGCCGGGGACGCCGGCCACGTGCACTCCCCCGCCGGTGGTCAAGGGATGAATCTCGGCATCGAGGACGCGGTCCTGGCCGGCGGGTACCTGTCCCGTGTCCTTGCCGGCGAGTCCGATCACCTGCTCGACGAGTACTCCACCAGTCGGCATCGGACGGCCGAACGTGTTGTGGCACTGGCGAGCCGGCTCACCGAACTGGCGACGATGTCGCCGCGACGCCGACCCATCCGCAACGCGGTGATGCGCCTCTCGGGGAAGCTTCCCGCTGTTCAGCACACACTGGCAATGCGGTTATCCGGGTTGGACCGCCGATAATTGCTCCGGCGGTCAGCTAAAACCCAAGCCGGCCAAGCTGTTTGGGATCGCGCTGCCAGTTCTTGGCGATCTTCACCCGCAGATCCAGGTACACCTTGGTGCCGAGCAGCTTCTCGATCTGGGTGCGAGCCGCCGTCCCGACCTCTTTGAGCCGGGCGCCGCCCTTGCCGATCACGATGCCTTTCTGGCTGTCGCGCTCGACGTAGAGGACGGCGTGCACGTCGATCAGGTCGTCGCGGTCGGGACGCTGTTCGATCTCCTCGATCACCACTGCCAGCGAGTGCGGTAGTTCGTCGCGCACCCCCTCCAGCGCGGCCTCCCGAATCAGCTCGGCCATCAGAACTTCCTCGGGCTCGTCGGTGAGTTCCCCGTCGGGATAGAACGCCGGGCCGGGCGGCAGTTGGCCGGCCAGCACGTCGATGAGGACGTCGATCTGGTCGCCCCGGGTCGCCGAGACCGGGACGATCTCGGCGGCGGTGTCACCGACCAATTCGTGGGCGGCGATCAGCTGTTCGGCCACCCGCTCCTTGGCCACCTTGTCGATCTTGGTGACGATCACGACCAGCGTGGTGCGCGGGGCCACCTCGCGGATCTGTTCGTAGATCCATCGGTCACCGGGTCCGATGTTCTCATCGGCGGGGATGCACAGCCCGACGACGTCGACCTCGGAATAGGTGTCGCGGACCAGATCGTTGAGGCGCTTGCCCAACAGGGTGCGGGGACGGTGCAGGCCGGGGGTGTCGACCAGCACGATCTGGAAGTCGGGGCGGTGCACGATGCCGCGGATGGTGTGCCGGGTGGTCTGCGGCTGGTTGGCGGTGATCGCCACTTTCGCACCGACCAGCGCGTTGGTCAGCGTGGATTTGCCGGTATTGGGCCTGCCGACCAGGCAGACGAAGCCGGAACGGAATTCGGTCATCGCGGTGCTCCCGTTCGGTCGGTAACGATGATCGCCGATTCCGGTGACAGCTCCTTCACCGCTGCCACCCCGTCGTCGTCGGCGGATCCGCCGACCAGTACGGCCGCCTCGAAACCCGTTGCGCCACCGGATACCGCGGCGGCGACGGCAACCTGCAGGCTGGTCAGTCGCAGCGCCGACAAGGTCACCGGCGCGCCCGCGTAGGTGCGTCCGTCGAGGTCGCGGACCGCCGCCCCCTCGGGGGCTTCGGCGCGTGCCATCGCACCGCGCGCGAGCACCACCAGCTTGGCGTCTTCGGCCTGTAACCCGTTACTCATCCTCGTCGCTTCCTTCCGGCTCGGCCCGGCTCACCAGCACGGTGCCGATGCGAAGCCGTCCTCGGTGGTCCCGGCCACCCTCGGCCTGCAGACGCAGACCGTGCGTGACGACCTCGGCGCCGGGCAGGGGCACCCTGCCGAGCTCGAGGGCCAGCAGCCCGCCGACGGTGTCGACATCGAGATCCTCTTCGAACTCGACGTTGTACAACTCACCGACATCCTCGATGGGTAGCCGGGCCGACACCCGGAAGTTGTTGTCGCCCAAGTCCTCGACCGGCGCCACCTCGCGGGTGTCGTACTCGTCGGCGATCTCGCCGACGATCTCCTCGAGCACGTCCTCGATGGTGACCAGACCGGCAATGCCGCCGTACTCGTCGACCAGCAGGGCCATGTGGTTGCGGTCGCGCTGCATCTCGCGCAGCAGTTCGTCGAGCGGTTTGGAGTCCGGAACGAACACCGCCGGGCGCATGATGTCGGCCACCTTGGTGCCACGGCCACTGTCGGAGGAGTAATACGTCCGCTGCACAAGGTCTTTGAGGTAGACGACGCCGACGACGTCGTCGACGTTCTCCCCGATCACCGGGATGCGGGAATACCCGCTGCGCACCGCCAGCGACGTCGCCTGGCTGGCGGACTTGTCGCTCTCGATCCACACCATCTCGGTGCGCGGGACCATCACCTCGCGCGCGGCGGTGTCGCCGAGTTCGAACACCGACTGGATCATCCGGCGCTCGTCGTCGGCCACCACCCCGCGCTGCTGCGCCAGGTCGA
>JAEZIA010000162.1 GCA_023416315.1 Actinomycetes bacterium
CGCCGACTCAGTGTGCCCTAACTTGTCGGCGATCGAGCACCTGTCCGCACAAGGTGTTCCGCGCGGTTACTGATACTAGACGTTTCGTATATTAGCGAGCTATACCCGCAAAGGTCGCCAGGACACCGTCGGGGGTCGCCGAGCGTGTTTCTACAGCTCGCGAACGCGCAGGATCTCCACGCGCCGGTCGACGAGCAGCGGCCGGATTCCGTCCCTCACCAGCCTGCGGTAGTGCGGCGAGTCCAGATGCTCCTGCTGCGCCGCCGCATCGCGATACCGCTCGATAATCGTGAACGAGGTGGGCTCGTCGGCGGCCTGGAGTGCCTCATATCCCCGGCACCCCGGTTCGGTCAGGGTCAGCGCCCGCAACTCCGTCAGCTGTCGCACGACCTCGTCGACCGCCGCCTCGGTGGTCTGCCAGCGGGCGATCACCACGACCGCCTCGCCGTCGGGGTCGGTCACCGCGGTGTCAGCGCGGCCGCCAGCGCTTCGCCGACCACGGTCCCGGACTGCGGATTCTGACCCGTGATCAGCCGCCCGTCGACGACGAGATGCGGGTGCCAGGGGTCGACCTGCTCGTAGATGGCCCCTTCCGCGCGCAGCGCTGCCTCCAAATCGAACGGCACATCCTTGTCGGCGTAGCCGTTCTCTTCCGCGTCGGTGAACGAGGTGAGTCTGCGACCGCGCACCAGCGGGGTGCCGTCGGCCAACGTGACACCCAGGAACGCGGCAGGCCCATGGCAGACGGCCGAGACGATCAACCCCGCATCCCAGGCGCGGCGCACCGTTTCCTGCACCTCGGGGTTACGGGCGATATCGACCATCGGTCCGAGTCCGCCGGGGAAGAACACCGCGTCGTAGTCGAGCACGTCGACCTCGGACAGCTTCCGGCTCCGCGACAGCCGCCGGTAGGCCTTGGTCTCCAGGAAGGATTTCTGCACGTCGTCGGTGGCGTCGAAGCCGTCCTCGGGCGGCTTTCCGCCCAGCAGCGATGCGAATTCGACGGCAATGCCACTGCGGTCCAGCTCGTGCACCGGATGTGCGATCTCGGGAAAGAAGAAACCCGTGGCCCGATTGTACGGCCCGATGACGGCCGCGTTGGTCACGACGAACAAAACATACGGGACGCTCATGTGCTGATCTCCTGGCCAGAAGTGCCTGTGTTACAACGGATCCCAACACGGTGTTGGCTGCGACGGCGGCCCGCCGGGCATCGTCGACCGGATCGGACAACCATCGAGCCGGAATCCGCTATCCCCCGCCGTCCACTCACTGTCCAGTGGTCGTCAACTCAACCCGCCTACCGTCGGCGCCATTCGGACTATCGGAGGGAGCCGCTTATGCTCGCAGCACGAATACACGCGTTCGGCAAACCCCTGCAGATCGACGACATCCCGGTCCCGCAGACGGGACCTGCGCAGGTGCTGCTCAAGGTCGCGGCGACCGGGATGTGCCGCAGTGACTATCAGCTGCTCGACGGGTACTTCCGCGACGGGCTGCCGGTGGAGCTGCCCTTCACGCCCGGCCACGAGGTGTGCGGATACATCACCGCGCTGGGCGCCGAGGTCCCCGCCGCGGCCGGCCTGAGCGAGGGTGACCTCGTCGTGGTGAACCCGAACTGGGGCGACGGCACCTGTCGGCAGTGCCACGAGGGTAATGAACAGCTCTGCGCCAAGGGACAACTCGTGGGCTTCGGACCCAACGGCGGGTTCGCCGAGTACATGCTGGCGCCGTACGACCACGTCATCTCCGTCGCCGACCAGCCGGACGTCACCCCGGCGTTCCTCGCCCCACTGACCGACGCCGGGATCACGCCGTACCGCGGGATGAAGAAGCTTCGCGACGCGGGCAAGCTCGGCGCGGGTCGCACCGTCGTCGTCACCGGCATCGGCGGCCTCGGCAGCTACGGCGTCCAGTACGCCAAGCTCCTCGGCGCGGGGGCGACGGTGCTCGGCTTCGCCCGAAGCGATGAAAAGCTCGCGGTGGCAACCGAGAACGGCGCCGACCACACGGTGAACGTCCGCGCCAAATCGGTCGAGGCGGTCCAGGACGAACTCGAAGAGCTGACCGGGCGGCGGACGGTCGACGCCGTGCTGGACTGCGCCGGATCACCGGAGTCTCTCGGGCTGGCGGCGTCGATCCTGGCGACCGAGGGTGCGCTGGCTCAGGTGGGTCTGATGGGTGATCGCGTCGAGTTGCCGCTGTTTCCGTTCGTCAGCGGCGAGAAGTCGTACTTCGGCTCGTTCTGGGGCAATCACAACGATCTCATCGAGGTGCTCGACCTGGCCAGGCACGGTGTCATCAAGCATCACGTCGTCCCCACGACACTCACCGATGTCAACGACACCCTCGACGCGCTCGGCCGCGGGGAGATCGTCGGCCGTGCGGTCATCGTCTTCGACTGAACGCTGGGACTCCCCTGCCAGGTTCCGGCCGTCGACGCCCCGCGACGACCTGATCACGCACCTCGCGGCGCTCGCCCCCGCGGGTGCCTGGCCGGGTTTGACGATTCACCGCTGCATTGAGTGCGTCGAGTTCGGCCGGCTGTCAATCGGATTCCTCGTCCCAGCCGACGGCGACCCCAGCTACACAATCGGCACCGGGACCGTGCACCTCGGCCTCCCGACCGCGGCCGCCCCGACGCGCCGTGGCGTTCTGCTCGGTGTGCTGGCCATCGATCCGCAGCTGGTTCGCGCGACTTCGACGCGCATGCACCCGTTCAGTGTCGTCGGGGCGCCGGACGAACACCCGCCCGCGATGTCGCGACTCGACGGCGATCTGGCGCAGACGGTGACGGACTTCCTTGGCGCGCTGGGGCAGTGCTGCGATCGCCGCGTGCTGGCCCCGCTGCGGATGCAGGAATTGATCTACCGGCTGCTGCGTCATGAGCAGCGGACGCGATTGCTCATTCTCGCCGCCCGCGAACTCGATCGGAACCCGGTGACCGCGGCACTTGACCACATCGCCGAGCATCTGAGTGAGCCGCTGCCGGTCGAAATGCTGGCCAGGCACGTCAATCTCAGTCCGTCGGCGTTCACCCGCGGGTTCCGTGCCACCACCGGCCGGTCACCGCACCAGTACATCAAAGAGGCGCGCCTCGACCACGCGCGAACGCTCCTCGACGACCGTCGCATCGGGGTGTCCGCCGCCGCGCGAGCCGCCGGATACTCGAGCGTCTCGCACTTCATCAAGGAGTTCGGCGCCCGGTTCGGCAGGACGCCTGGCGACTACGCCGCGGCCGCCCGTACCGGGTTCCGAATACAGTGATCGTCAACTCCGCGTTCGTAGCATTCGCGGTATGCCCGCCATCCACCACCGGTTCGCGGTCGTCGACGGACAGCGGTTGTTCTATCGGGAGGCCGGCCCGACCGGTGCACCGGTTCTCGTTCTGCTGCATGGCTTTCCGGCCAGTTCGTCGATGTTCCGCACTCTGCTTCCGTTGCTCGCCGACCGGTGGCATCTGATCGCTCCGGACCATCTGGGTTTCGGCCTCTCCGACGCGCCGCCGGTCGAGGAGTTCACCTACACCTTCACTGCGCTGACCGATCTGACGGCCGGCCTGCTGCGGGGCCTGGGTGTGCACCGCTACGCGCTGTACGTCCACGACTACGGCGCGCCGATCGGCTGGCGACTGGCGCTTCGCGATCCGGCATCGGTCGCGGCGATCATCACCCAGAGCGGCAACGCCTACCAGGAAGGATTTCAGCCCGGCTTCTTCCGGGCGGTCTGGGCCTATTGGGCACATCAGAACCCGCACGCCGAGTCAGAGGTTCGCCAGGCGCTGACCCTGGAGACGACGAAGTGGCAGTATCTGTGCGGTGTCGCCGACGAAACGGTGGTCGACCCGACGACCTGGCTGACCGATTACGCCCGGCTGTCCCGGCCGGGCAACGACCGCATCCAGCTCGCGCTGTTCCGGGACTATGCCAGCAACCCACCGCTGTATCCCGCTGTGCACGAGTACTTCCGGGCGTCCCAGGTTCCACTGTTGGCGGTGTGGGGGCGCAATGACCCGATCTTCGGTCCGCACGGCGCGGCGGCGTTCACGGTAGACCTGCCCCACGCCGAGATCCGGCTGCTCGACGGCGGTCATTTCCTACTGGAGAGCGCCCTCGACGAGGTGCTGCCATTGGTCCGCGCCTTCCTCACCGCCAATCTCTGAGTCAGCGCACCACCCGTCCGAGGAAATCCCGGATGTAGCCGCTGATCTCCTCGCCGTGGGTCTCGAGTGCGAAGTGACCGGCGTCGAGCAGATGGTATTCACCGTCGGGCAGGTCGCGCCGGAAGGCTTCGGCCCCTGCCGCACCGAAGATCTCGTCGTTGCGTCCCCAGGTGACCAGCAGCGGGGGCTGATGAGTGCGGAAGTACTCCTGGAACTTGGGATAGCCGTCGAGGTTGAACTGGTAGTCCCAGAACAGCTGCAGCTGGATCTCGTCGTTACCCTTGCGGTCCAGCCCGGCTTGGTCGAGTTGCCACGCCTCGGGAGCGATCCGATCCAGGCGGTCGGCGGGCACGCCGTGGGTGTACTGCCAGTAAGTCTTGTCGGCGGTGAAATAGTCACGGACGCCGCGCTCGTTGGCGGCACGGTCCTTGGCGTGAGCGAACAGGATGTCCCAGAACGGCGTGAACCCTTCCACATAGGCGTTTCCGCTCTGGGTGATGATCGCGGTGATCCGCTCCGGGTTCGCGCTGGCGATGCGCAGCCCGATCGGGGCGCCGTAATCGTGGATGTAGATCGCGAATCGCTCCAGGCCGAGCCGGTCGAGCAGCTTTTCGGTGACCGCGGTCAGATTGTCGAAGCTGTAGTCGAATTCGTGGATCGTCGGCATTGCGGACTGGCCGAAGCCGACGTGATCGGGTGCCACCAGATGGTAGGAGTCGGCCAGCGACGCGATCAGATTCCGGAACATGTGTGAACTCGACGGAAACCCGTGCAGCAGCAGGATGGTCGGATTGTCCGGGTCACCCGCCTCCCGGTAGAAGACCTCGATCCCGTCGATGGTGGCGGTGTGATAGCGGACAAGACTCATGGTGTGCTCCTCTGGCAGATGTTGCCTGAGAAGCTATTCGCGCCGTGTTGATTCCCAATGGATCGGCAATGAACCGCCAGTGCTGCGCGGTTACACCGCGCATTGCACCTCGCCCGAATCCAGCTCGGCGAGGAACTCGTCCACCCGCTGGGCGAACAGGTGGGCCTCCGCGCCGACCGATACCGACCGGGCGCTTTGGGCGACGACGCGGACCTGGGCCGCGGGTGCCCCGCACGCGTGCAGCAGGCGTGCCCGGATAAGAAGCAGCAGGCCCTCCGGGTAGCGCTGACCGTAGGTCCGGACGCACCAGTCGGCGCGGTCGAGCGCTCGCGCGGCCTGGTCGTAGTCGCCTGCAACCAGCCACATTTCGCCGAGCAGGCCATACCAGGTCGCGACACAGGAGCGGGGCGGGTCCAGCAGGTTTGCGGCGATCAGCTTCTCGGCGTCGGTCGCGGCTTGCACAGGCCGGTCGCCGGTCATCGCCGCCGCCCAGCAGGTGGCCAACCGCTGATACGTCCCGAGGAAGACGAAGTTGAATTCGGGGTCCACCGCGATGCCGCGCCTGGCCACGTGCAGTGCCCACTGCGGGTCGCCGGCGATCGAGGCGATCCGGGACGCGATCGACGACCACACGGTGATCATGTACGGCTCGCAGCCCGCCGACGATTCCAGGATGTCGAGGAGGTCTCGCGCTGCCGCGAGATCGCCGTGCAGCGCCGTCGTTTCGGCCAGCATGCCCGTCATGAGCCAGTGCAGATCCCGGTGCACTTGATCGTCGCCGTCGCCGCTGAGGTCTTCCAGCAGCGACTGTTTGGACCGTTCAAGGTAGCGGAAGGCCTCGCCGATGTTGCCGGCGTCCCACTGCTGGATGCCCCAGGCTTGAAAGCCGTAGGACCGGATAACCGAGTCGGTGGACGCGCAGCCCTGTTCGAGGAGGCGCTGCGCCAGTGGCCGACTCGTATCGAGTTCGATCGCCTGCGCGTGAGCCGCCCAGCGCGAGTACAGGAAGCCGGCGGCGTCGCGGTCG
>JAEZIA010000270.1 GCA_023416315.1 Actinomycetes bacterium
CGCTGCTTGAGCACGACATCGCCGCGTGTTCGGATATCACCCGTGGACACGACTTACGAAGGCACACTGCGCGAGATCTCCACCGAGAAGGGCGTTCTGCGCTATCACGAGGCCGGCGAGGGGCCCGCCCTGCTACTGCTGCACGGCTCGGGGCCCGGTGTCACCGGCTGGCGCAACTTCCGCGGCAACCTGGGATTCTTCGCCGAGCGTTACCGGTGCCTGGTGCTGGAGTTCCCGGGTTTCGGGGTCAGCGATGATTTCGGCGGCCACCCGATGCTCGACGCGCAGGCGGCGGTGCCGGCGTTCGTCGATGCCCTCGGCCTGGAGCGGGTCGATGTGATCGGCAACTCGATGGGTGGTGGCGTCGGCATCAACTTCGCGATCAACCACCGCGACCGGATCGGCAAGCTGGTGACCATCGGCGGCATCGGCACCAACATCTTCAGCTCGGGCCCGAGCGAGGGAATTCGGCTGCTGCAGGAGTTCACCGAGGACCCCACCCGCCAGCGGTTGATCGACTGGCTCCACTCGATGGTCTACGACCCGGCGCTGGTGACCGAGCAGCTCATCGAGGAACGCTTCGCCCTCGCCACCGACCCCGAGACGCTGGACAGCGCCCGGCGGATGTACGGCAAGGCGGCGTTCGCGGCGATGACGAACATGATGCGCAACGCCGACTTCCCGCTGCCGTGGGCGATCATGCACAAGGTCAAGGCACCCACGCTGTTGACGTGGGGGCGCGACGACCGGGTCAGCCCACTGGACATGGCGCTGGTCCCGATGCGCACGATCCCCAACGCCGAACTGCACGTGTTCCCCAACTGCGGGCACTGGGTGATGATCGAGGCCAAGAAGGCGTTCGAAAGTACGGTGATGAGCTTCCTGCAACGGGACTGACGATCAGGGTGCATCGAAACCCGGCGGGGTTCGGTGCGATTCAGCTTCCGTGGTCGGGGGCGATGCCCCGCTCATCGAGACATTTCCCGGTACTCACCGTCTCGTCGGGCAAGGATGAGACCAACAGCCCAGACCCGGACAAGGATGCATGATGACCGCTTCGGTGCTCGACAAGACGTTGGAGCTCGCCGACCAGCTGCGTGAGCAGGCCGTGCAAGCCGAGAAAATCGGCAAGCTCACCGACGAGACGGTGAAGGTGATGAAGGAGGCCGGACACATCCGGCTTCTTCAACCCGCCAAACACGGCGGCCTGGAAGTCCATCCGCGCGAGTTCGCCGAGACCGTGATGGCGCTGGCCGCACTCGATCCCGCCGCCGGCTGGATCAACGGCGTCGTGGGTGTGCACCCCTACCAGCTGGCCTACGCCGACCCGCGGGTGGCGGCCGAGATCTGGGCCGACGATGTCGACACCTGGGTGGCCTCCCCCTACGCCCCGCAAGGCATCGCCAGACCCGTCGAGGGCGGCTACATCTTCAACGGCCGCTGGCAGTTCAGCTCCGGCACCGACCACTGCGAATGGATATTCCTCGGCGCCATCAAGAGCGACGCCGACGGCAAGGTCGAGATGCCGCCGCAGATGCTGCACATGATCCTGCCCCGCAAGGACTACACCATCGTCGAGGATTCCTGGGACGTGGTCGGCTTGCGCGGCACCGGTTCCAAGGACGTCATCGTCAAGGACGCCTTCGTCCCCGAGTACCGCGTGATGGACGCCTTCAAGGTGATGGACGGCACCGCCCAGCGCGAGGCCGGCATGACCGAGACCCTGTACCTGATGCCATGGTCGACGATGTTCCCGCTGGGCATCTCCTCGGCCACCGTCGGCATCTGCGAAGGCGCGCTGGCCGCCGCACTGGACTATCAGCGCGAGCGGGTGAATGCCAGCGGCGTGGCGGTCAAAGACGACCCGTACGTGATGTACGCCATCGGTGAAGCGGCCGCCGACATCAACGCCGCCCGCCAGGAACTGCTCGCCAACGTCGACCGGATCTACGACATGGTGGATGCCGGCAAGGAAGTGTCCTTCGAGGACCGCGCGGCCGGGCGCCGCACCCAGGTCCGCGCGGTATGGCGTGCGATCAGCGCGGTCGACGAAATCTTCGCCCGCTGCGGAGGAAACGCCGCCCGCATGGACAAACCACTGCAACGGTATTGGCGCGACGCACACGTCGGTCAGGCGCACGCCATCCATGTGCCGGGCACCGTCTACCACGCATCGGCGCTCAGCTCGCTGGGCGTGGACCCGCAGGGCCCGCTGCGGGCGATGATCTGACGGAGGCGTACCGGTGAGCCTGCTGAAGAGCCTCGGCTACGTCACCATCCACACCGCGGACATCGAGCGCTGGCGCCAATTCGCCTTCGGGGTCCTGGGATTCGCCGAAGGCAAGGGCCCCGACCCCTCGGCGCTGTACCTGCGGATGGACGAGCGGGCCGCCCGGATCATCGTCGTCCCCGGTGACGGCGACCGGATCGCCACCGTCGGTTGGGAAGTCCGCGACCACGCCGCCCTGGAACAGCTGAAGGCGGTCCTCGACGGCGCGGGCGTGGCGTACAGGCAACTGTCACAGTCCGAGGCCGACGACCGGCGCGTCGAGGAGGTCGTGGCATTCGACGACCCGGCAGGCACCCACCTCGAGGTGTTCCATGGCGCGGTCCTCGATCACAGCCCGGTGATCACCCCGTTCGGCGCGCGGTTCGTCACCGGGGACCAGGGGCTTGGGCACGTCGTGCTTCCGGCGATGGACGCACCCGGTCTGTTCGACTTCTACACCGAGGTGCTGGGTTTCGTGTCGCGAGGCGCGTT
>JAEZIA010000300.1 GCA_023416315.1 Actinomycetes bacterium
GCCGTAGGCGATACCGGCGGCGACCAGCAACTGGTCGGCGTCGTCGGTGCCGCCGGTCAACCCGTCGACGACTGGAATGATGTTCTGCCACAGCTCCGCTGCCGAGACGTGTAGGTCGTCGTCGCACAGCGCCGACGCGCACAGCACTGCCGCCAGCGTATGCAGATGGCGATCGTCGGTCAGGCCGGCAAGTTCCCGCGCGGCCTCTTCGTGTTCGCCCGCGGCCGCGGCGAGGCCGGTGCGCAGGAACCGCGCCCGTAGTCGGTAGTGGGCGGCCATCTCGTCGGTCTGCGGGTACTGGGCCAGGCAGTCGGTCATCCGGCGCAGGCACTCGCGAGTGCCGTCGTAAGCCGTTCGGGTGAGGTAGATTTCGCCGAGCTGGGCAAAGACCTCCAACGCCAGGTCGTCGCGGTCCTCGCGCTCGATCTGCGGAGTCAGCGACAGCAGGATTTCCTTGGCCTGCTCCTCCTGGGCGGCGAGTGCGAGCTGACGAGCACGTTGCAGCTCGCCGGTGATGGACACGGCTGGATCATAAGTCGGCGGCGGCCAGGGGTGGACGTAACGGCGAGACGGCGGACGGGCGCGGCACGTCCGCCCTCCCTTGCCGGGGCTCGGCGTCACCTCAGCTGCAGGTGACGGTGATCGCGAATTTCTTGCTGATCATGCCGGCCATCGGGTTCTTCATGTCGGCGCCTGCGGCCTCACCGGTGATCGTGTAGGTGTTGCCCTCCACCGTCACGTCGGCCGAACCGCTCTTGACACCCATGTTGTCGGCCACCGCGAGTGCGTTGCCGTCGACGACCATGCCGAGGGACTGCACCTTCGGCGGCTGGCCGTCGGTCATCACCACGCCGAGGCCCTGCTGGCCACCGATCGCCGCGCTGGCGATGTTGATCGTGCCGCCCTGCTTCACGCAGGTCACCGAGTTCAGGTCGAGGCCCGGCAGGTCGTTTCCGTCGACCTTGACCGATGTCTTCCCGCTGGAGGACACCGCGACGTTGCTGGGTGCGGCACCCGTGGCGGGGGCCGGGCCCTTGTTGCTGCTGTTGTCGGAGCAGGCCATCAGCAGCATGCTGCAGCCGAGGACGCCGACACCGACCGCCAGAATTCGTTTCACCTGTGTTCCCCTTCGCTCGCGCGGCGCCTCGGTGGCGCCGTCACGAACCAAGTACAGGCCGGGCTCGCGGCTACCGATCCCAACTTCTCGGCGGCGAAGACGCCGCTAGGCTTCTTGGCGGCGAGACGCCGCTCAGGCCTTGGCGAGTTGCTTCTCGGCGTAGCGTTGCGCCCACTCCTTGCGGGAGCGGATCGAGACGTCGACG
The DNA here is from genome assembly GCA_023416315.1 of Actinomycetes bacterium. Taxonomy (GTDB): domain Bacteria; phylum Actinomycetota; class Actinomycetes; order Mycobacteriales; family Mycobacteriaceae; genus Mycobacterium. Next base: position 1,323 of record JAEZIA010000300.1, read on the forward strand.
TCGGTGGCCTTCGCCCGCAGTCCGGCGACGGTGGCCTGATCGCGCGCGGTGCGCGCGAACGGATCCCAGCTGAAGAACCGGCAGGAGTTCTCCCAGGTGATCTTGTTGATGTCGGAATCCGACGCCCCCGCGGCGTTCAACTCCGCGAGCACCTGCTCGGGCGCGTCGGGCCAGAAGCAGTCCGAGTGCGGGTAGTCACACTCCCAGGCGATGATGTCGATGCCGATCTCGTGCCGTAGTTTCAGCGACGTCTTGTCCGTGACGTAGCAGGCCAGCGAGTGATCCCGGAACACCTCACTGGGCATTTGAGAGCCGAAGTCGCGGCGCAGCCACTTCTGGTTCGTGTAGTGCCGGTCGCTGCGGTCCAGATAGAACGGGATCCAGCCGATGCCGCCCTCGGAGAACGCGAACTTCAGGTCGGGATAGTTCCGCATCGCCGGGCCCCACAACAGATCCTGGGCGCACATCGCCGAGACCTGGGTGGCCAGGATGATCAGGTTGTCGATCGGCGCGTTCGGCGCCATGCTGATCGCGCCGAAACCGGTGCCGATGTGCAGGCACATCACCACGTTTTCGTCGCTCAAGGTGCGAAAGACCGGACCCCAGTAGTCCTCGTCGTGGTAGCTCGGCAGCCCCTCCAGATGCGGCAACTCGGGCATGGTGACCGCCCGGCAGCCCTTGGCGGCGACCCGGCGGATCTCCTTGCACATCCCCTCCGGCGTCCAGGTCGGCAGGATCGCGATGGGGATGAAGCGGTCCGGATACGAACCCGCCCACTCGTCGATGTGCCAGTCGTTGTAGGCCGACACCATCACCAGGGTGACGTCTTCACGGGTCATGTTGAGGTGCCGCGCGGAGAACCCGGTGAAGGTCGGGAAGCACATCGAGGCCAGAATCCCGTTGCGGTTCATATCGCGGACCCGCTCGTGGACGTCGTAGACCCCGGGCCGCATCTCGGCGAAGCCGGCCGGATCGCGGCCCCACTCCTCGGCGGGCCAGGACACCACGGCGTTGAGGCCGCTGACCCCCTGCGGACGGCCCTGGTACATCCACTGGTCCACACCCCTGTCGTCGGTCACGACGATCGGAGCCTCGGGCTTGTACTTGGCGGGCACGTGGCGCAGGAACATGTCGGGGGGTTCCACCACGTGGTCATCGATGCTCACCAGGATCATGTCGTCGACGTTCATGGCATAAGTTGTACCCTCGATATTCGTGACCGTCTCCGCACATTCGGCCAGAGACTTGGCTCAAACGGCCAGAAACATCGGCCAAGTGGAGTTGCGCCGCGGCGGGCGGGTGCTGGCGGGCAGCTACCTCTACGAGGGCGAGCTGCTGGTCACCGGTTGGCACTTCCACGATGTGCATCAGATCGAGTACGCGATCGGTGGGGTGGTCGAGGTCGAGACGGAATCGGCGCATTATCTGCTGCCGCCTCAGCAGGCGGCCTGGATCCCGGCCGGCCTCGAGCATCAGGCGACCATGAACCCGTCGGTCAAGACGCTGGCGGTGATGTTCGATCCGGAACTGATCGCGGCTGCGGGTGACCGGGCCCGCATCCTGGCCGTCTCGCCGCTGATCCGGGAGATGATGCTCTACGCGCTGCGCTGGCCGATCGCCCGGGAGCGCGGTACCGACGATGACAGGGCGGCCGACGCGTTCTTCCGCACCTTGGCCAATCTGGTGTCCGAGGCACTGGATCACGAAGCGCCGCTGAGCCTTCCGAGTACGCACGATCCGCTGGTCGCCGCGGCGATGGCCTACACCAAGGAGCACCTGCAATCGGTCACCCTGGCGCAGGTCTGCCGCGCGGTCGCGGTCTCCGAGCGCACGCTGCGCCGCCAGTTCCAGGCCGAAGCCGGAATACCTTGGCGGACTTACCTACTGCACGCCAGAATGCTGCGGGCGATGGCGTTGTTGGCCGCGCCGACCCAGAGCGTTGCCCAGACCGCCGCCGCGGTGGGTTTCGAGAGCATGGGGTCGTTCACCCGGGCGTTCAGCCAGTTCTGCGGGGAGACCCCGTCGTCATACCGACGGCGGGTCACCGACGGGGTGTGAGGCGTGCCGGTGCTCATGCCAGCGCAGGCGCAACAACAGCAGGCCGCGGTGCGCCTCGAACCCGAGTGACAGCGGATGTCGCCACGGCCCCGACCGTGTCGTCCGTCGTTCTGCCATCTCTCCACTGTGCCAGCGTGCCGGGGCCGCTCGCCGTGGCGCACGCCGGAATGTGCCGTTTGTCACCTGAAGTTCGGCAGCCGGCTGCCATTCAGACAGTTACCAGAATGCCGGTAGTTGGTATCCAGCTGGTTACCAGCAAGCGGCCTTAACGTCTGTTCTCGCGTCCCGGCGCCTGTGACGCACCCCGACGGGATCTGCGTGGAGGACAATCGAAATGACCAAGCTCATCCGACTCGGACTGGGAGCCCTTGGGCTCGGTGCGGTGTCGCTCACCTTTGGATCCGGTGTCGCGCTTGCCGATCCCTACGCCGGACAATCGTATTCGGATGCGTCGCAAGCTATCAGCGGCGCCGGGGAAAAGGCCGTGATCGCCACATCGGTAGGCGACGGCACAGACCAAGCCGACTGCGTGGTCACCCGCTCGCAGAAGGCCGACTGGCTCAAGGGCGACAACTTCTCCCCCGTCACCGACACCGTACTGCTCTACCTGAACTGCGATGCCAAACTCGCCACCGCGGGCAAGTCCGGCAACTCGCTGGCCAGTCCCGAAGGTCGAGCCGAGAAGGCAGCCGAGGAAGAGCAGGCCGCCAAGGACGCGGCCGCCAGCCAGCAGAGCCAGTCGACCGAGCTCGCCACCCCGGGCGGCGACTGAGCAATCCGCGCGCCGGGTTGCCGGTATCGGCCGCGGCGGCAAGGATCCGTGGCAATGGATTCGACATTCGCCGCTGAACTCGCCGACCTCGACGCCATCGGGCAGGCCGCGCTGGCCGCGTCCGGTGAGGTGACGGCCACCGAACTGCTCGACGCGGCGATCATCCGCACCGAGGCCGCCCGCGGTCTCAACGCGGTGATCACCGACCTCTTCGACCGCGGACACGAGTACGCCGCCGCACTCGACCGGGCCGGGACGCTGCGCGGCGGGACCGCAGGACCGGTCGCCGGAGTTCCCTTCCTGCTCAAGGATCTTGGTGCCTCGCTGGCCGGAGCGCGGGAGGCGATGGGCTCACGGGCGTTACGCACCCACATCGCCGCGGAGACGGCATGGATCGTGGAACGCTACCTCGCGGCGGATTTGGTCGTGTTCGGCAAGACCAACACACCGGAGTGGGGCAACCACTGCACCACCGAGCCGTCGTTGTTCGGCCGCACCGCCAACCCGTGGTCACCGGATATCACCCCGGGCGGCTCCAGCGGCGGGTCGGCCGCGGCGGTGGCCGCCGGCGTCGTGCCCGCCGCCTCGGGTGGGGATGGCACCGGGTCGATCCGGGTGCCCGCATCCTGCTGCGGCCTGGTCGGGCTCAAACCCCGGCGCGCACGCACGTCGTTCGCGCCGTCCGGGCAACTGCTCGAGGGATTGGCCGTCGAGCATGCGCTGACCCGCACGGTCCGCGACAGCGCGGCGCTGCTGGACGCGGTAACCGGTGGTGCACCGGGTGACCCGTACAACGCACCGCTGCCCGCACAAGGGTTCCTGCACGCCATCGCCGCGGCGCCGGTCCAACAGCGGATCCTGATCGCCACGGACTCCCCGTTCCCCGCCCCGGCCACCGATCCGCGCGTGGTCGCCGCCGTCGAATCCGCCGGGCGCACCCTGCAATCCCTCGGCCACCACGTCGAGCCCGGCGCCCCGTCCTTCGACACCGACGCCGTCGCCGACGCGATCGCGGTCCTGCACAACGTCAGCAACGTGCAGCTGTACAACTTCGCGAAAGCCCACCTCGGCCGTGACCCTCGCGAGGACGAATTCGAGGCCAGTAGCTGGGTGATGATGCGCGAAGGCTTCACGACCGCAGGCGTGGACTACGCCGACGCCATCGCGGCGATCCACGCCCAGACCCGCCGGTTCGCCGCCGGGATGTGCGGCCACGACGTGCTGTTGGTTCCGACACTGCTGGCACCGCCGCCGCACTACGGCATCCTCGATCAGCCGCGCGGCACCACTCGCGCGTTCTTCGACGTCGAGTTCGCCCACACCGGGTGGACCACGATGGCCAATGTGACCGGGTGGGCCGCGATCTCGCTCCCGCTGGCGACCACCGACGACGGCCTGCCGATCGGGGTCCAGTTGATGGCGCCCGAGGAGACCGTGCTTCTGCAGCTGGCTGCTCAGCTCGAGCAGGCCGTGCCGTGGGCGGGTCGGCGACCGGCGGGTTGGCTGGGCCGCTGAACCAGACGGTGACCGTCTCCGCACATGACACACTGTGCCTATGGTTGTCGCTATCGCCCGTCCCAAGCTGGAAGGCAACATCGCCGTCAGTGAGGACCGCCGGATCGGTTTCGCCGAATTCGGCTGCGCGCAGGGCCGCGCCGTCTTCTGGCTGCACGGGACGCCCGGGGCGCGTCGGCAGATCCCGGTGGAGGCCCGGGTGTTCGCCGAGCAGAACGACATTCGGCTCATCGGGGTCGACCGGCCGGGCATCGGGTCGTCGACGCCGTTCCAGTACGAGAACGTGCTGGCCTTTGCCAAGGACCTGACCGTCATTGCCGACACGCTCGGTGTCGAGAAGATGGCAGTCGTCGGGCTGTCCGGCGGCGGGCCCTACACGCTGGGCTGCGCGGCCGCGATGCCGGACCGGATCGTGGCTGCCGGCGTGCTCGGTGGGGTGGCCCCGACCGTCGGACCGGAGGCCATCGGCGGCGGATTGATGAAGGTCGGCACCGTCGCCGCCCCGATCATCGAGGTCGCCGGGGTGCCGCTGCGCCTGGCGGCGGTCAGCTTGATCCGGTTGATCCGGCCGGTCGCCGAGCCCGCGCTGTACATCTATGCGGGCATCTCCCCCGAAGGCGACCGCAAGATGCTGGTCCGCCCGGAGTTCAAGGCGATGTTCCTCGACGATCTACTCAACGGCAGCCGCAAACAGCTCTCGGCGCCGCTTGCCGACATCGTAGTGTTCGCCCGAGATTGGGGTTTCCGGCTCGACGAGGTCAAGGTGCCGGTGCGGTGGTGGCACGGCGACCGCGACCACATCGTGCCGTTCGCCCACGGCCAGCACGTGGTCGCGAACCTGCCGGACGCCGAGCTGTACACGTTGCCCGGCGAAAGTCACCTGGCCGGCCTCGGCCGCGCCGAGGACATTCTCCGGACCATGCTCGAACTCTGGGACCGCGACGAGAACGGGTAAGCGGCGTTACCCGCCCAGCTGACTCCTGATCAGCTCGTCCTGCTTCTGGCCGAGTTCGACGACCAGATCGCTCGGCGCCGGGTCCGCGACGGGGCCGGAGAACTCCAGCGACGAGGCGGCGTTGCCCTGGGTGAAGTACAGCACCACCAGCGACCTGGTGCCGTCGGGTGAGGTGCCGGTGATCAGCTGTCCGCCCTGTCCGACGGGTGCGGACACCGATTTCTGGTTGGTGACCGGGGTGTCGGCCCGAGCCGAATCGATCGCTCCAGCCGCGGCGGCCGGATCGGCCAGCACCCACACGGTGTCGGTGATCGTGCGGCCGTCGCGATGGGTGTACACCGTCGCCGCGCCCGGCTGTCCCCCGGGATTGAGGGTCGGCGGCCCTGCGGTGTAGGCCAGCGAGTCGGTCACCACATTGGGATCGATGAGCAGAACGGTGTAGTCAGCGGGATCGGCGGCTGCCGACCCGGCGCCCAGCGACATCCCTGCCGACAGCACAGCGGCGGTCAGACCGCCGATGACACGAGATTCCATTTGGCGAAGTCTTTCGTTCGAAGGGGCGACGGGTTAGAGGTCGGTGCGCGGTCAGCAGGGGTAGCAGCCCCAGCCGCGCCATCCGTCGCGCCAGAAAAACCCTGCGCCGCAACCCATGTCGCCGGTGCCGCCGTGGCAGTCCAGTGCCGTGATGATCGGCGAATTGCTCGGGCCGGACGGGGTCGGATTGGTGGTCGAGGCCGCATTAGCGGCAACCGCGCCGGACAATGATCCGGCGATCATTCCGGCGGTGGCAATACCCATGATGAATTTATGCATGAGAGCTCTCCCGATTGGGGTCGCGCTGAATGGACGGATTCACGGTACGCGCGGTAATGCATCGATAACGGTGATTCCGAGGGCTTTGTTGCTCGCCGTTGTGGGCGTCTGACCACGGCTGATGTCCAATGCCCCCACGGGCATGGGCCAGAAGTCCCTGTCGGTCTGGCACCAAAACAGGAGAAGCTGATCGGGTAATCGGGGTCAACGGTGTACTGACGGCCAAGTCAATAGCACCGCCGTTGGAAGGTGCAGTCATGAATGACGTCCTGGCAGAACGCAATTACGCCTGGCGAATGATCCGTGCGGCGCGGATATCGCATGCCGACTCGGTCAACACCGACAATGTCGAGAATCGCCGCATCGATATCGGCATCGTGCTCAGCGAAGCCCTCGAGGCCGGTTTGGGCCGGACCGAGATCATCGTCGAACTCGCCGATCTCGCCGCCCGGATGTATGGAATGTGCAATCCCGAAGAGCTCATCGCGGCAGACGCCGAAGGGTGTCTGGCCTAAGCCGATCCGTGCAGCGTGCGGCGCAGCAGGTGCATGGCCACCGTGGTGGACCGCTCCCGGATATCGGCACGCTCGCCAGGCAGCCGAACGCAGCGGCTCACCGTCGTGCCGTCCGCCAGTCGTACGCAAAACCACACGGTACCAACCGGTTTGGCGTCCGTACCGCCGCCAGGCCCGGCGATCCCGGTGATCGCGACCGCGGTGTCGGCGCCGAATCGGCGCAACGCACCAGCGGCCATGGCCTCGGCTACTTCCTGTGACACCGCGCCGTGGGAGTCGATGAGCGCCGGGTCGACGCCGAGGACCTCGATCTTCGCCTCGTTCGCGTACGCCACCACCGCGCCCGCGACATAGGCCGACGAGCCGGCTCGGTCGGTGAGCCGGGCCGCGAGCAGGCCGGCGGTGCACGATTCCGCCGTCGCGATACGCCGCCCCGCCAGCAGGCCGGCGACCTGATCGTCGACGGTGGAACCGTCCTCGGAGAACACCAGCTCGCCGTGCCGGGCCCGCACCAGGTCCATCAGCTGCGCGTAGGCCGACGCGCTGTGCGGCTCGTAGCGGGTGACCATCTCGACCTCGCCGCGACGCAGGCAGGTGGTGATCTCCAGGTCGGCGAACCCCGGCAGGCTCTCGGCCTCCCGCAGCGTCTCGGCCAGCCCGGACTCGGCCAGCCCGAACATCCGGACCGTGTCCTGGTGGTACACCGTGCGTCCGGCGATGGCTTGCTGGAAAGCGCCGTCCGCCACGGCGGCAGGCCACATCGCCTGCAGTTCGCGCGGCGGTCCGGGCAGCACCAGTACCGTCGGCGTACCGGGGACCACCACCCCGGGCGCGGTCCCGACCGGATCGAGCACGTGGGCGTCGACCGGCACCATCGCCTGCTTGCGGTTGGCGGCGCGGACGGCGTCGAAGTCGACCCCGCTGAACCTGGCCATCAAGTGTTTGAGGATCGCGGCGATCTTCGCTTCCAGCTCCGCGTCGAGGATGAGTTCGCGGCCGCAGAACCGTGCCACGGTCTCCACGGTCATGTCGTCGGCGGTCGGACCCAGCCCGCCGGTGGTGACGATGAGGTCGACCCCCTCGGCGGCCAGGAACCGCAGCTGGGCCTCGATGTCGGCGGCCCGGTCCCCGCAGATCGTGATGTGGGCCAACTCGACGCCCAACTCCAGCAGCCGGTCGGCGACCCAGGGACCGTTGCGGTCCGCGACCCGTCCGGTCAGAACTTCGGTTCCGGTGACCACGATTCCCGCGCGCACGCTCATACCGAGCGAGATTACGCAGCCCCGATCGTCGGGTTGCCCGACCGCTCCCCCGAAAGGCTCAGCGCGGTGCGGCGCCGGGCGCGCGGACCACCAGCGGCACCGCGGGGAACGCGGCCGCCATCTCGGAGCGGGACTTCCGCAGGGCCGCGGTGCCGTAACCCTTCTTGCGGTGGTCGGGATGGATCCAGATCCGGACGTTGACCTCACCACCGACCAGCTCGCCGAACACCAGGCCGACCTTCTGGTCACCGTCGGTCGCGACGAACCAGGCCGCTTCCTCGGCGGTCAAACGGTCACGCGCCGAGCGGATTTCGTCGTCCAGATCCCCAGCAGGTGCCCCCGAACCGTCACCGGCCGAGCCGATCTCCTGGGTGCGGGTGGCGAAGATGTCGCGGTCGGACTCGTCGGAGAACGGGCGCAGCTGCAGGCTTTCGTCGATGCTGGCCGGGCGCTCGCCGAGGGTGAACGACAGTTGGCTGTTGAGGTCGCGCAACTCGGCGGTGATCCGGTCGCGGGACTCCCTGGTCACCTGCTCGAACGACAACCCCAGGACGGCTTCGGTGCCGCGGCGCGATGTGCCGAGCAGCTCGGTGATGTTCCTGATCGCGGAGTCCCGGTTATCGGAGGCGACGATCGCATCGAGCACCTCGTGGCGGCGTTCGAGGGCGTTGAGCAGAGCATCGGCAATTTCGCGGCGGGTGGCGGCGCGGTCGTGGTCGGTCATGGCCCCAGCGTAGATCCGGCGGCCCGGCTTCCGCGGCGCTGTGGCCAACTCCCCGACTAACCTGGAATCCGCGCGGCTGTGCGGTGTTGCACACGAACCGGACACGGCGTTCGCGCGCCCGCTCTGCCAAGATGAACGCGCGGCAAGTGACCGACGATTGCGTGGGGCTGTCCCGTCGCGAATCTCGACATGAGGAGTTTAGGGACGGTGGCGAAAACCTTCGGGACGCTGTCCGTCATCGCGCTCCTGCTGTTATGCGCAGGCGACCTACGGGTGTTCACCGTGCCGCCGTCACATCCCGCCCAGAGCATCGAACTGGCCGACGGCTGGCGGCTCACCTCGGCGCAGGGCCTTGCGGCCGACGGACCCACGATCTCCGCCAACGGCTACGACGCGGCGGCGTGGCACCCGGTGCGTCGGCTGCCCGCCACCGTTCTGGAAACCCTGCAGGACGACGGCGTCTACCCGAACCTCTACTACGGCAAGAACCTGCTGAACGACGTGCCGCAGGACCTGTACAAACAGGACTGGTGGTACCGCACGACGTTCACCGCGCCGGCCGACTACCCGACCTACCTGCTGGACTTCACCGGTATCAACTACCGCGCCGAGGTGTGGCTCAACGGTCGCCGCGTCGCCGACAACCTGCAGGTCGTCGGCATGTACAACGACCACGAGCTCGACGTCACCCACTGGATCCAACCCGGGCAGGCCAACACCCTCGCGGTGAAGGTCACTCCCGAACGCGCCATCCAGGACGTCGACGGCGTCGAGCTCGCCGACAGCTGGTGGGACTGGATCAACTGGCGCTACCTGGGCTATCAAGACGACGACAACCGCAACGGCACCTCATTCGTGCCCGACCGCAATGCCGGCATCTGGAAACCGGTGTACCTCAAGACATCCGGGCCGGTGTCGATCGGCGATGCAGGAGTCAATACCGAGCTGCCGCTGCCCGACACCGACAGCGCCCGGCTGACGGTCTACGCGCCGCTGCGCAACTACTCCGCCGAGAAGGTGCGCGGCGTCCTGCGCGCGACGATCACCCGCGACGGCAAAGCACCCATTCACGTCGACGAACCGGTGTCGCTGATGCCCGGTGAGGAGCGGGAGATCACGCTCAGCCCCGACCGGTTCGCGGCGCTGGTGGTCGACCACCCCGACTTATGGTGGCCCTACACGATGGGCCGACCCGACCTCTACGACCTGAAGCTCGAGTTCGTCCAGAACGGCACGCCGACCGAATCCTCGGCGCGCAAGTTCGGCATCCGGACGATCACGCAGGGCCGCGACTCCGACGACTCATTCGCTGAGCTGGGCACCGGTGGCAACTTCTACCTGCAGGTCAACGGCAAGAACTTCCTGGTCCGCGGCGCCACCTACACGCCCGACCTGCTCTACAAGTACGACCCGGACCGCGACGCCGCGATACTCGGGTACGTCAAAGACCTCGGGCTGAACATGCTGCGGCTGGAGTCCAAGATCGCGTCGCAGCGCTTCGTCGAGCAGGCCGACGAACTCGGCATCCCGCTGATGTACGGCTGGATGTGCTGCAACCAATGGGAGAAGTGGCAGCAGTGGGACGAGGAGGACCATCGCGTCGCCCAGGAGAGCATGCGCTCGCAGATCGAGATGCTGCGCTCGCACGCGTCGGTGTTCGTGTGGGCCAACGGCAGTGACGGCCGCCCGCCGGCCGAGGTGCTGGCGAACTATCACCAGATCCTGTCCGACCTGCACTGGCAGAACGCCACCGTCGACACGGTGTCGTCGTTGAACCGCGACGCCAACGGTCAGCAGGTGTGGGACGGCATCCAGATGGCCGGCCCCTATACCTGGCGTCCACCCTCGTACTGGTTCGCCGGCCAATACGGCGCCGCCCGCGGCTCGTCGGCCGAACAGGGCGACAACGAACACATCCCGCCGTTTGCCAGCCTGCAGAAGTTCATCCCGCCGGACAAACTGTGGCCGATCAACGACACCTGGTTTTTTCACGCCGGGTCTGATCCGCAGAACTCGCGGCTGATCAACGTCCAGCGGGTGATCGATCGCCGGTACGGCAGGTCGACCGGTGCGCGGATGTTCGCCGACAAGGCGCAACTGGCCCACTACGAGGCCACCCGCGCGCAGTTCGAGGCGTTCGCGGCCAACGGCTGGGACGGGCACAAGATGACGATCTACTGGATGCTCAACAGCCACTGGCCGTCGTTCTTCGGCAACATCTTCGACTACTACCTGCGTCCCGGTGGGGCGTACTACGGCGCCAAGAAAGGCCTGCAGCCGCTGTCGGTGGTGTTCGACTCCTATGCAACCGGCAACCATCGCCAGGCCAAGGTGACCGTGGTGAACCAGTCGCCGGAGAGCCGGGAGAATCTGCGCGTCCGGGTACGCATGTAC
>JAEZIA010000303.1 GCA_023416315.1 Actinomycetes bacterium
TCAACAGCTCTGACAACTGGCTGCATTTCGCGATCGGGGTGGTGATGACGGTGCTCGGCCTCACGCTGGCCGGCACCAGGACCCCCACCGGCGCCGACGGGGAGCCACTCGTGCTGCCCGAAGACGAGTAGACCTCAGGCGATCGACAGCGCGATCCCGTCGAGGATGTCGTGCTCGCTGACCACCAGCTCGTCGATCCCGGCCCGCTGCCCCAGCGCGTAAGCCAACTCCTCGACGACGATCGCTCCGCCACCGATAACGTCGACGCGGCCCTCGTGCATCGGCCCGAGCACCGCCCGCTGCTTGCGGCTCATCCCGATCAGCTCCTCGCACACCGCGAGCAGGTCACCGAAGCCGACGCGGGACAAGTGGATGGCGTCGGCGTCGTAGGTGGTCATACGTGCGGCCAGCGCGGCCAGCGTGGTGAACGTTCCGGCCACCCCCACCCACGTCTTGGCCCGCTCCACCGGCACCACCCGCAGTGCCTCCCCGAGGCGTTCGCGCACCACCTCGCGGGCGGCGGCGATCTCGGCGGCCGTCGGCGGATCGGAGTGCAGGCAGCGCTCGGTCAGGCGCACGCAGCCGATGTCGGCCGAGAAGCTGGCCTGGACACCGCCCTCGCCACCGCCGAGTACCACCTCCGTCGAGCCACCGCCGAGGTCCACCACCACGAACGGCGCTCCGGCGCTGTCGAGTTCGCCGACCGCGCCATTGAAGGACAATTCGGCCTCCTCCTGGCCGGTGATCACCTCGGCGACCGCCCCCGGCACCACGGGGTCGAGCACCTCGGCGGTCATCTCGAAGAACACATCGCGGTTGGCGGCATCGCGCGTCGCCGACGTCGCGACCATGCGGACCTTGCCGACGTCGAAACGCTTCAGCAACCCGGCGTAGTCGGCCAGCGCCGCCCGGGTGCGGGCCAGCGCATCGGGGGCGAATTGCCCTGTGGCGTCGACGCCTTGACCGAGGCGCACAATGCGCATCTCCCGGTGCACATCGTGCAGCCGGCCCGCGGCCATGTCCGCGATCAGCAGCCGGATCGAGTTCGTGCCGCAGTCGATGGCCGCCACCCGGTTGGTCGCTACGTTGATGTCCACTCCCCTTTGTCCAAAATGCCCGCCATCCCCGGCTCGGCGGCCAGCACTGCCAATGCTTCGTCCCCAAAGGGGTTGACGCCACGGCCTTTTGCCAACGAATGGGCGATCACCACGTGTAGGCACTTCACCCGGTCGGGCATTCCACCCCCGGTGAACGTGGTACCCAACGGCTCGATCGCATCGCGCTCGGCCAGATACGACTCGTGCGCGCGCCGGTAGGCCGCGGCCAGCTCCGGATCCTGCTGCAGGCGTTCACTCATCTGCCGCATCAGCCCGTCGGACTCCAGCCGGCTGGCCGCGGCGGTCAGTACCGGATGGGTCAGGTAGTACAGCGTCGGGAACGGGGTGCCATCCGGGAGCCGGGGCGCGGTTTTGACCACGCCCGGTTCACCATTGGGGCATCGATAGGCGATCTCCAGTACGCCGCGTGGCTCGCGCCCCAATTGGCGCGCCACCGCATCGAGATCGGCGGGATCAACCACCGGGCGCCGGTGGTGCTGGGGCGGGCTCCGGCGGCGGTCCCGGCGCAGCGGGATCCTCGACCGGGACCGGCGGCGGTCCGTGCGGTTCATCGGCGATGGTGTGCCACAGCGAGGTGTACCAGGGATCGTTGTTGCGCACCGGCGCAGCCTGTGGACCGGTGTCGGGTGTGGCGACCGCGCCCGCCGGCAGTTGCACCTGGTAGGGAATGTCTCCGGGCATCACGAAACCCAGCCGCTCGCGGGCCTGCGCGGCGATGTACACCGGGTCGGCGAGCTTGGCCTTCTGTGACTCCAGATCGGCGATCTGCTGGCGCAGCGCCTGTTCCGAGGCGGCCAGCTGCTTCATCTCGGTGCGCTGCGCGAAATAGGTGCGCACCGGTCCGGCGATGGTGAGCGTGAGCACGCAGACCACCGCCGCCAGGATCGCCGCGCGGCGCGCGGTGAATCCCAGCCGCTGTTCGCTCTGCTGCTCCACCGATGCCGCAATCGCGCGCCGGATCGGCGCGGTGACACTGTGCCCTCTGCCCGATGCCGCCGGCCCAGCGGCTCCGACAGCTTCCGGGGCGGCTTTGGTCTCGGCGGGCCGGGTTTCGCGTTTGGCCGTCGGCGACGTACGCGAGCGGGCCCGACCCGACGCCCCCGGCCGGGAGGCCGGTGCGCGTCGCTTTGAGTCGGGCCGCTTGCTTTCCGCCACAGTCTCTTTCAGATCCTCAAGGGCTATTCGCCGACGACGAACCGTGGGAAGGCGAGGTCACCCGCGTAGCGGGCGGCGTCCCCGAGCGCCTCCTCGATGCGCAGCAGCTGGTTGTACTTGGCCACCCGCTCGCTACGCGCCGGTGCACCGGTCTTGATCTGACCGCTGCTGACGGCGACCGCCAGATCGGCGATCGTGGTGTCCTCGGTCTCGCCGCTGCGGTGGCTCATCATCGTGCGGTAGCCGCTGTTGTGCGCCAACGCGACGGCGTCGAGAGTTTCGGTGAGCGTGCCGATCTGGTTGACCTTCACCAGAAGTGCGTTGGCCGCCCCGCGCTCGATACCGTCCTCGAGCCGTTCGGGGTTGGTGACGAACAGGTCGTCGCCGACCAGCTGCACCCGGTCACCGATCGCGGTGGTGAGCTCGACCCAACCGTCCCAGTCGTCTTCGGACAGCGGATCCTCAATCGACACCAGCGGGTAGGAGTCGAGCAGACCTGCGTAGAACTGACCCATCTGCTCGGCGGTGCGGACCTCGTTCTCGAAGCTATAACCCTTTCCAGCGGTGAAGAATTCGGTTGCGGCGACGTCGAGCGCCAGCGCCACATCGGTACCGAGGGAGAATCCGGCTGCCTCGATGGCCGAGCCGATCAGGTCCAGCGCGGCCTTGGTGCCCGCGACATCGGGCGCGAAACCGCCCTCATCGCCGAGCCCGGTGGAGAGCCCCTGCTTCTTGAGCACCGACTTCAACGAGTGGTAAACCTCGGCGCCCCAGCGCAGCGCTTCCTTGAAGCTCGGGGCGCCGATCGGCGCGACCATGAACTCCTGGACGTCGACACCGGTGTCGGCGTGCGCGCCGCCGTTGAGGATGTTCATCATCGGCACCGGCAGGACGTGGGCGTTCGGTCCACCCAGGTAGCGGAACAGCGGTAGCGCGGCGCTGTCGGCCGCGGCCTTGGCGACCGCGAGCGAGACCCCGAGGATCGCGTTGGCGCCCCGCCGGGATTTGTCGGGGGTGCCGTCAAGATCCAGCAGGGCCTGGTCGACCAGGCGCTGGTCGTCGGCGGACAGCCCGATGACGGCGGGTGCGATCTCGTCGAGGACGGCCTCGACGGCCTTCTCCACACCCTTGCCGCCGTAGCGGGCGGCGCCATCCCGGAGTTCGACCGCCTCATGCTCACCGGTCGACGCGCCGGACGGCACAGCGGCACGGGCGAAGGTGCCGTCGATCAGGGCCACCTCGACCTCGACGGTCGGGTTGCCGCGGGAGTCGAGGATCTCGCGGGCCGCGACCTGCTCGATGATGGGCACTGGCTCTCTCCTTGCGTCGTGGTGTGCGACGAATAGCCTAGATGGTCGTCCCGGCCGCAGCGCTCTTAGAGCGCATGCCCTTGCGCATACGCCGTCGCCCAGTCGCGCACGCTGCGCGCGTACTGGTCGGAATGGTTGTAAGCGTGCAGGGCGTTCATCCAGCCGCGCGGCGAGGCCAGATCCTTGCCGCGGAAGCACAGATAGCCGGCCGCCGACAGCGCGGCATCATCGAAATTGTCCGGGCTGATCACGCCGTCGTTGTTGGCGTCGACACCGTAGAGCCGCCACGTCTCCGGGATGAACTGCATAGGGCCCATCGCCCGGGCATAGACCGGCACGTCACCGTCGAGGGACTGCTCGGTGTCGATGATCTCCAGGTTGCCGTTGGTGCCGTCGAGATGAACTCCGCGGATCGGAGGGCTGACGTCGCCGTTGGGGGCGATGACCGCCCCGCGGTAGGTGCCGTGATGACTTTCGACCATGCCGATCCCGGCCAGCGTCGTCCAGGCCAGATGGCAATCCGGGTTCTCCACTTCGGCCACCCGCGCGGCGTACGCGTAGGCCTCCAGAGCGTTGACCGGGATCCCCAGCTTGGGTGAGCGCTGCGCCGCCCATTCGTGTAGCTGGTCGGCGGGCCTGCCCTTGGCGTGGGTGTCGATGGCCGGCACCGGATCGCCCGGTGGCGGCGGCACTCCTTCGGGAATCGGAGTGCCCAGCTGCCAGGAACAACTAGCCGCCAGCAACATCGTTGCCGCCGCAATGACGGCCGCAGCACGCAGCCAACGCGTTGACGACACAGCACTCCTCGGACCCATTTCCTCCCGTTCATCGTCCCATGCGTTCCGGGTCGTTGGTCCCTACCGGCGAACCGGAAAGGACGGTAATTTCGTTACCTGGGGTCTGTTAAGGTGAGCCGAACCTTCGTTTGGTAAGCCTTCCTTACCGGGGATTATCCGAAGTTAGTTAGGACGCGCCGATGACCCACCTGGCGGACATCACGACCGGCATCCAGACGACATTCAGCGCAGCCGCCCCCACCATCAGTGCCCAGCTCTTCGGTAGCGGTTTGATCGGCCTCCGGGAAGGTCTGGAAGCCGGGATCATCGTCATGGTTCTCGTCGCGTTCCTGGTGAAATCCGACCGCCGCGACGCCCTCAAATGGGTGTGGCTCGGTGTCGGCGCGGCGGTCGTGATGACGGTAGGCGTGTTCCTCACGATCCAATACGGCACCTACACCATCAAGGACCTGGCGGCCGAGGCGATCGCCGGCGTGGCGTCCCTGGTGGCCGTCGCCATCGTCACCTCGATGGTGCTGTGGATGCGTAAGGCGTCGGCCAGCATGTCCGGTGAACTGCGCGCCGGGATGTCCAAGGCGCTGGAAGCGGGTGCGCTGGCGGTGTTCGCGCTGTCGTTCCTGGCGGTGGGTCGCGAGGGCTTCGAGACCGCGCTGTTCATGGTCGGCTACGCGGAGGCCGCGACCGCCTGGCCGCTGCTGGGCTTGCTGGTCGGCGTGCTGGCCGCGGCCGCGATCGCATGGGGCATGTATGCCGGGGCGGTCCGGATCAACCTGGCCAAATTCTTTTCCTACACCGGCGTGTTCCTGATCCTGGTGGCCGCCGGCGTCCTGTCCTATGGCATCGGGGCGCTGCAGACGGTGGGCTGGTTGCCCGGCCTGAGCGCCAAGGCCTTCGATATCAGCGCCGGGTTCAACTGGTCGGCCTGGTACGGCGAGATCATCCAGGGCGTCTTCAACATCACCCCGACCCCGACGGTCCTGCAGCTGATCTGCTGGCTGGCCTACGTGCTGATCGTGCTCGCGCTGTTCCTGCGGCCCGCCCGCACCGGTTCCACCCACTCCACCGACGCCTCCGAGGATTCGGAGCGCTCCTCCCTCTCCGAAAGGTCCCATCAGTGACGCTCACCCACGGCATCAAGACCGGCACCGCTGCCACCGCGGCACTCCTCGCCGGCGTTGCCCTGGCCGGATGCACGGCCAAAGAAACCAAGTCCGCGGACTCGAGCAGCAAGCCGGCCAGCGAGATCACCGTCGAGGCTTCCGACACCGAATGCAAGCTCTCGGGCACCCAGGCCACGACCGGACCGAGCACCTTCGTCGTCACCAACAACGGAACGAAGGTCACCGAGTTCTACGTCTACGGCGAGGGCGAGCGGGTGATGGGCGAGGTCGAGAACATCTCCCCCGGCCTGCAGCGCAAGCTCGTCGTGCAGCTCGCCGAGCCGGGCACCTACCAGACGGCCTGCAAGCCCGGGATGATCGGCGACGGCATCCGCAATGACTTCGTGGTCACCGGCAACGCCGTCGCAGTCGATACCGAGGGCAAGTTCAAAGAAGCCGCCGACAGCTACAAGCGCTACGTCAACAGCCAGACCGACGCGCTGGTCCCGGCAACCGAAGCGTTCGTGGCCGCGATCAAGGCCGGTGATGTCGCGAAGGCGAAGTCGCTCTACCCGACCACCCGCACCTACTACGAGCGGATCGAACCGGTGGCCGAGTCGTTCCCCAACGATCTCGACCCGCGTATCGACCTGCGGGAGGCCGACCTGGAACCCGGCCAGAAATGGACCGGTTTCCACCGCCTGGAGAAGGATCTGTGGGTCACCGGCCTGCAGCCCGACACCAACGCCGTCGCCGACCAGCTGGTCGCCGATATCAAGGAACTCAACGACGGCGTGAAGGCCCCGGGCTGGACCATCGACTCCACCCAGATCGCCGGTGGCGCACAGGGTCTTCTCGACGAGGTAGCGATCAGCAAGATCAGCGGCGAAGAGGACATCTTCAGCCACACCGACCTGTGGGATTTCCAAGCCAACGTCGATGGTTCCCGGACCGCGGTGGCCTCGGTGCGTCCCATCCTCGACGAGCGCAACGCCGACCTCGGCAAGCGGGTCGACAAGGGCTTCACCGACGTCGAAGCACTGCTGGCCCGCTACCGCCAGGGCGACGGTTTCGTGCTGTACGACACCGTCACCGAACCGCAGCGCCAAGAGCTCTCGCGGGCGATCGACGCGCTGAGCAAGGAGGTTAGCCAGGTGCAAGGTGTCATCGCCCCGCAATAACCCCGACGACACCGCACCGGCCGAGGCCGCCTCGGCCGGGTGGTCCCGCCGCAAGCTGTTCGGCGCCGCAGGCGTCACCGCCGCCGTGGTCGGCGCGGCCGGCGCCGGAGCGCTGGCCGGGCGGGCGTCGGCGGCCAGCGCGGCCGACCACGGCCTGGACAAGCCCGTCCCGTTCCGTGGCGAGCACCAGGCCGGGATCGTCACCCCTGCCCAGGACCGGATGCACTTCGCCGCCTTCGATGTCACCACCGACTCCAAGGCTGATCTGATCGCGATGCTCAAGGAGTGGACGGCCATGGCCGAGCGGATGACCGCCGGTCACGAGACCGTTCCGGACGGTGCGGTCGGACTCAATCCCTATGCGCCGCCCGCGGATACCGGTGAAGCCCTGGGGCTGCCGGCCTCGCAGCTGACACTCACCATCGGCTTCGGCCCGTCCTTCTTCGTCAAGGACGGCAAGGAGCGGTTCGGCCTCGGCGGGCAGAAGCCGGCGCTGCTGGAAAACCTGCCGAAGTTCCCCAACGAGACCATGGATCCGACCCGCTGCGGCGGCGACATCGTCGTGCAAGCATGCGCCAACGACCCGCAGGTCGCCGTGCACGCCATCCGCAACCTCGCCCGCGTCGGCTTCGGCACGGTGGCGGTGCGCTATTCCCAGCTCGGCTTCGGCCGCACCTCGTCGACAACCCGCGAGCAGGCCACCCCGCGAAACCTGTTCGGGTTCAAGGACGGAACCAACAACATCAAGGCCGAGGACACCGACATGCTCAACGAGCAGGTGTGGGTGGCCAGCGGCGACGGCCCGTCCTGGATGACCGGCGGCACCTACCTGATCAGCCGGCGGATCCGGATGCGCATCGAGAATTGGGATCGCACAACGCTTCTCGAGCAAGAGCGGGTGATCGGCAGGCAGAAGGGTACCGGGGCGCCCAATGGTCTCAAGCAGGAGTTCGAGGAACTCGACCTCGACATCGTCGACAACAAGAACACTCCGCTGATCGACGTCGACGCCCACGTGCGGCTGGCGTCTCATCAGCATCTGAACGGTATCCGGATCCTGCGCCGCGGCTACAACTTCACCGACGGCTCGGACGGGTTCGGCCACCTGGACGCGGGCCTGTTCTTCATCGCGTTCGTGCGTAACCCGGCGACCCAGTTCATCCCGATGCAAGCCGAGCTCGCTCGCCGCGACGCCCTCAACGAGTACATCACCCACACCGGCAGCGCGATCTTCGCCGTCCCGCCGGGGCTGCGTGACGGCGACTACTGGGGCTCGACGCTGCTGGGCTGATCGACCGTCGCGTCGGCCGGTTCATCGGCCGGCTCGATGTCGTCGGCAAGCTCCGGCACGTCGTCCTCGACACGCACGGTGTCGAGGTCGTCGAGCAGATCCTCGTCGGTGACCAGTTCGGGCACCTGCGGCAGTTCCAGCACTTCGGCGTCAGACACCGGCCAGTGCCTGCGCCATTCGTCGGCGCTGACCACTCCCAGCGGTGCGGCGGCGTCGAGTTCACTGGGCGCGTCGGTGTCGCGCCGGTTCGCCGCGATCGCACGCTCGGCGACGCGAACGGTGTCCATGAACTCCAGCACATGAGTGCGCAACTCGTTTTCGGCGTCCTTCTCGGCCGCCACGCTGACCGACAGGATCGAGGGCGGGATCAGCTCCGGCGGGAATCCCGCGGTCACCACCCGGGCGATCACCTTCTGTGCCAACGCCAGTGCGGGCTGGCCGGTGGGAACGTCGTCGACGCAGGAGATGCGGTTGCGCTTCTGAAGGTTCTCGGCAGCCTTGCGTTGTTCCCACTGGGCCAGCTGGTCTTCCAGGGAGATCGACTCGCCGGCCAAGACCGCGGGCACCCGATTGCCGAGCTTGCGCACCAACGCGTCGGCGACATCGTCGATGGTGAAGCCGTGCTGGGCCTCTTCGGCGATCCGGGCATGAAAGAGCACCTGCAGCAACACATCTCCGAGTTCTTCACGCAACTCGTCGATATTGCCGCCGCGCACTGCGTCGAACAGTTCGTAGGTCTCCTCGAGCAGATAGCGCCGCAACGAGTCGTGGGTCTGTTCGCTCTCCCACGGACCGGCCGTGCGCAGCTTGTCCATGATCGCCACGGCGTCGACCAGTCGCTCACCGGGCTGCGGCGCCGGTGCGGCGATCAGTCGTTCACCTGCGGCCAGCCGAGCCCGCACTTCGGGATGTTGCGGGTCAGAGGACAGCAATACCGGAGCGTCCTCACCAGTGAAGACCGGCCGTCCCGACGGCAGCGACCACGGCACCTTGACCGGCATCTCCTCGGTGTACTGCACGTCACCGGCCAGCAACTCGACGGCTTCGACGGGGACCAGCGACGGACGGCGCGGATCGACCAGGATGACGGTCACCGCTCTCCCTTCGCTGCCGGTAGATGAGTCGTTATATCAAGCTCGCCCTGCGGTTGTCCGTCGAGCGCGCGAAGCAGATCGGCCACCATCTGCACCAGCGCCAGGTCGCGGATCCGCGGCGCACCGACGCCGCTGCCGGCGCGCGGAATCGGCACCGTCACCGTCGACGTCGTCGCCCGGTAGGAGGCGCCGGGATAGACCCGCTTCAGGCGCAGCTGCGCGGAATCGGGCAACGTCAGCGGTGCGACGCGAATCGTGGTGGCAGAACCACTTCCGGTGGCGGCGACCTCGGTCACGCCGTAACTGCGGCAGACCAGGCGCAACCGCGCCACCGCCACCAGCCGCTGCGCGGGCTCGGGCAGCGGGCCGTAGCGGTCGGTGAGTTCCTCGACCACCGAGACGATGCCTGCATCGTCGGCCGCGGCGGCCAGCCGGCGATAGGCCTCCAGCCGCAGCCGGTCGCTGCCGATGTAGTCCGGTGGCAGATGGGCGTCGACGGGCAGATCGATGCGCACATCCTTGGGCTCTTCGGCGGTGGTCACGGTCTTGCCGTCGGCGGCGGCTCGGTACGCCTCGACCGCCTCGCCCACCAGCCGGACATACAGATCGAAGCCGACCCCGGCTACATGGCCGGACTGCTCGACGCCGAGCACATTGCCTGCGCCGCGAATCTCCAAGTCCTTCAAGGCAACCGCCATTCCGGCGCCCAGCTCGTTGTTCTGCGCGATGGTGGCCAGCCGGTCGTAGGCGGTTTCGGTGAGCGGCATCTCCTTGGGATACAGGAAGTAGGCATAGCCGCGTTCCCGGCTGCGGCCCACCCGGCCACGCAGCTGGTGCAGCTGGGACAGGCCGAAGGTGTCGGCGCGTTCGACGATCAGGGTGTTGGCATTCGAGATGTCCAGGCCGGTCTCGACGATCGTGGTGCAGACCAGGATGTCGTACTCGCGGTTCCAGAAGCCCTCGACGGTGCGTTCCAGCAACTCTTCGGGCATCTGGCCGTGGGCGACCACCACCCGCGCCTCGGGCACCAGCTCACGGACCCGCGCGGCGGCGGCATCGATGCTGCTGACCCGGTTGTGGATGTAGAAGGCCTGCCCGTCGCGCAGCAGTTCGCGACGCAGCGCCGCGGCCACCTGCTTGTCGTCGTGACCGCCGACGTAGGTCAGTACCGGGTAGCGCTCCTCGGGCGGAGTCAGGATCGTCGACATCTCCCGGATGCCGGCCAGGCTCATCTCCAGAGTGCGCGGGATCGGGGTGGCGCTCATCGTCAGCACGTCGACGTGGGTGCGCAGGCTCTTGATGTGTTCCTTGTGCTCGACACCGAAGCGCTGTTCCTC
>JAEZIA010000395.1 GCA_023416315.1 Actinomycetes bacterium
GGGTGCGTCACAACCGGGCCGGGTACAGCCACGGTCCTTGGCGTGCAGGATGATTCGCTGGTCGGCGGTGGCGATGCGTTTGGTGCGACCCAACCACAACGCCCGACCGTTGACTCCGTCGAACAGCGCGAGGTAGCAGTAGGCGTGGCTGGCCATCCGGATCAAATCCGGGATGGGCAACACGGTGCCGCCGGCGGTCACCGCCTGCCCGCTCTTCGCCTGCAGGTCCTGGATGGTGGCGGTGGCGATCACGGTCACCGGTACGCCGTTGTGTTGGCCGAGCTTCGGATCACCGAGCTGGCCGCGCACCAATCCTTTGAGGGCGTCGTGCTGACGCTGAGCGCAACTACGTGTATCGCGGGCCGCCCCGTCCTCTGATGGCGTCACCGTTGGGGTGTCGTCGGCGGGGTTGCACATGCCGGGGGCGGCGAACTTCGCCAGCCACGCATCCAACTCCGAGCGGAGTTCGGGGTCGGCGATCAACCGCCCGATGCTCATGCCGTCGATGCCTTGGCCGCCGCACCAGACGAAGCCGCGCTTGCGGGCCCGATCGGCATCGGAGAACTTCCCGTCGGGGTTGAGGTGCAAGGCGAGGCGGTGGGCGACGCGCTCCAATTGATCCGGGCGCAGCACCGCCGCCTTGTCCGCCAGGATTTTTTCGGCTTTCACGGCCTCGGCTGGGGGTACGTGCTCGGGCAGGTCGCGGAAGAACTTCTGAATCACCCGCAGATGCTCGATATCGAGCTGCCCGGCGTTCCACACCCGCGCGGTTTCGGGCAGTGCCGGTTCCAGCGGCTCACCGGTCAACGTCGTACGCGGCAGCAGCTGGGCGGCATCCCGGATCCGGCGTTTGGCTTCGCGCGGGCTGACCCGCAGCACATCACCCAGAGCGATCCCGACCGGCGGGCAGCCCTCGAACTGCTCTAACGAGCCCACCCCAGTAAGGGCGATCGCGGTCAGCCGGCGCTGCTGGGTTTCGATCCACTCCAGCACCGCGAACCGCTCCGGCGCAGCGAGCGCCGCGAAATCCAAGCCGGCCAGCGAGTCGACCGCAGCGGTAAGCGCCTCACGCTCCACGGCGGTCGAAAGCATGTTCGAATTCTATGCCGGGCCACCGACATGCGGATACGGGTCAATGCGATCTGTGGATGAACTCTGGTTTGGTGATAACCCCTGAGCCCCAGCCTAATTCAGGCCGACCGCACCTCGTCCAGGAACGCCCGAACGGTGTCCTCCGAAGCAGACGACGGCAAACCGACCATCACCCGGTCGATGATCCCGTCGCAGCGCGTCTTCAACGCCGCCGCCAGACCGTCCAGCGGCGCCACAACGGCGAACGTCTCGAGAATCTCGTCGTCGATCAGCGTGGCCATGGTGTCCCACTGGCCGTCCAGTGACAGTCGGTGCAGTTCGGTCTGCAACTCACCCCAGCCGTGCAGCTCCAACACTTTTCGATACGCGGGCGTGGAGGCGTAAAACGCGATCTGCTTGCGTGTGCCCGCCGTCGCCGTCGCAATCTCATCCTCGTCCGACCCGGTGACCACAAACACCGGTGCCATCACTTCGAAGTCGTCCGCCGAGCGGCCCGCCTTGGCCATCCCCCGCTGCAGCGCCGGGATGGTCACCTCGTCGAAATAGCGCTTGGTGGTGAACGCGTGCGCGATCAGTCCGTCGGCCACCTCACCGCACTTCTCGGTCATCAACTCGCCGACGGCCGCGATCGCGACCTTCGGAGAGCCATACGGGTGCGGGTCCGGAACGAACATCGGCGTCATCAGCCGGTGGGTGTAGAAATCGCCGTCGAAGCTCAACTTCGTCCCGTCGCGCCAGCACGCCCAAATCTCATGCAACGCAACGACGAACTCGCCCATCCGCCGGACCGGCTGGCTCCACGGCATGCTGAACCGCTTTTCGATGTGCGGCTTGATCTGAGTGCCCAGCCCCAGCAGCAGCCGGCCACGCGAATAATCCTGCAGATCCCAGCCGATATTGGCCACCGTCATCGGATTACGCGCGAACGCGACCGCGATCGAGGTTCCCAACTCGATCTGCGTGGTGTGTTCGGCCGCCAACGTCAACGGTAGGAACGGATCGTGATTGATCTCGGCGGTCCAGCACCCGTCGTAGCCGAGCCGCTCCACCTCGCGCGCCGCGTCGGCGACCCCGGCGAGCCGGCTGATCACACCCCGGTCGACTTTGAGACCACCGACCTCACCCATGGCGGCAGACGCTACAGTAAGCAATTCAGTATGGTCAACGCCGGCACGGTTAGGACAGGTCGATGAGCAACGCGCAGGATTGGCAGGAAACGCTCCATGACCTGAGCCGGCGCCGCCAGCATGCGCATGCCATGGGCGGCGAGGAGCGCCTCGCCAAGCACCACGGCAAGGGCAAGCTCGACGCTCGGGCCCGCATCGATCACCTGCTCGACCCCGGCACCTTCCAGGAGTTCGGCACGTTGGTCGGCGGTGAGATCGCAGCCGACGGCCTGGTCGCCGGCGCCGGTCGCATCGACGGCACCCCGGTGATGGTCGGTGCCGAGGATTTCACCACGCTGGCAGGCAGCATCGGGCCCGGCGGCAACGCCAAGCGTTACCGGCTGGCCGAACTCGCGCTGCGCAACAAGATCCCCTTGGTGATGTTGTTGGAGGGAGCCGGTTTCCGTGCCGCCGGCGGGGAGCACTACGGCCGAACGCCGACCGACCTCATCGCCCAGGCTCGCTGCTCCGGCAAGGTACCAACCATCTCCGCGGTCCTCGGTCCGTCGGCAGGCCACGGCGCACTTGTCGCGCCGGTCTGCGATTTCTCGATCATGAGCGATCAGGGTGCGATCTTCACCGCCGGTCCGCCCGTGGTGAAAGAAGCTACCGGAGAGGAGATCTCGAAGGAGGACCTCGGCGGCCCCACGGTCGCACTGCCCAGCGGGGTGATCCACAACGTCGCCGAGACCGACGAGGCGGTGCTCGATGACATCCGTCGCTACCTGTCCTACTTCCCTTCCAGCGCATGGTCGTATCCCCCGACCCGGCTGTACGACGAGGACGCTGCCCTGCGCCCGACACCCGAACTACTCGACATCATCTCTCGGGACAACCGCAACATCTACGACATGCGCACCGTCCTCGACATCGTCTTCGACGACACGGACTGGTTCGAGGTCCAACCGAAGTTCGGTCCGGCGATCATCTGCGCACTGGCCCATCTGGGCGGTTATCCCGTCGCGGTCGTCGCGAACCAGCCGACGGAACTGGCCGGGTCCATCGACTCCGATGCCGCCGACAAGGCCGCGCACTTCATCATGGTCGCCGACTCGTTCCATCTGCCGATCGTGTTCCTGGCCGACAACCCGGGCATGCTGCCGGGTAGCCAGTCCGAGCGTGACGGCGTACTGCGCAGCGGGGCAAGGATGTTCGCCGCGCAGACGGCTGCGACGACGCTAAAGCTGCATGTCACGCTGCGCAAGGCGTTCGGGTTCGGTTCGATGGTGATGTCGCTGCTGGGCTTCGACAACCAGGTCGCGACGTTCGCCTACCCGGGCGCCACCATGGGGGCGATGAGCGCGGCGGCGCTCAGCCGCGCCTCGCACGCCGACGAAGACGTCACGGAGATCCTGAAGAACATGGAACTCGAGGCGTCCTACCGCTCGGCGGGCAGCCTCGGCTTCGATGAGCTGATCTCACCGGAGGAGACCCGCAACGCGCTCGTCCTGGCTCTGCAGCGCGGCATCTTCA
>JAEZIA010000432.1 GCA_023416315.1 Actinomycetes bacterium
AGGTTCTGCAGGTTGCGAACCAGGTCAGCGCCCGAGTCATTGATCAATCCCGTTGCCAGATTGGAGAAGTCGCGGAATTTGGTCAGCGCCGTGACGATTCGCGGACGCTCGTTGACCAAGACGTCCAACGCAGGCGGGATCCGGTTGAGTGCATTGGTGAGGACCTCTTTCTGACCGGCGAACGTACCGGCCAGATTGTTCAACGAGGTGACCGCGGCGTTGATGCTGTCCCGCTGGTCGGCGAGCAGACCCACGAAATCGTTCAACCGGGTCAACAGATCCCGAATGTTGCTCTCGCGTCCACCCAGGGCCGCGCTGAACTCACGGACGATATCGCCGATCTGGCCGAGGCCGCCGCCGTTCACGACGACCGACAGGGCCGACAGGGTCTGCTCGGTCGACGGGTACGTCGAGGATCGGTTCAGGCCCAGCGTCGCTCCGGGCTGCAGGACCCCGGTGGGGGCCTGTCCCAACGGGGGGTTGAGGGCCAGATGCATCGAGCCCAGAAGGCTGGTCTGCCCCACCGTGGCGACGGCGTTCTCCGGGATGACGACCCCGGGCTCCACCGAGACTTCGACATCGGCGTGCCAGTCGGTGACCGTCATCTTCCCGACGCTTCCGACCACCACATCCCCGACGAGGACCGGTGAATTCGATTCCAGCTGACCGACGTTGGCGAGCTCGACGTGATAGGTCTTGGACCCTTCACCGTGCCCGACCGTGCCTGGCAGCGGCAGCGAGTTCAGACCACCGAAGGCGCAGCCACTGGTGCTCACCGCAACGCAGGTGGCAACCACAGCCAGTCGGCGCGCCGACTCACGACGGGTCATGATGGCGGCGTCCCTTCGACGGGCTGCGGCGCCGGAGCCGGAGCGGGCGATTCAGCGGGAAGGAGCATGCCCTCGAGGTTCGTCGGTGGCGGTGCCGCCGGTCCGACGGCGGCCGGAACCCCCGGCGGAATCGGGGCACCCGGGAACAGCGCCGGCTGCGGATCGGCCGGCAGACCGCCGGGCGCGTACGCACCGTGGAACTCCGGAGCGGGTTGACCCCAGCCCGCCGGCCCCGGCACATCGCCGTTGTACCCGGTGTAGGCCGACACTGTCGGCGGAATTTCCGCCGGTGGCGCGTACCGCGAACCGCCGGGAGCGATGGCCGGATCCGAGTAGATCAGGTTCTCCGGGCTCGGCGACTTACCGAGGTAGCTGTTGAACGGCAGCGGCAGGTAGTTGAAGTTCAACAGTCGAAGTGCCGGGCCCAGATACTGGGCGCACGCCTTCGCCGTCTCCGGGCCGGTGACGTTCTGCACCGCGGCAATCGCCGAGCACACCAACTGAACCGGATTGGCGAAGTTCGCCATGGTGAAGCCACCCAAGGCGCTCTGAGTGTCCGGGTTGTAGATGTTGTACGCGTTACCGATGGCGTTCGGGGCGACGTGCAACAGGTTTCTGACCACCATCTGATTGTCAGCAAGGTTCTTGGTGACGGCCGTCAACCGTTGCAGTTGCTCGGTGGTCTGGTTGCGGCTGCCTTCGATGAAGCGCTGGACGTCGACCACCGCGCTGGAGAGGTTGGTCAGCGCCGCGTCCAGATCGGAGCGGCTGCCGTCGACCACGCTGGTGAGGCTGGCCAACCGATCCTGGAACTGGACGATCTGAACATTGCTGTCGCGCAAGGCCGTGACGAAGGTCTGCAGGTTCTTGATCGTGTCGACGATGTTGCCGCTGCCGTCGGCGAGTACTCGGCTGACGCCGGACAGTTCGGCGACGGTGTCGTGCAGTTTCTGACCGTTTCCGTCGAGCGCATTGGCCGCGCTGTCGATGAACCGGCTGACGGCAGTGACCGAGGCATCGTCCTTGGGGCCCAGATCTGTTGCCAAACGGGTCAATTGGGCCTTGACTTCGTCCCATTCGACCGGCACGGCGGTGCGGTCCACGCCGATCACCGCACCGTCGGACATCGTCGGGCCGCTGTCCTCATAAGGAGGTGTGAGCTGTACGTAGCGGGCCCCGACCAGGTTCTGCGAGACGATGACGGCTTCCGCGTTCGACGGGATCGGTACATCACGGTCGACAGCCAGTGTCATCTTGGCCTTGGTGCCCTGAGCTTGAATGTCCTTGATCGTGCCGACCTTCACCCCGGCCACCCGCACCTCGTCGCCGGGGTAGATCGCGGTGGCGCTGGTGAAGTACGCCGTGATGGTCGTCGGTTTGAAGAACGCCTGGCGGACCAGCAGCGCAATCCCTCCGACGATCAGCACGGCCAGCACCGCGGACACGGCGATTGTCAGTCGCCTGCGGTTCATGGCTGCCCCCATCGCTCATTGGGTTGCGGTATCGCGTTGTACGGGAACGGAATCTCGGCCCGCGGTCCGGCGTTGTCCGCCGGTTGACCCGCGTCCACGCCGCGCCGGAAGCCGAGCGCGTAGTCGAGGAACGGCTGCAGCGTCTGGGCCGGCAGCAGGTTCGCGACGAACGCGTTGTACAGGAAGCCGCTGTTCACGGCCTCGGCCTGGGTGATCTGGTACTTGGCGAGACCCTTCATGGCGGCGGTGATGTTGTCGTTGTTCTTCTCCAACATCGCAGTCACCGAGTTCAGCTTCTCCAAGGCCGGCGCCAGTTCCTTTTCGTTGTCCGCGACGATCGCGGTCAACTGCTTCGAGAGCGCGGAGGTGTTCGCCAGCAGATTCACGATCGCGTACCGGCGCTCGGAGAGAACACCGATCAGATCGTTGGCGTTGAGCAGCAGGGTATTGACCTGCTGGCTGCGCTCCCCCAGGATGCTCGTCACGTTGGCGGCACTCTTGAGCAGGCTGGCCAGAGATTCGTTGCGCTCGTTGATCATTCGCGACAGCTTGCTCAGCCCATCGAACGTCGGGCCGATCTGGGGCGAAATCCGGTCAAGGGTGTCCGACAGCGTATTCAACGACTGGTTGAGCGCCGCGGTATCGGTGTCGGCCGTGTTCGCGGTGAACTCGGACAGCGAGTCCGACAGTGAATACGGAGCCCCGGTGCGGGACAGCGGAATGACATCGGACGACTTCAGATTCCCCTTCCCGTTGGACTCCAACGTGAGGATCCGCTGGCCGAGCAGCGTTCCGGTGCGGATGTGGGCGGTGGTGTCCGAACCCAACCGCACGGTGCCCTTCACCAGGAACGTCACCAGCGCCTTGCCGCGCTGGAGCGACACATCGGACACGGTGCCGACTTTGACGCCGGACACCTTGACATCATTGCCCGCCTGCAGTCCGCCGGCTTCGGTGAACAGCGCCTGATGCTTGACCGATGTGGCAAGCGACACCAGCCGTTCGGGCGACAGGCCCATCGTGATGATGAGCACGATCAGCGTCAAGCCGATGAAGCCGGATCGGATGAGAGCGGAACCGCGGTATTTGAGCATCAGGGCTCCCCACACCTTCCACTGTGTTGGATGATCCATGGGAAGTACGCGGTGCGGCCTTGCAGATCGCTGACCCGGAACGACAGACCACACAGATACTGGTTGAGGAAGCTGCCGTAGGCACCGAGCCGCACCAGCTTGCGATAGTTCTTCGGAGCCTTCTGGATTGTGATGTCCAAGAGCTCCTTGTCCTGGTCGAGCAGTGGCGCAAGCCGGTCCAGCTGGTCGATCGTGCCCGCCAGCGGATCACGCGCCCGACCGAGCAGGTCCGTCAGCGACGCGGTCCCGTTGTCGAGGGCGGTGACCGCCTCCCCGATCGGGTCTTTATCGGCGGCCAGGCCGGTGACCAGTTTCTCCAATTTGTCGACGGCGCCGGAGAACTTGTCGCCGTCCTTGGAGATTGTGGCAACCACCGTGTTGAGGTTGTCGATCAACTGCTGCACCGTCTGGCCGTTGTCGGCAAGCGAGTTCGTGAACGACGAGGTCTTGGAGAACAGCGACTCGATGCTGCCTTCCTGACCTTGCAGGATCTGAATCAGGGAATTCGTCAGCGCGTTGACGTCCTGCGGATTAAGGCCCTGGACAACGGGTTTCAGGCCGCCGAGGAGCAGGTCGAGATCCAGGGCCGGCTCGGTGCGGTCAAGCGGAATCCGGCTGCCCGGCGGCTGGATCTTCGCCGATCCCGGGCTGTCGACCAGTTCCAGGTAGCGGTCGCCGACCAGGTTGAGGTAGCGCACCGTCGCCTTGGTTCCCGAGGTCAGCACCACCTTACGGTCGGCGTTGAACTCGACGATGACCTTGTTGTCCGGTTGCAGCGCGACGTCGGAGACCGTGCCGACGCGAACGCCGGCCACCCGCACCGAATCCCCGGACTTCAGGCTCGATGCGTCGGCGAAGACGGCGGAGTAGGAGTTGTCCGAGCCGGACCGGTACTGCCCGAAGATCGCGAACAGGGCAGCGGTCAGCAGCGACATCACCACCCCAAAGATGCCGACCTTGACGAGGGTCTTCCACAGCGCGGTCATCCGGGCTGTCCAATCTGTGCGGTGTTGCGCGGCGGACCATCGATCGGTCCGAACAACGCCTGCTTGAGCGCGTCGGAATTCAACAGAATGCCCTGGTTGCCGTACTGCGCCTGGTTGGTCCCGATGTCCGCCACGACGAAGGGTGCGCTCTTCTCGAACGGCACCTTCGGTAGGTCGGTGCATTGGGGGCCACCCTTGGCCGCAACCTTCGGCAGATCCTGCGGGTAGCGGTAGCGTTCGCGGCCCAGGAAGAAGGACTGCAGCAGCATGACGCCGGGTTGCGCCGATCCGGGTCCCAGCGCCAGCGGGACCAGGCCGGCGATGCCGCAGTTGAGTGCGGGGCTGTACTGGTTGAGCAGGTCGGTGGTCGGCACGAGCAGATGCAGGACAGTGGTCAGCGGGTCCTTGTTCTCGCTCAGCACCTCGGTGCCGACGTCAGCCAGACCGATCGCACTGACCAGCAAGGTGTCGAGGTTCTCGTTCTCGTCGACGATGGTGTCGCTGAGCTTGCTCGTGTTGTCGACCGTGGCGACCAGGTCAGACGACGCGTCGGCATAGGCGTCGAACACCCGTGGCGCGACGGCGATCTCGTGGTTGAGGGTGTCCAGGCTCGGGTTGAGCGTGGCGAGCGCGGAATCCAGGTCGACCAGAGACTGGCCGAACTTCTGGCCGCGGCCGTTGAAGCCCTTGGACAGCGCACCCAGAGTCTGGTTGAGCTTGGCGGGTTCGATCTCCGAAAGCACCGAAACCAATTGCTGGAACACGGTGTTGATCTCGACGGTGACGTGCTTGCCGTCGATGATCTGGTCCTGTCGGATCGGCTGCACCGACGGTTCGGCAGGCGGAACGAGGTCGACGAACTTCGATCCGAACACCGTCGAGGACGTGATGTCGGCACCCACGTTGGCCGGAATGATGTCGACCATCTTCGGGTCGATCGCCAGGTGCAGCGCGGCCTTACCGCCGGGCAGCGAGTCGATCGACGCCACCTTGCCGACCTGGGCGCCGTTGAGCTTGACCTTGGCCTCCGGGTTCATCACCAGACCGGCACGGTCGGAGATCACCGTCACCGGAACGGTCTTGGTGAAGCTGTCCTGGAACAACCCCACTGCCAGCGCAATGATCGCGCCAATCACGACCACGGTCGCCAAGCCGGCGATCGGGCGCGCGGTACCTGAATTCATCTCCGCACCTCGACTATCCGGACAGGTTGAAGTTGCCGTTGGAGCCGTAGATGGCCAGGGATATCAGCAGGGTGACCGAGACGACGACGATCAGGGAGGTGCGCACAGCGTTGCCGACCGCGACCCCGACCCCGGAGGGTCCGCCGGTGGCGAAATAGCCGAAGTAGGTGTGGATCAACAGGATCGTGATCGCCATCAACACCGCCTGCAAAAAGCTCCACAACAGATCGATCGGGTTGAGGAAGGTATTGAAGTAATGGTCATACAAGCCACCGGACTGACCGAACAACACCACCGTGGTGAACTGACTGGCCACGAAGGACAAGATCACCGCGATCGAGTACAGCGGGGTGATCGCCACCATCCCCGCCACAATCCGGGTCGAAACCAAATACTCGACCGGCGGGATCCCCATCGATTCCAGGGCGTCGATCTCCTCATTGATCCGCATCGCACCGAGTTGGGCCGTGACACCGGCACCGAAGGTCGCGGCCAACCCGATCCCGGCCACCACCGGAGCCGAAATCCGCACATTGA
>JAEZIA010000499.1 GCA_023416315.1 Actinomycetes bacterium
ACCTCGTGGCCGGGCTTCTCGGCCATGAGGCCGCGGTAGGCCTGCTCGACGTTCGCGCCGTGGTTGACCACGGCATCGACCTCGCGGGCGATCGGCATGTTCAGCCCGTACTTCTCGGCGAACTCCATGATCACGCTGGCGGCCTTGACCCCCTCGGCGACCTGGTTCATCGACTCGATGATCTCCTCGATGCTCTTGCCGGACCCCAGCTGCTCGCCGACGTGGCGGTTACGGCTGCGCTGTGAGGTGCAGGTGACGATCAGGTCGCCCATGCCGGCCAAGCCGGCGAAGGTGTCGCGATGCCCGCCGAGCGCTTCGCCCATCCGGGACATCTCCCGCACCGCGCGGGCCATCACAAGCGCGCGGGTGTTCTCGCCGATGCCGAGCGAGTAGCCCATGCCGACGGCGATCGCGTACACGTTCTTCAACGCGCCTGCCATCTCGACGCCGACCACGTCGTCGGTGGTGTAGACGCGGAACCGCTTGGTACGGAACATCTTCGCCAGGTTCGCGGCCAGGTGCTGGTCGGGCATGGCCAGCACGGCTGCGGCGGCATAACCGTCGGCGACCTCGCGGGCGATGTTGGGCCCGGCGAGGATGCCGGCCGGGTGGCCGGGCAGGACCTCGTCGACGATCTGACTCATCCGCATGTTCGTGCCCTGTTCGAGGCCTTTGACCAGGCTGACGACCGGCACCCAGGGCCGCAGTTCCTTGCTGAGTTGGGCGAGCACACCGCGGAAGCCGTGTGAGGGCACACCCATGACGACGACGTCGGCGCAGTTGGCCGCCTCGCTGAAATCGGTGGTGGCGCGCAAGGTTTCCGACAGTTCGACGTCGTCGCCCAGGTAGCGGGAGTTGCGGTGATTCTCGTTGATGTCCTTGGCGGTCTCCTCGGAACGCACCCACTGCAGCGTCGGCCCGCGGCGGGCGCAGATGGAGGCGACGGTGGTGCCCCAGGATCCGCCACCGAGGACGACGACGTTGGGTTCGCGGCGTTCAGAAGTCATGGCGTTCAGGGTATTGCGCAGACCCCGTTGTTCACTGCGAGTTCGGCAACTGGGATGCGACGTCGTGCAGCTTTTCGGCGCTGCCGTGTTCGTGGGCGCCGAACCCGGCGGCGCAGGTATGCATGCCGTCGGCGAGCGTGCCGATCCGGCTCACCAGCGAGGTGGTACGCGCGTTCCAGTCGGCGACCCGAGCGGCCAGCGCCTCGGCGGACCTGCCGGTCCACCCGCCTTGGGCGGCGGCGATGCTGGTGCTGGCACCGGCGTGGCTGGCGTGGAGATCGTCGCCGTGGCCGGTGACAGAGGTGGCCGACTGCATCAGGGCGTCGAGGTCGACGGCGAGGTTGCCTGGCATGAATGTCCTCCAGAATCCGATATCACCTGTGATATCAGCTTCCGCGGGACCGGTCACTTCACCCGTCGGCTACCCGGCTACCCGCGCCGGACTGGCCACCCGGCCGAACGTCATGTCCTCGTCGATCTTGTCGATGAAGTGGTGATCGATGGCATCGGCCAGATAGTTCTGCCGCACCACCCACGGCCGCTTGAGGCCGGACTTGGGCAGGGCGTGCAGGTTGCGCAGCACATAGCCGGCCTGGATGTCCCACGCCGGCTTTTCGGCGATCGGCTCGCCGTTCAGGTGCGGGAAGGCGTGGGTGTAGCCGTGCGACTTCATGTAGGCGATCAGCTTGGCCGCCGCGCGGGCGGTCATGTCGGCGCGCAGCGTCCACGACGCATTCGTATAGCCGATGCACCAGATCAGGTTCGGCACGTCTTCGAGCATGTGTGCCTTGTAGGAGAACCGCTCCTGTGGCTTGATCTCGTTGCCGTCCAGGGTGATTCGCACACCGCCGAGCGCCTGCAGCTGCAGGCCGGTGGCGGTGACGATGATGTCGGCGTCCAGGTGCCGGCCCGACTTCAGCGTGATGCCGGTGTCGTCGAAGTGGTCGATGTGGTCGGTGACCACCTCGGCGCGACCGCTGGAGATCGCCTCGAACATGTCGCCGTCTGCCACGAGGCACAGCCGCTGGTCCCAGACGTTGTAGCGCGGCTTGAAGTGCACGTCGACGGGATAGCCCGCAGGCAACCGGCTGGCGTTCTGGGCGCGCACGATCTTGCGGGCCAGGCCGGGTGCCGTCCGGGCCAGGAACCACACCATGCTTTCGAACGCCACCGCGAAGTAGCGCCCGAACGCGTGAGAGATTCTGCGGGGAGCCACTTTCCGGACCGCTTCGATGATCGGGTTGACCCGCGACCCGGCCAGCAGATAGGTCGGCGACCGCTGCAGCATCGTCACCTTGGCGGCCTTTTGCGCCAGTGCGGGGATCAGCGAAATCGCGGTGGCCCCACTGCCGATGACGATCATCTTCTTGCCGGTGTAGTCCAGATCTTCGGGCCAGAACTGCGGATGCACTACCGTGCCTCCGAACGCATCGAGGCCGGGGAAGTCGGGGGTGTAGCCCTCGTCGTAGTTGTAGTAGCCCGAGCCGAAGAACACGAAGCGGCCGCGGCAGACCATGGGGGCACCGTTCTCGACGACGTGCACGGTCCAGGTGTCGGTATCCGAATCCCAGTCGGCCGACTGCACGTGGGTGCCGAAGTGGATGTGGGGCAGGATGCCGCGCTTGCGGACGGTGTCTTCCATGTACTCCCGGATGTGGTCCCCGTCGGCCACCCCCTCCTTGCGGAGCCACGGTTCCCACGGCCAGGACAGCGAGAAGATGCTGGAGTCCGAGCGCACCCCGGGGTAGCGGAACAAATCCCAGGTGCCGCCGATGCGGTCGCGGCGTTCCAGGACGACGTAGCGGGTGCCGGGGTTGCGTTCGGTGATGCGGTAGGCCGCGCCGATTCCGGAGAACCCGGCGCCGATGATCACGACGTCGTAGGACCCGCCGTCGGTTTCGGCGGGTACGGGCTGGGTCTCCGGGGTTGCGGTCATCGCGGTCCTCGCTTTGCGTGTGTGGTGATGCTCACCACATTAGGCACTGACCGGTTGGTCGGGCGAGGGTCCTTGGTCTACCGGTAGTTGACGAACTGCAGAGCCACGTCGAGGTCGGCGCCTTTGAGCAGCGCGATGACGGCCTGCAGGTCGTCGCGCTTCTTGGAGCTGACCCGGATCTCGTCACCCTGGACCTGGGATTTCACGCCCTTGGGGCCCTCGTCGCGGATGAGCTTGTTGATTTTCTTGGCGTGCTCCTGGTCGATGCCCTGCTTGAGCGTGCCGCTGACCTTGTAGGTCTTGCCGCTGGCCTGCGGCTCGCCGGCGTCGAACGCCTTCATCGAGATGTCGCGGCGAACCAGCTTTTCCTTGAAAACGTCGACGGCGGCCTTGACCCGCTCCTCGGTGGAGCTGACGAGCTCGATGACCTCGTCGCCCTTCCAGGCGATGGTGGTGTCGGTGCCGCGGAAGTCGAACCGGGTGCTCAACTCCTTGGCTGCCTGATTCAGCGCGTTGTCGACCTCCTGGCGGTCGACCTTGCTGACGATGTCGAACGATGAATCCGCCATTGGACCCCTCCTAGATCGGCCAGTTTGTGTTTGGGGTACATCCTCGTTGTACCCTGCTACTCGCACCAAACCGGGATTCCGGCGCGGCGCACCCAGGCAGGTTGCCCGAGCGGCCAATGGGAGCGGACTGTAAATCCGTCGGCGAAAGCCTACACAGGTTCGAATCCTGTACCTGCCACAAATGTCAGGCCCGGTGATCACCGGGCCTGATTGCATTCCACGGGCGTTACCGTTCACCGATACCCGGGCTTACGAGATCGCGGGCTTACTGATCGCGCGGCTGACCGCTTGCGCCACTTCCTGATCGGTCAACGCGCTGTCCTCGATGAGCGCATGCGACAGCACGGTGCGCACCACCACTTCGGCGGCGGCCAACGGCGGCAGCGCGAGCGGGTCGGGGCTGGGGATCGCCGCGGCGACCATGGCTGCCACCGTCTGCACCACGTTCATCCGGGCATTGCCGATCGGCAGTCCGGCATACAGCAGCCAGTGCGGTTCGTGGTCGCGCACGCGGACGAACGCCCGGTGGCCGCGCAGGTAACGCAGGGCGTTGGTGACAACGAGGGTCACCTGCGTGGTGAGATCGGCTTGCGGGTCGAAACCGGCCATGGTGGCGACGATCATCGCGCCGATCTCCTGCTGTGCCACCGCAGCCAGCACGCCGTCTTTGTCGCCGAATTCGCGGTACGCGGTGGCCCGCGAGACGCCTGCGCGTTCGGCGACCTGGCTCAGCGTCAGCCGGTCTACGCCGGCCTCGATGATCAACTCCAGCGCGGCATCGACCAGTTGCGATGACGAGCGAGTGTTGGCCACCGATCAGTTGTACCTCGGCGGTCATTGCGCCCACAGCCTACTGAGACTAAGTTGCAGATCAGTCTCAGTAGAGGAGTGCGCGTGCCTGTCGTCGACCTCACCCCGTTGCCCGAACTGCGGCGCTACCTTGCCTGGTTGCCGGACGGCGAACGGGACCGCGCGACCACGCAGCTCGGCGCGCTCAGCGATGCCGACCTGCGCAGCCTCGGCGTCAGCGAGCCGCAACACGTCGAACACGACTACCGGGTCGACGACATCGACGGAACGATTCCGGCGGAGCTGGCGGGCACCCTCTACCGCAACGGACCCGGGCGTTGGCAGGACCACAGTGGCCGGCCGCTGCACCACTTGTTCGACGGCGACGGCATGCTCTCGGCCTTCACCATCGCCGACGGCGCGGTCCACTACCGCAACCGGTATGTGCGGACCAACCACTATCTCGGCAAGACCGGACTGATGCATCTGGGTACGGCCGCTCCCGGCGGGATCAAGAACAATATTGCCCGGCTGCCACCGAACCTGGCCAATACCAACATCGTTGGGCATGCCGGGCGGCTTTATGCACTGTGGGAGGGCGGACCACCGCACGAAATCGACCCGCACACCCTGGACACCCTCGGCGTGCGGCGGTTCCGCGGCGAACTGCGCTGGGCGGGCAGTTACTCGGCGCACCCCAGCTTCTGCCCGCGCACCGGCGACATGTTCAACTTCGGCGTCGAGTTCATTCCCCGACCGCATCTGCGGATCTACCGCACCGACCCGACCGGGCGGCTGAAGCACTTCCGCTCGGCGCGACTGCCGTACGTCGCGATGGTGCACGACTTCGCGCTCACCGAAACCCATTTGGTGTTCGTGGTGTCACCGATGATCCCGGACGCCGTGCCGATGGCGCTGGGGCTCAAGACCATGGGCGAGGCCATGCGGTATCGGCCCGAGCGGGGCAGCGTGTTCATCCTGGTCCCGCGCGACGGCGGTGAGATCCGCACCATCGGGCACGATGCCATGCTGGTGTTCCACCTCAGCAATGCCTACGACGACGGTGACGACATCGTCGTCGACGCCATCACCTATCGAGATGGGCGAATCCTGGAGCGGGTCAACCGATTCCACACCAGCATGCTCGATGACACCCCGTCGGCCTTCACCCGGTACCGGATCACCCGAACCGGTCGCGTCCTCCACGAGGTCCTATCCGACGTTGCCTCCGAGTTCCCCCGCCACCACGATGCGTACGAGGGCCGCAAGCACCGCTACACCTACCTCAACACCCGCCGCCAACTCGCCGCGTTCTACGACTCGATCACCAAGCTCGACCTGCGCGACGAGTCCGAGTCGACATACACCACACCGGAGGCCGGAAACAGCTTCTGCGAACCGGTTTTCGCGGCCAAACCCGGGAGCAGCGGCGAGGACGACGGTTGGGTGCTGTCGGTGGAATACCATGCGCGCACCCACACGTCGCGACTGGTGATCTTCGACGCGGCCGACATCGCCGCAGGCCCGATCGCCGCCGCCAACCTGACTCACCACATTCCGCAGGGATTCCACGGCAGCTTTGTCGCGCGGCCCCGCTGAGTTCGGCGCGTAGTGTCGAAACCACGGCCTGGATTCGGCGAAAGCGAGGGCGATGATGCGCACCATCGCACTGGAAGAGCACTTTCTCACCAACGACCTTGCCCATTACAGCGATGCCACCCGGGAACTGGCGCAGCCGCAGATCTGGGCGGAGGCGGCCAGGCGGTTGACCGACCTCGCCGAGCAACGACTGGCCGATATGGACAGCGCCGGCGTCGACGTCGCGGTGCTGTCGCTGACCGCGCCCGGGATTCAGGCTGAGCCGGATCCGCAGGTGGCGGTGACCAGGGCGGCCGAGGCCAACGACTTCCTGGCCGGCGTGATCGCCGCCAACCCGAGCCGCTTTCGCGGGTTCGCCGCGCTGCCGCTGCAGAACCCGCCCGCCGCGGCGAAGGAGTTGCAGCGGGCGGTCGAGCAGCTGGGGATGTGCGGGGCCCTGGTCAACGCGCACACGCTGGGGGTCTACCTCGACGCGCCGCCGCTGCGGGTGGTGTGGGAGCGCGCCGAAGCGCTCGACGTGCCGCTGTATCTGCATCCGGCGAACGGATTCGACACCCCGCACGTCATCACCGGCCATCCGGAGTTGATCGGGCCGATGTGGAGTTGGGGGACCGATACCGCCACGCACGCGCTACGGATGATCTTCGGCGGGGTGTTCGACGATTTTCCCGCCGCGAAATTGCTGCTCGGGCACATGGGGGAGAGCCTGCCGTACTCGTTGTGGCGACTGGATTCGCGGTGGGACTGGCACCGCCACCACGGTGTCGATCTGGCGCTCGGTCACCCTTCGGAGTACTTGCGCCGCAATCTGTACGTCACCACCAGCGGGGTGTGCGATGGGCCGCCGTTGCTGTGTGCGTTGGCAGCGCTGGGACCCGAGCACGTCCTGTTCGGCACGGACTACCCGTACGAGGACATCGGCACCGCGACCGCCTTCCTGGCCGCCGCGCCGATCGGTGACGACGACCGCGCCAAGATCAGTCACCGCAACGCCGAGCGCCTGCTGCACATCGCCGCGTGA
>JAEZIA010000505.1 GCA_023416315.1 Actinomycetes bacterium
GCATGAGGAAGTCCGTGACTACTTCTACCAACGGCAGAACTATCTGCACGAACTCGACACCGCCGCTGAGGATCTCACGATCCGGATGCGGATGCACCGCGCGGAGTTGCCACGCGAGTTGGCCGACCGGCTCACGATGGTGCACGGCGTGCACATCATCCGACGCACCGATATGGGCGACACCGTGCTGCATCGCTACGACCCCGCCACCCGCACTTTGGAACTCAGCAATCACCTGTCGTCGGGCCAGCAGGTCTTCAAGATGGCCACCGAGCTGGCGTACCTGGAGTGTGGTGACCTGATCGACAAACTCGTCGACGAGGGCAAGTTCACCAGCGAGGAGTCGCGCAAGCTGGCCAGGCTGGGCTTGGCCACCTACTTCGCGGCCGCGACGGTGCTGCCCTACGGGCAGTTCCACCATATGGCCGAGAGCTTCCGCTACGACATCGAACGGCTCTCGGCGTTCTATCAGGTGAGCTACGAGACGATCTGCCACCGGCTCTCGACGCTGCAGCGGCCCTCGAATCGCGGCGTCCCGTTCTCGTTCGTCCGCGTCGACAAGGCCGGAAACATGTCGAAGCGCCAGTCCGCCACCGGTTTTCACTTCTCCTCCGCGGGCGGAACCTGCCCGCTGTGGAACGTGTACGAAACGTTCTCCAACCCGGGCAAGATCCTGGTGCAGATCGCCCAGATGCCCGACGGGCAGAATTACATGTGGGTGGCGCGCACGGTCGAGCGACGGGCGTCACGCTACGGGCAGCCGGTCAAGACCTTCGCCATCGGCCTGGGCTGCGAAATGCGGCACGCCAGCCGGCTGGTCTACTCGAAAGGTTTGGACCTGTCGGCGGACAGCGCGACACCGATCGGCGCGGGCTGTCGGGTGTGCGAACGCGACAACTGCCCGCAACGCGCGTTCCCGGCCCTAGGCCGGGCGCTGGATCTCGACGAACACCGCAGCACGGTGTCGCCCTACCTGGTCAAGGAGTCGTGATGGGACAACGCATTCCGCCCGGCAGCAGACGCGAACTCGGATTGCTCAACTGGGGCATCGCCCGGTTGGGCGCTCGGGCGATTCGCGCTCCGCACATGCACCTCTTCGAGGTGCTGGGTCAGCACAAGTTGTTATTCCTGTCGTTTCTGCCGTATTCGCACGTGCTCCTCAATGCCGGCAAGCTGTCCAAGCGCGATAAGGAATTGGTGATCCTGCGGGTCGGCCACCTGCGCAATTCCGAGTACGAACTGCAGCAGCACCGCCGGCTGGCGCGCTCGCGTGGGGTCGATGCGGCGTTGCAGGACAAGATCTTTGCCGGACCGACGGCGCCAGGATTAACCGACCGTCAGCGCGCGCTGGTGACGGCGGTCGACGAATTCGTGCTGAACCGCGATCTGTCCGACGCCACGTTCGCCGATCTGTCGACACATCTCACCCGCCAGCAGATGATCGAATTCTGCGCCCTGGCAGGTCATTACGATGCGATCGCCGCGATCCTGGCCGCGCTGCGGGTGCCGATGGACTTCCCGGACTAGTGCTGGGCTAGTTGTACTGACCACGGACGTTGGTAACGGCGTGGTGAGGTGACAAGACGAAGACCTCCGAGTGGAGTGCGAGCTGTCTAGGAACGCTCACCGATCTCGGAGGTCTTCGTGGTTAACCGTAATGCCATCTTGTCTGAAACCGGCCGACTGTTATTGGCGCGCTGCATCGTGGAGGAGGGGTGGTCCCTTCGACGTGCTGCCGAGCGCTTTCAGGTCTCGGCCACTACGGCCGGCCGGTGGGCACGCCGCTACCGCGCCCAGGGCGCTCTGGGGATGGTCGACCGCAGCTCGCGACCTCATCACAGCCCTAACCGCACGCCGACGCGAACTGAGCGGCGCATCATCAAGGTCCGAGTCCTGCGACGCTGGGGACCGGCGCGGATCGGCTATCTGCTAGGTATCCACCCCTCGACGGTTCATCGCGTTTTGACCCGCTATGGCTTGGCCAGACTGCGGTGGCTGGATCGCCCGACCGGGCGGGTGATCCGCCGCATGGAATCGGCGCACTGTGGTGATTTGGTGCATGTCGATGTCAAGAAGTTGGGCAAGATCCCCGCTGGTGGCGGCTGGCGGATGCTCGGGCGTTCGGTTGGGGGACACAACTCGGCGGTTGATAAGAGCAGCGGGATCTTCAATAAGTACCGCCAGCCCGTTCGCGGCTATCACTTCCTGCATACCGCTATCGACGCCCACTCCCGGCTGGCTTATAGCGAGCTGTTGGCCGATGAACGCAAGGAGACCGCGGCGGCGTTTTGGCTGCGCGCCAACGCTTGGTTTATCGAATGCGGCGTAGTGATACGAAACGTGTTGACTGACAACGGATCTTGCTACCGTTCACACGCCTTCCGCGACGCTCTCGGTGAGATCAAGCACGGTTGCGTCCACCAAGGTGGTGTACGAGTCGGAGCTGATCGGGTTGTCCGGCGTGTCGTAGCCGAATGATTGAAGGTCATCGCGTGATTCTTCGAGAGACCGACCAAAGTCACTCGAGCAAAGGAAT
>JAEZIA010000038.1 GCA_023416315.1 Actinomycetes bacterium
GTTCCTGCACCGCGACCGCGGTTTCCTACCCGAGGGCCTGCTGAACTATTTGGCGCTACTGGGCTGGGGGATCGCCGAGGACCGCGACATCTTCAGCCTCGACGAGATGGTCGCGGCCTTCGACGTGGTCGATGTCAACTCCAACCCGGCGCGGTTCGACCAGAAGAAGGCCGACGCGATCAACGCCGAGCACATCCGTCGTCTTGGCGAAGCGGACTTCGCTGCGCGACTGCGCGCCTACTTCGAGGCGCACGGCCACGACACCGGGCTCGACGAGGCGGGATTCGCCACTGCCGCTCAGCTGGTTCAGACGCGCATCGTGGTGCTCTCCGACGCCTGGTCGCTGTTGAAGTTCTTCGACGACGACGCCTACGAGTTGGATCCCAAGGCCGCCGCCAAGGAACTCGGCCCCGCCGCGGTGCCGGTGCTCGACGCGGCGATCACCGCGCTCGACGGGGTGTCGGAGTGGACGACGCCGGCCATCGAGGAAGCACTGAAAGCCGCGCTGCTCGACGGCCTCGAGCTCAAGCCGCGCAAGGCGTTCGGACCGATCCGGGTCGCGGCCACCGGAGCCACGGTCAGCCCGCCGCTGTTCGAATCGCTGGAGCTGCTCGGACGCGACCGCAGCCTGCAGCGACTGCGGGGTGCACGCGACCACGCCGGGGCCGTGGAAAAAGACGGCTGAAATCTTTGGTAGTCTGCTCGTCGGCCCGCAACCGCTGGCGAAGCGGCCTTCAATCCCTCGCACGACCGGGATAAAGGCGGTTTGACCTGCGGTTATAGGCAGCCAATGGGGTATGGTGTAATTGGCAACACAGCTGATTCTGGTTCAGCCTTTCTAGGTTCGAGTCCTGGTACCCCAGCAATTATGTCGGCAACGCCCTCTGAGCTATGCTGGCTACCCGGTGAGCCTCACGGCTCGCCAAAGATTTGGTTCTGGCCCCGTCGTCTAGCGGCCTAGGACGCCGCCCTCTCACGGCGGTAGCGTGGGTTCGAATCCCATCGGGGCTACCAAACGAAATCGCCCGGTCTCTGACCGGGCGATTGTCGTTTCGGGTGGAGCTATTCGGCGGGCGCGGTGGACCCCGCCAGTGGCATCGGCGGCATGCCGAGCTTGCCGTGGTCCCAGGACCGTGTGCGCTTGGCCACAATGCGCACCGCCACCCGCTTGTTCATCATCATGTCGACGGCCGGCTTGAGATCGTCGGTGTAGGGCCCGTTATAGCGCTCCCAGACACTGACGCCGACCTTGAAAATGGTGTCCGGGTCGTCGACGATCTCGGCCACGCCTTCGAACGAGACACCGCGCAGCGTGTCGTAGGTCATCCCGTCTTCGATGAGGAAACTCACCCGCGGATCACGACGCAGGTTGACCGCCTTCTGTGACTTGGCCTTCGTCTCCACCCAGATCTCGCCGTCGAGGACGCCGTACCACATGGCCACGAGGTGCGGCTGCCCGTCGGGCCCGATGGTCGCCATCGTGCCGGTGCGGCTGCGTGCCACAAAATCGGCGATCTCGGCGTCCGACATGACGATCTGGTTGCGCTGATTGGTTCCCATGGCGTCAGTTTGTCAGGCCAGCGCGCGCGGTTGTCGCGCGGATCACAGTCGGCGGGTGAGCGCATCAGCGGCGGCCAGCAGATCGGCCGCCCAGCGCGCGCCGGGCCGGCGGCCCATCCGGTCGATCGGACCCGAGACCGACACCGCCGCCACCACCGCGCCGCTGCGGTCGCGCACCGGTGCCGAGACGCTGGCCACACCGGGTTCGCGTTCGGCCGCGCTCTGCGCCCAGCCGCGGCGGCGGACTTCGGTCAGTGTGCGTTCGGTGAACTTCGCGTTCGGGAGCACGGCCTGCTGGGTGGCGTTGTCGCTGAAGGCCAGCAGCACCTTGGCGCCCGAGCCCGCCGTCATCGGCAGCCGCGTGCCGACGGGCACGGTATCGCGAAGCCCGGCAGGGGGTTCCAGAGCGGCGACACAGATCCGGGAGGTGCCCTCCCGGCGGTAGAGCTGCACACTTTCGCCGGTGATCTCCCGAAGCCGGGGCAGCACCGCGGCGCCCGCTGCCAGCAGTGGATCGT
Source organism: Actinomycetes bacterium (assembly GCA_023416315.1). Lineage (GTDB taxonomy): Bacteria > Actinomycetota > Actinomycetes > Mycobacteriales > Mycobacteriaceae > Mycobacterium. The sequence goes on from JAEZIA010000038.1 coordinate 2,079, forward strand.
TGACCTGGGCGGCCAATTCGGAGATGGCCGGCCCGAGGCGCCAGCGTCCGGCGCTGTCGCGAGCCAGCATCCGGTGGACTTCGAGGCCCGCGGCCAACCGGTGCGCGGTCGCGCGCGGCAGGCCGGTCCGCTCGCAGAGTTCGGCCAGACCGCAGGGTGACTCGGCGATCGAGTGAAGTACGCCCACGGCTTTGTCGAGAACACCGATGCCGCTATCCTGTCTCATAGAGAGATACTAGCGTCCCGAAATGTGAGATTGCCAGACTCATGTTCCGGGAGTCGAGAAGTGAAGTGAGGACTCATGGCTCAGTCCGGCAAGCCCAGGACCCTGCCCGAGAAGGTGTGGGACGACCACGTTGTGGTCGCCGGCGCGGGCACCGGCGGCTCGCGTGAACCCGACCTGATCTACATCGATCTCCACCTCATCCACGAGGTGACCAGCCCGCAGGCCTTCGACGGGCTGCGGCTGGCAGGGCGGCCGGTACACCGCCCCGACCTCACGATCGCGACGGAGGACCACAACGTTCCGACCGTCGACATCGACAAGCCGATCGCCGACCCGGTCTCCCGAACTCAGGTCGAGACGTTGCGGCGCAACTGTGCCGAATTCGGTGTCCGGCTACACCCGATGGGTGATGCCGAGCAGGGCATCGTCCACGTGATGGGTCCACAGTTGGGCCTGACCCAGCCGGGGATGACGATCGTCTGTGGCGACAGCCACACCTCGACCCACGGTGCGTTCGGCGCGATCGCGATGGGGATCGGCACCTCCGAAGTCGAGCATGTGCTTGCCACCCAGACACTTCCGCTGCGGCCGTTCAAGACGATGGCGGTCAATGTCGACGGTGCGTTGCCGCCCGGGGTGGGCGCCAAGGACATCATCCTGGCGGTGATCGCCAAGATCGGTACCGGCGGCGGCCAGGGCTACGTCATCGAATACCGCGGCAGCACCATCGAATCGCTGTCGATGGAAGGCCGGATGACGATCTGCAATATGAGCATCGAGGCCGGCGCCCGCGCCGGGCTGGTGGCTCCCGACGAGACGACGTATGAGTTCCTGCGCGGTCGTCCCTACGCCCCGAAGGGTGCCGACTGGGACGCCGCGGTGACCGCGTGGGAGGCACTCAAGACCGACGAGGGTGCCGAATTCGACACCGAGGTCTACATCGACGCGACGACGCTGAGCCCGTTTGTGACGTGGGGCACCAATCCCGGCCAGGGTGTTCCGCTTTCCGAGTCGGTGCCGGATCCCGAACTGATGACCAGCGACGCCGACCGGCAGGCGGCGGAGAAGGCGTTGGCTTACATGGACCTTCGGTCCGGCACCCCGATGCGCGACGTCAGCGTCGACGCCGTCTTCGTCGGCTCGTGCACGAACGGGCGCATCGAGGATCTGCGGGTGGTGGCCGATGTGCTGCGTGGCCGCAAGGTCGCCGACGGCGTACGGATGCTGATCGTGCCGGGTTCGATGCGGGTGCGCGCGCAGGCGGAAAGCGAAGGGCTGGGCGAGATCTTCACCGCGGCGGGTGCGGACTGGCGCCAGGCCGGCTGCTCGATGTGCCTGGGGATGAACCCCGACCAGCTGGCGCCGGGCGAGCGCTGTGCCTCGACGTCGAACCGGAATTTCGAAGGCCGGCAGGGCAAGGGCGGCCGCACGCACCTGGTTTCACCCGCGGTGGCAGCCGCGACCGCAGTGCGCGGAACCCTGTCCTCGCCCGCCGATCTGTAAAAACTAGACCTGCTAAGGAGAACACGATGGAGGCATTTCACACCCACACCGGCATCGGTGTTCCGTTGCGGCGGTCCAATGTCGACACTGACCAGATCATTCCGGCGGTGTATTTGAAGCGGGTCACCCGAACGGGATTCGAGGACGGGTTGTTCGCCGCGTGGCGCAACGATCCCTCATTCATTCTGAATCTGAGCCCGTTCGACCGGGGTTCGGTTTTGGTGGCCGGACCCGACTTCGGCACCGGTTCGTCGCGCGAGCATGCGGTCTGGGCGCTGATGGACTTCGGGTTCCGGGTGGTCATCTCGTCCCGTTTCGCCGACATCTTCCGGGGCAACGCCGGCAAGGCCGGACTGTTGGCGGCCGAAGTGGCTCAAGATGATGTTGAACTTCTCTGGAAGCTCATCGAGCAGAATCCGGGGCTGGAAATCACTGTAAATCTTCAAGATCGGAATATCACCGCGGGAACAGCCGTGGTGCCGTTCACGATTGACGATTACACGGCGTGGAGACTGCTGGAAGGTCTCGACGATATCGGTCTTACGCTGCGGAAACGCGATGAGATCGAGGCTTTCGAAGCTGCCCGTCCGAGTTGGAAGCCGCGCATCTCCACGCCGTCGTAGAACGGTGCGGGATGCCGAAATCCCGCCCGAAAAAGGGGGTTCGGACCCCCGGGGATCACCGCCCTAGGGCGGCAAGCGGATTGCTGAAATCCTCTTAAGTGGAGCCTGAAATTGGGCGTGGCTCTTGGAAATCTGCAGCTCTTGGGTTTACCGTGTTCTGCAGTCGGTCCAAAGTGGACCACTGGCTTCGGAGGAATTGAATGAACAAAGCAGAGCTCATCGACGTACTCACGGAGAAATTGGGCTCAGATCGTCGGCAGGCCACACTGGCGGTGGAGAACGTCGTCGACACCATTGTGCGCGCGGTGCACAAGGGTGACAGCGTGACCATCACCGGGTTCGGCGTTTTCGAGCAGCGGCGTCGTGCCGCTCGGGTGGCGCGCAATCCGCGCACCGGCGAAACCGTCAAAGTGAAGCCGACTTCCGTTCCCGCTTTCCGTCCCGGCGCTCAATTCAAGGCTGTCGTCTCCGGTGCGCAGAAGCTTCCGTCGGAAGGCCCCGCCGTCAAGCGCGGTGCCGTCGCCGGCCCGGTCAAGAAGGCCGCTGCCAAGAAGGCCGTCCGCAAGGCGGTCGTGAAGAAGGCTGCTGCCAAGGCTCCGGCCAAGAAGGCTGCTCCGGCCAAGAAGGCTGCGCCCGCCAAGAAGGCTCCGGCCAAGAAGGCTGCTCCGGCCAAGAAGGCTGCGCCCGCCAAGAAGGCTCCGGCCAAGAAGGCTGCTCCGGCCAAGAAGG
>JAEZIA010000052.1 GCA_023416315.1 Actinomycetes bacterium
GCGACGGCACCTACAAGGTCGGCGTCGACATCGTGCCCGGCACCTACTCGACGCCGGGGCCGATCGAGGGCGGCGCGTGCTACTGGAAGCGCACCGGCGGACCCGACGGGCAGACCAAGGTCGACAACGCGCTGACCAAGAAGCCCGCCGTGGTGCAGATCGATCCGGGTGACACCGAGTTCAAGACCGACGGCTGCCAGCCGTGGACGATGACCGATACCCCGCCGCCGCCCGCCGCCGGTCCCCTGCTGTCGCAACTGCAGCTGCGACACGCCCTCGACACGTTGAACGGGATGGCCGGCGCCTCCGGCCAGGGCCAGCTACCGCCGTACTGATCTTTTAGGTGGCGTTACTTGGCGGTGCTCGGTGTCGCAGGCAGCGGGGCCGGGCAGGCGTCGTGATCCTGGAGTTCCTCGCCGGCGGCCCCGTCCGAGTCGTCGGCGCGGTCGGCCAGGAGCACAAACCCGGGCCGCCCGGCCCAGTCGGTGGCGCCGACGACCACCAGCGTGAACTGTCCCATCGCGTCGCGGGCGCCCTCGATGCCGTCGGCGAGCAAGAGAAATGGGTTGACGTCCAGATCGGTGCCCCCGACGGCCATCGCCCAGTACGTGTGGCCGGTCAGCGGAGCCGGGAACGGCGTCCAGTCCGGGCCGATGGCGGCTGCCGACGAGCGCAGCGCGTCGTGGACATCGGCCCGCAGACAATCGATGTGGATGTGCAGCTGGTTCTGGGAGCGGGCGTTGGCGGAGTTGACCGCAAGGCTGATCCAGTCTCGCGCTATCGTCCCGCCGGCCCGCTGCTCGAGGAACGACCGGGATTGCCAGGCTGCGGCGAACAGATTGGGCCCGGCGGGGTCCAGTAGTGCGGGACTTTCGATCCCGGTGGTGCGAGCGGTCGGGATCACCAGATACTGCCGATCCCCCACGATGTCCTTGAGCACCGCATAGCCGCCGCTGAGATCGACGCGGGAACATGGCGCCGGGTCGTGATGCTCACGAGTGTCGACCACGCACTGATCGTGGACGATCTTCCACAGCGTGTCCGGGTCGGCGCGGGCCGTGGCAGCGGTCAGCAGGCACAGCACCAGCGCCGTCGCCAGCGATGGGCAGCCGCGTCTGCGTCGCACGCCCATACCCTACGGGCAGGCCGGGCTACGATGGCGAGGCCGAAACGTCGGGAGACGCATGATCACACGCCTGCTGCCGGTCCTGGCGGCCGCACTGCTTCTCGTCGCCGGCTGCGAGTCCGCAGACCAGCGTTCGGCGGACCAGCAGAAGGTCGTCGTGTTCGCGGCCGCGTCGTTGACGAAGCCATTCACCGCGATCGGCGACCAGTTCGGCAAGGACCACCCCGGGGCCACCATCGAGTTCTCGTTCGCGGGGTCCTCGGATCTGGTGACTCAGCTGACCCAGGGCGCCCACGCCGACGTTTTCGCCTCCGCCGACACCAAGAACATGGACAAAGCCGCCACGGCAGGCTTGCTTGCCGGCGCGCCGGTGAATTTCGCGTCCAACACGCTGACCATCGCGGTCGCACCGGGAAACCCCAAGGGCATCACGACGTTTCAGGATCTGGCCAAGCCAGGTCTGACTGTGGTGGTGTGCGCCCCGCAGGTGCCGTGCGGTGCCGCGACCCAGGCGGTGCAGACCAAGACCGGCGTCACGCTGACCCCGGTGAGCGAGGAGTCCTCGGTCACCGATGTGCTGAACAAGGTGACCAGTGGCCAGGCCGACGCCGGCCTGGTCTATGTCACCGACACCGCGGGCGCCGGGGACAAGGTCCTTGCGGTGTCGTTCCCGGAGGCGGCCGGAACGGTCAACACCTACCCGATCGCCGCCCTGAAGCAGGCGCAGAACTCAACGCTGGCAGACGCATTCGTCGACCTGGTGACCAGCCCGGCCGGGCAGGAGATCCTGACGAAAGCCGGTTTCGGCAAGCCCTGATCGTCTGGCAGTCTCGAAACCGTGAACCTGCCGCGCCCGGACACCGACACCCCGCACCTGGCCGACGTGGTGCCATCGGTGCTCGCCGCGATGGGCGTGGCCGGCTTCGAGCCGCGGATCGGGTTGCCCGAACCGGTGGCCGGGGCCTGCGTCCTGTTGATCGACGGTCTCGGCGCCGAACTGCTCGACGCGTACGCCGACGAGGCGCCGGTGCTGGCCGGGTTGCGCGGCCGCACGCTACATGTCGGGTTCCCGTCCACCACCGCGGCCGGGTTGGCCGCCGTGGGCACCGGGCATACCTCGGGCGGCCACGGCATGGTCGGCCTGACGTTCCGGCTGCCGGAGGTCGGCGTCATCAACGCGCTGCGGTGGCGTCCGCACCCGTGGGGCGACGACGCCCGCGGCCGGGCCGTCCCCGAGGAAGTCCAGCCGGTTCCAACGACTTTCGAGCGGGCCGCAGCAGCGGGGATGGCGGTCAGCGTGGTCTCCGGTGCCGAGTTCACCGGGTCCGGCCTGACCAGGGCGGTGCTGCGCGGCGGCCGGTATGTCGGCGTGATGGGGCTCGGTGACCTGGCTGCCCAGGTTCGCGCCGCGATCGCCGACGGCGGTTTCTGTTACGGCTACTACGGCGATCTCGACCTGCTCGGCCACCTTTACGGTCCCGGCTCGCCGGCCTGGCGGATGGAACTGCGGCAGGTGGACCGGTTGGTGGAATCCATCCTCGAGGACCTGCCCACCGGTGGTCTGCTCGCGGTGGTGGCCGATCACGGCATGGTTGCCGTCGACCCGACCGCCACCATCGACCTCGACACCTCCCCCGATCTGCTCGAGGGCGTGGCCGCCGTCGGCGGTGAGGCGCGGGCCCGGCACGTCTACGTCCGCGAGGGAGCGGCCGCCGATGTCCTGGCCGCCTGGCGCGAGGTGCTCGCCGACCACGCGTGGGTGGTCCCGCGCGACGAGGCGATCGCCGCGGGCTGGTTCGGCGCCGTCGACGACCGGGTGCTGCCGCGCATCGGTGACGTGGTGGCCGCCGCCCGCGACCGTGCCGCGCTGGTCCGGCGCACCACCGAGCCGATGGAGTCGGCGCTGATCGGCCAGCACGGGTCCCTGACCAGCGCCGAACAGCAGGTGCCGTTGCTGCTCGCGCACGGGTGAGCCGCGGCGGCGTCAGGCGTTGCGTTCCTCGAAGGCGATGGACTGCCGACGCCGGGCCTTGTGCCGGTACATGTCGATGTCGGCCCTGCGGATGAGCTCCTCGGCGTCGTCGTCGTGGCCCCATGTCCAGCCGACCGACGCACTGAGGTCGAACTGGTCGTCCTCGGCCGTGTAGCGCCCCGTCAGCGCCCTGCGCAACGCGGCCGCCAGTTCACCGACCTCGGTGTCGCGGGCGGCCTGCGGGACCAGCACGACGAACTCGTCGCCGCCGAGGCGATAGGCGGAATTCGGTTCGGCCACAGCATCACTGAGTCGCCGAGCCACCTCGGCGAGCACGACGTCGCCGGCGGCGTGACCATGCGTGTCGTTGACCTGTTTGAACCCGTCGAGGTCGATGAAAATCAGCCCGACCGGGACCGCCGGCCGAGCGCTCTGGTGCTCGACGACGCTGCTGACCAGAGCACGGCGGTTGTACAGCCCGGTGAGCTGATCGGTGACGGCCAGCCGGGCCAGCTCGGCCTCGGCCCGCCGTCGCGCGGTGACGTCCTGGAACTGCGCGATCACCAGGTCCTCGGCGCCCTCCAGCCGACCGGGCACCAGAACTGCGCTGCGCTGCATCCAGATGATGGACCCGTCGCGGCGCAGATAGCGGCGTTCGGAAGACACCTGAGTGACCTTCCCCGCCAGCAGCGCCCGCATCTCCTTCTCACCGGAGGCCACGTCGTCGGGATGGACGAAGTCGCGGTAGTCCCGGCCGACGAGTTCGTCGGCGCTGTACCCGGTCAACGCGCACAGCGCGGGGTTGGCCAGCAGCATCTCCCCGGTGGTGGTCACCACGGCCTTGCCGAACGGGGCGTTGGCCATGC
>JAEZIA010000417.1 GCA_023416315.1 Actinomycetes bacterium
CCCGCGGCCCCGGGCGCGCAAAATGGCCCCCCCGCAGCTGTACTCCCTGGCCGGCATCGCCACGTTCATCGGGGTCTGGGCGTTCGCCTCGGCCCGAATGCAGCCGTATGTGCTGCCGTCGCCCTCGGTGGTCGGTAGCCGGATGATCGACCTTCTACTCAACGGCGATGTGCTGCACAACTTCCTGATGAGCTTCTGGCGCGCGGTACTAGGCTGGACGATCGCGGTACTCGCCGGATGTGTAGTCGGGTATCTCATGGGACGGTTCCGCTACGCCCGGGCCTTCTTCCACGACCTGATCTACTTGGCGGCCAATGTTCCGCTGATCGTGTACGCCATCGTTGCCATCGTGGTCTTCGGTATCAGCGGCTTGGGGCCCACGTCGGTGGTCGTGCTGTTCGTATTGCCGTCGATAGCACTGAATGTGGCGGCAGGGATGATGTCGGTAGACCCCGATCTGATCGCGATGAGCAGTTCGTTCAACCGAAGCCGTAGCCAGCTGATCAAGCATGTCATCATCCCGACGGTAACCCCGTTCGCCTTCGCCGGCGGCCGAGTGTCCTTCGCCGATTCGTGGAAACTCGCAGCACTTGTCGAGACCTTCGGCGGCGATGGCGGCGTCGGATATCAGATATCGCGCTCATATCACTTGTTCTCAGTGCGAGATCTGTTGGCGTGGATGGGATTCTTCGTCATCTTTGTGGTTCTGCTCGAACGGCTGGTACTCGCCAATGTCGAACACCGGCTGTTCCGGTGGCGGAGCGAGGCGGGCTCTGTCGGCCGCCGCACCCGGCGGTTTCGCCACTCCACGACGGAAGGCGACGGAACTGGTGGCGAGCAGGCCCGCCCACCTCGTGAGGACATCGTCGACACCGGGCAGCGGAACACGACGCCATGACCACATCAACGACGTCGACCGTACTGCCCCACTGGCTGACATCCGATCGGGCCGCTCGCTATACCGCGCGGCTGCTCGCGCTGGTGTGCTGGCAGCTGGCCGGCGCGCTGTCCGATCGCATCCCCACACCGTTGGGAACCGCGCAGTTCCTGATCGACGAGACGATGCGCGGGGCATTGTGGATCCACCTGACCTGGACGCTGCGTCGGGCTGCCATCGCCTTGAGCGCGGTGCTGGTGTTCGGTGTGCTGATCGGCTGGGCCATGGGGCGATGGTGGCGGGTGGGGGCATTCCTGCGCGACATCAACACGATTCTGCTGGCGTTGCCGGCCTTCATCTGGGCGCTGCTGGCCGCTATCTGGTGGGGGTTCTCCGAAGTGGGACCCTTCGTGGTGCCGGTGCTCGCGGCTACCCCCATGCTGGTGGCGTCGACATTCGAAGGTGCCAAGTCACTGCCGAGACCCCTTCTGGAGATGTCCTCGGCATACGGGGTTCCGCAGCGTCGAGTCTTCGCACAGCTGGTCCTTCCTGCCATGGCGCCCTACATCATTGCCGGCTTCCGATACGCGGTCCTGGCCGCCTGGGGCGCGTTGTCCTTGGTCGAATTCTTCGCCAGCAATTGGGGAGCGGGTTATCGGGCGGCCTATTGGTATGACGCCGGAAGCTTTGACGGGTTGATGGGGTGGGGGCTCGTGGAGATCGCCGTGATCTTGGCGTTGGACCGCGTGGTGCTGGAACGGCTCGCCCGCCGGTCACGGCGTTGGCAGGACGGAACTCGGAAATGGTGATGTGGGCCCAGGGAGGGAACCATGGCGCAGTTAGTCGTTGAGCACGTCAACAAAATCTACGGTGCCCGCTCGGCGGGGCAGTCGGAAGTTCATGCGCTGCAGGACTTCAGCTTCGAGGCGGCAGGACATACCTTCGTCTGTCTGGTCGGCCCTTCGGGGTGTGGTAAGAGCACCTTCCTCAACCTCGTGTCCGGTGTTGAAAAGCCGACATCGGGAAGGCTGTCGGTGCGGGGAGCGGCGGCGCAGGCCAGAATCGGCTACGTCTTTCAGGACCCGCGGCTACTGCCCTGGCGAACGATCTTGGACAACATGACCTACGTCCACGACGAGGGATCCCGAAAGAGCCGTCAAGGCAAGTGCATGGATTACTTGGCCATGGTAGGCCTTGCGCATACGGCCAAGATGTACCCGGGTCAATTGTCCGGCGGGATGCGGCAGCGAGTGGGCATCGCGCGGGCACTGTCGGTAGAGCCTGATCTGCTGCTCATGGATGAACCGTTCAGTCATCTTGACGCGATCACCGCGCGAGGCCTGCGAACCGAACTGCAGGAATTATGGGGAAGCTCCGGTGCCACCGTGCTTTTCGTTACTCACGACGTCAACGAGGCGGTCCAGCTATCGGACCGCATCCTGATGATGAGCAAAGGCGGCACGCTCTACGCCGACATTCCCATCGCCTTGCCGAGGCCCCGGCTCCAGACCGATCGTGCTGTGGTCACCCAACAGGCCGATGTGCTGGCGCTTTTCGAGCAAATGCAGGGTAGTCCTGCCGTCATTCAGTCCTGAACCGAATCGAGAAGGAAAACCATATGTTGCGTCACTCTGCTTTTTTTATGCTGCGCGAAGAATCCACCCCAGAGCAGCGGACTGCGATGCTCAAAGGCTTGGCCTACATGCGGTTCGCCTGCCCCAGCGTCGTCGCGCTCGATTTCGGCGTCGACCTGACCGGCGGGTCGTCGCTGCTGCGGGAGGTCAAACCGTGGAAGAGGGCACCTCGGTGGCGCAGCCGGCAGATCGGTCCAGCCGTGAACTACGACGTTGCCCTCCATTTGGATTTCGACGATCAGGCCGGATTGGATGCCTACAACGAGGACGATGTCCACCACGAGGTCGCGGTCTACAACGCATCGATCTGCCGTGGCGAGATCACTGCGCGAGTCGACTGGTGGTACGACGCAGAACCGCCGATCGTCAAGAACCAGGTCAAGCATTCAGCGATGTTTGTGTGGGCTGACGATGTAGATGAGGCCGCGAAAAGCGATGCGTTCCAGGCCCTCAAGTCCTTGCAAGAATCGCCATACGTGCAACAGGTCCTGCTCGGGACCAATGTCGGCACGCTGACCACCGATTTCGATTTCATCGTCGATATCCGCTGCAGTGACCAAGCCGAAGTAGCGTCACTGATCGCAGGGGCAGACTATGCGCGAGTGATGAAGCAAGTAGCCGAGGCGACACAGTATGAATGGACTGCCCGCATCACGCACACGATGCACGGCCTGTGAACGCGATCGTCGACGTCCATGCCCACGTCACGCCTCGGTGCTTCAGTGACGTCGTATTGAGCGGAAGCGATTGGCATGGAATGACATCCGCCGATGGCGAACTTCACAATCCGATGAATAGGTGGAACTTGGCCCAGCGCATCGAGGCGATGGATGCCGACGGCATCGACATCCAACTCACCTCGCCGACTGACGTCTTCTACCAGTATCACCGCGATGCACCGACCGCGGCCGCCATCGCCAGAGCGGTCAATGATGAGATCGCAGAAATGGTCCGATCCCGACCGGACCGGATCGGTGGCCTGGCGACGGTGCCCATGCAGGACACCGACCTTGCCATCGCCGAATTGAGCCGAGCGATCAGCGAGCTCGGGCTGCGCGGCGTCATGATCGACGACCATGTAAACGGGCAGACCTACGACGACCCCCGGTTTGACGCCTTCTGGGCGGCGGCTGAAGAGCTTTCGGCGTTGGTGTTTGTGCACCAATACGCCCCGACCTCTGTTGAGGCGAGGATCGACAAGTTTTTCTTGTTCAACTCCATTGGCAATCTGGTCGATCGTGCGATCACCTTTGCGGCGCTGGTTTATGGGGGAGTGATGGATCGGTACCCCGCGTTGAAGATCTGCCTGGGGCATGCCGGCGGGTACACCGCGTTTGCACTCGACCGGATGGACCAGGGCTGGAGGGCCTTCCCAGCGTCACGCGGTGCCACTGCGGGTCCGCCCAGTTCCTACGCTCGGCGGTTCACCTACGACGCGGTCACCTACGAACCCAGGACGCTGCGCTATCTCGTGGACGTCGTCGGTGCGGATCGGGTGGTGCTCGGTACCGACTGGCCCGCGCCGATGCGTGTTCGCGACCCGGTGCGTCGCCTCGCTGACGCCGATGTCCTGACCCCTGACGAGGTCGAACTCATCCTGCGCGGCACAGCGGCACAACTGCTTGCCCTGCCCATGACGAGAGGTCGATGAGCCTTGCCTGTGATCGATGTTCACTCACACGTGACGCCACCCAGTTTTCGCCAAGCCGTGCTCGCGGGCAGATCCTGGCACGGTCTCGATGACAGCATCGGGGAACTCGAGATCCCGGAGTTCTCGATCTCGCCAGAAGATCGCATCGCGAAGATGGACGCCGCCGGAGTCGACATGCACGTTCTCACGGTGAACAACGACTTCTACCGCTACGAACTCGAGCCCGGATTGACCCAGGAGATAGCGAGGGCGTGCAACGAAGAGATCGGTGCGATGATGCACGACCACCCCGATCGATTCACCGGTCTGGCGACGGTTCCCATGCAGAACGTCGATATGGCGATCGCTGAGATGGAATTCGCCATGTCCAAGCTCGACTACCGGGGCGTGACCATTAACGACCATGTCAACGGCGTGACGTTCGATGATCCGACGTTCTATCCGTTCTGGGAGGCGGTCGAGTCGCTCGGGGCGGTTGTGTTCTTCCACCAGTGTGGCCCGACCCTGGTGAAAGCGCGCACGTCGCGCTACGCGTTGCCCAACAGCATCGGTAATCTGGCCGACCGCGCCGTGACGTTCGGCACGTTGGTGTTCGGCGGCATCATGGATCGGTATCCCGATCTGAAGATCTGTCTCGGACACGCCGGCGGGTACTCCGCGTTCGGCGCCGCGAGGATGGACAAGACCTGGCGCGCTGCAGATATGGGTGTTCCGGAATTCTCCGATGCCAAGACCAATCTCGTGCGGCCGCCGAGCGAGTATCTGAGTCGCTTCTACTATGACTCGTGCACCTACACGGAGTCGACGCTGCGGTTCTTGATCGACGCCGTAGGCATCGACCGGGTGGTGCTGGGCACCGACTATCCAGCGCCTATGGTTCAGGAAGACCCGGTGACCTGGCTGGCGAACATGCCGGGGATCAGTGCAGACGAACGCGTCGCCATCACTTCGACGAACCCGGCGCGGATGTTGGGGCTGGGCGCAGGGAGCCGCTTCGTTGCTCCTCCCAGGTACGCGGATTAGCCTGCGGACGTGACCATTGACGCCAAGACGACCGCGGTCGTGTTGATCGAATACCAGAACGACTTCGCCAGCGACGGTGGTGTCCTGCACGCGGCGGTGTCGGAGGTGATGGCAAGGACGGGCATGCTCGCGCGGACGTGCGAGGTGGTGGCTGCAGCGCGTAGTGCCGGGGCAGTGGTCATGCACGCTCCGATCAGCTTCGCGGAAGGGTATGGCGAGATCACGGCCCATCCGTACGGGATTTTGAAGGGTGTGGTCGACGGCAACGCATTCGTCAAGGGCTCGTGGGGCGCAGCGATTGTCGATGATCTGGCGCCGGTTGGAGGCGACATTGTCATCGAGGGCAAACGTGGCCTGGACACCTTCGCCAGTACCAACCTGGACTTCATTCTGCGTAGCAAGGGCATCACGACCATTGCCCTCGGCGGCTTCCTCACCAACTGTTGCGTCGAATCAACGATGCGCAGTGGCTACGAGCGTGGTTATAACGTGGTCACATTGAGCGATTGCGTGGCGGCGACGTCGGTCGAAGAGCACGAGAACGCCTTGAAATACGACTATCCGATGTTCTCCCGGCTGATGACCGCCGACGAGTTCATCGGGCAGCTCTCGTGACACGCGTGCAGGTGGCGGTCCTCGACGACTATCAGGATGTCGCCCTCCAGCTCGCCGATTGGTCAACGGTCGCCGACCGGGCCGACATCACCGTCTTCACCGACCATGTGTCCGATCCGGACGACCTCGTCGCGCGGCTGACTCCATTCGATGTCGTCTTCGTGATGCGGGAGCGAACCCCGTTGCCGCGCACTATCATCGAACGCCTTCCCAACCTGAAGATGATCGCCTCCACCGGTCCGTTCAATGCCTCCATCGATATGGCGGCCGCCGAGGAGCGCGGCATCCATGTCGGGACCACCGGCGGCACGGTGGCGTCGACGGTCGAGCTCACCTGGGCGCTGATCCTGGCCGGCGCCCGCAACCTCGTCACTGAGGCGGTGTCGGTCCGCGACGGGGGATGGCAGACATCGGTGGGCCGGGAGTTGTCCGGCCGGACCCTTGGTGTCCTCGGCCTGGGCCGTATCGGTGCTCGGGTCGCGCGGATCGGCGAGGCGTTCGGCATGGAGGTGATCGCCTGGAGTCAAAACCTCACCCCGGCGGCGGCCGCCGAAGCCGGCGCAACCTACGTCGGCAAGGACGAATTGTTCACCCGATCCGACGTGCTGACCATCCACATGAAGCTCAGCGATCGCTCCACCGGCCTGGTCGGCGCCGCCGAGTTGGCTCAGCTGAAGCCAACGGCATTGCTGGTCAACACCTCTCGCGGGCCGATCGTCGACGAGGCGGCGCTCGTGGCGGCCCTGAGATCCACCCCGATCACCGCGGCGCTCGACGTCTTCGACACTGAGCCGCTGCCGCAGGACCACCCGCTGCGCACCCTGGACAACGTCGTCGCCACCCCGCACATCGGCTACGTCGCGGACCGGCCATACCGCATCTTCTTTCGCGACGCCGTCGCCGCGATCGCCGAGTGGCTCGACCGCCGCTGATCAGTACGCGTTCGGATCCTGCTGCACAGCTGCCGGCACCGGATGCTGGTAAAGCCGTGAAGCGTTCTCCCAGGTCACCTTCCGGATAATCTCGTCGGGCAGGCCGCTGATCTGTTCGCGGATGGTGCGTTGCGTGTGCGGCCAGGTCGAGTCACAGTGCGGATAATCGGCCTCGAGCAGGATGTTGTCGGCACCGATCCGGTCGTATTGGATGAACGACGACTGGTCTTCGACCGCGCAGAACCGGAAGTTGCGGGTGAACACCTCCGCCGGGGTCAGCGTCTCGCCCAGCGCCTTCCAGGTGCCGTACATCTCGTGATAGCTCAGCATGTGGTCGAGGCGGTCCAGCAGTCCCGCCACCCAACCGATTCCCCCTTCCGACAGGCAGATTCGCAGATCCGGGTACCGGGTGCACACACCCGAATACAGCCAGTCGACCGCGGCGCTGATCGCATAGGCGAAGAACAACACACCCGGCACGTCCGGTGGGGCGTCGGCCGTCGTCGACGGGGACGTCCCCGACGAGCCGATGTGCAGGTTGACCACGGTCTTGGTCTCCGCGCAGGCCGCCATCATCGGCTCCCAGTAGCCCGAGTGGATCGTCGGTAGCCCCAGCAGCGCGGGGTTCTCGCTGAATGTCACCGCGTGGAAACCGCGTTCGGCGTTCTCGTAGATCATTCGTGCGCCGACCTCGGGGTCGAGCAGCCACGGCAACTGGCACGGGATGATCCGGTCGGGGTACGCGCCGGCCCACGCCTCGATGTGCCAGTCGTTCCACGCCCGGACCGACGCCATCGCCAGGTCGCGGTCGCTGGTCACCTGCTGCAGCCGCTGACCGGCGAAACCGGGCAGGAAGGACGGGAAGTTCAGTGAGGCGTACACGCCGTTGATATCCATGTCCTTGACCCGGGCGTGGATATCCCAGGCGCCGCAGCGCATTTCGTCGAACCGAGCCGGTTCGAACCCGTACTCCGACACCGGCCTGCCGACGACGGCGTTGAATCCGACATTGGGCAGCGAGTGCCCGTCGTACATCCAGGTTTGCCCGCCGTCCTCGGTGTCGACCACCCGGGGCGCGCGGTCGGCGAACTTACTGGGCACCCGGCCTTCGAAGGTGTCGGGTGGCTCGACGATGTGGTCGTCGACCGAGATGACCGTGTAAAACCGTTCGGCGCGTTCGGGTTCGGGGAGGAAGGTCACCGTGCGGTCGGCACCGGTTTTTGCGGTGGTGAAGTTCAGATTCGCCGACAACTCGTCGATGGAAGCCATGTAATGAGTTCCTCTCAGTCCAGCACGCTGCGGTCGGCTTTGATGGTCATGCGCGCTGCGCCGGCCCAGTACACGTCGGCGGCGCGTTCGATCAGCGAGGCCTGCATCCCGACCATGTCGCCGTGATTCATCTTCGCCGGGGTGCGCCCGGTGACCAGGACGTCGTAGGCCAGCCGGCAGACCCGTTCGATCGACACCGCCCGGTAGACCGCGGAGGCCAGGTCGTGTCCGGTGGCGATGACGCCGTGGTTGGCCAGGATCACCAGGTTGGCCGATCCGATCTGGCCCGTTAATTCGGCCGCGCGCCAAGGGGTATCGATTTCACCGTCGTACTTCTCGACCAAATACATGTCGTCGAGGAACAGTGCCCCCGTCTGGTGCACGAGCTCGGGGAGCATACCGAGCGCAGCGATGAGGCTGACGTAGTAGGGATGGTTGTGGACCACCACCCTGGCGTCGGGGCGCTGCCGATGGATTTCGGTGTGGATGTGGATGGCCGGCGTGACATCCCAGCGGCCACGGACGACATGCGCATTCTCGTCGACGACGCAGATATCGGATGCGGTGAGCTCCTGCCACCACAGTCCCCACGGATTGACGAACATCTCGCTACGTCCCTCGGGCTGCCAGGTGATGTGTCCGGCCATGTTCTCGGCGAAGCCGATGTCGGCGAGGTGGCGGAACGCGATGGCCATCTTCTGCTCGTCGGTGAGGTCCACCCCGACGGGCGGCATCGTCGACGGCGCCCATACGCCCAGGCCGCCGCGACGCACTTCCGGTGTGCTCATGATCGCTCCAGTATCGATTGAATATGATCGCGCAGTTGGCCTTTGGCGATCTTTCCGCCGGAAGACCGGGGGAGTTCGTCGAGTACCTCTAGCCGTTCGGGCAGCAACTCCTTGGAGACACCCTGACGCAGCAGGTGATCGACCAGGTCCGGCAGCGCCAGGCTGTCGGCGGCGGACTTGAGTTCGACGAAGACACACACCCGTTCGCCGTAGAGCGGATCGGGCATCGCCACCGCGGCGGCGACCGCAACGGCGGGGTGGCCGGCCACGACCTCTTCCACGGCGACCGCACTGATGTTCTTGCCGCCGCGCAGGATGAAGTCCGAGGTTCGTCCCGCCAGTGTCAGGTAGCCGTCGCTGTCCAGTTCGCAGATGTCACCCATCCGCATCCACCCGTCTTTGGTGTACAACTTGTCGTGGTCGGTGCCACCCAGGTAGCCGAGGCTGAGTGCGGGCCCACGGCAGGCCGGTTGTCCACGACCGGATTTCGTGACGTCCTCGTCGCCGTCGAACAGCCGGACCTGCATTTCGGGGACGATGCGCCCGGCGGTCCGCAGTCGATGATGCAACGAATCGTCGACGGTGGTGGCGCTGAGCATGCCGGTCTCGTTGGAACCGTAGAACTGCAGAATCGTGACGCCGGTCAGCTCCTCGAATTGCGCGGCCTGGGTGTACGGCAGCGGCTCGCCGCCGGTGAACACCACCCGCAGGCTCGACAGATCGTGGCTGCGCGAGGCGTCGCTGGCCAGGATCATCATCAATTGCGTACTGACACAACACAACACTGTCGCACGGTGACGTTCGATGGCCGCACATGTCGCGGCGGCATCGAACCGCTCGATGAGCACCGTCGTCGCCCCGAGGTAGATCGGTGTGGTGTGGGAGGTCCAGATTCCGAAGCCGAACGGGGTGGGGATGACGGGGAGGAAGACGTCGTCGGCGGTCAGCTCGCCGTTGGCGACGGCCTTCTGGTGGAAGTAGTGCCACCGATTCTGGTTGTGTACCACGCATTTAGGAAGGCCGGTGGTGCCCGAGGTGGAGTTGATCAGAAAGGGTGCGTCGGGCCCGACCGGAGACAGCCCGGCCGGTGAGGCGGCAGCGGAGTCGATGGTGAGATCGCCGGGGCCGAGCATCACGGCACGCAGGGATGTATCGGCCGCGACCTCGGCCGCCTGGGCGGCCCGAGCCGCGTCGCTGACGAGGAGTGCCGGCTGCGCAGTGCGCATGATCTGCGCCGCCTCGCGGACCCCGGCGCGTGCGCCGAGCCCGACGCTGACGGCGCCGCAGCGTTCGATGGCCACCAGCAGGACATGGATGGCGACGGTGTCGCCGTGCCAGATCGCGACCCGGTCACCGGCCGCAACGCCCACTCGCCGCAGTTGCCAGGCCAGGTTGGTCGCGGCGTTGTCGAACTCCGACCAGGTCAGCGCCCGACCGGAAGCCTCGAGACCGAAGTCGGCGTAGGCGATCTTGTCGGGCGTGGACACCGCATTGCGATGAACGCAGTCGGAAAGCGTCGCGTCGGTCCACCACCCCGAGGCCCGGTAGTGCGCCGCTTCGGCATCGGTCGTGGCGGCAGCGTCAACCATCACCAAATCATATGAAAATGAAGCCGCGCGTCAATGATGCTGGTGACGGACCATAGCGGGGTCTACCGTTCCCGCCGAGCCGGGGTAGTGCTGGGCGGTGATCAGGTGGGCGGCGGCCAAGTCGTGGGCCAGGCGCGCGTCGCCGGCCTCAATGGCGTCGATCACCCGGCGGTGTTCCTCGAGCACGGCCAGTCGCTCCGCGACGGGGACGGTGTCCGCGTCATCCACCCGCGTCGACCAGCTCTGCTCGTGCGCCGACCACAACGTCTCCAACGCCCCGGCCAGCATGATCATGGTCTGGTTCCCGCACAGACCGACCAGTGCTTCGTGATAGCGCCGGCTCGCCGAGATCGCGCGCTGGAAATCGTCAACGGCCTCGACGGCTTCGGCGTGCAGTTCACGCAGTGTCGGAATGACGGCGTGCTGACGGTCGCTCCGCTCCGCGCACAGCGCCGCGCAGGCCGGTTCCATCTGCCGAAGCGCACCGCCCACGTCGGCCAGGCTCACGTCCTGAGAGCCGAGAACCAGGCCGATCGTGTAGGCGACGTTCACGGCGTTGGGCCGGCGCACCACCGCGCCGCCGAGCTTGCCGCGGCGGACCCGCAACAGCCCCTCGGCCTCCAGGATGCGCATGGCTTCGCGCAGCGAGGGTTTGCTCACCGGGAATTCCCGCAGCAGTTCGTCCTCTTTGGGCAGGACGCTGCCGTCGTCGAGTTCGCCCAACAGAATCCGCCGCCGCAATTGATCGGCAACCTGCTCGGCGAGACGGCGGAACTGAACAGTGGGTTCTGACACGGACCGGATCTCTATCGCTGATAAGTCTGTGCATCCTACAAGTCCTCATTTGGGTGAGGCCGCCAGCCACGCGGCTTCCTCACCGGGTTCGGGCAGCACCCGGCCTCCTTCGACCGCGTAATGGGCGGGGCTGCTTTCGAATACGACCAACACCCGCTCGGGTGGAATCCCGGTGACCGCGGTGGCGGCTGCGGCGATGGTGGTCGCCAGTCGAGTGGTCTCCTCTTCGGGATGGCCGTCGCGCACCCAACCGGTGATCAGCAACGGGTTCGCGGGACGGGCGTCGGTGTAGACGCAGTCAGCAGGGAGCTCGTGGAAGACGACGTTCACATACGTGCTGGGAACGTGGTTGATCTCGGAATGGATCCGGGAGATCTCGCCGGCCAGTGCGGCCTTCTTCTCGGTGCTGATGGTGGATTGGGTGGTCGTGCAGTGGTAGATGGGCATGATCGTCTCCTTGTGATGCGTAGTGCGTCGAAATCCGGCGGGGCCAGGTGGTTGGTCCCCGCCGGATTCGAGGGGCTCAGCCGAGGTGCGGCAGTTCGGGCTGGGTGGGAACGACGATCACGGTCGGGCCGTCGGCGTGCAGTGCCGTGGTGAAGGCGTCGGTCAGCTCGTCGGTGTTGGTGACTTCGGCGGTGTGGCAACCGAATCCCTTGGCCAGCGAGGCGATGTCGAGGCCCGGCAGCTCCAGCCCCGGCACGCCCGGAGTCTGTTCCAGCTCGGCGAACGACTTGAGGATCGCGTAGGTGCCGTTGCGCAGCACCACGAACACGATGGGCAGCTTGTGCTGAGCCGCGGTCCAGATCGCCTGAATCGAGTACTGGAAGGAGCCGTCGCCGATGGTGGCCACGATCGTGCGCTTGACGCCGCGCTCGCGGTCGCCGAGGGCGATGCCCACCGCCCCGGGGACACCCCAGCCGATCCCGCCGCTGCCGGTCGCGAAGAAGCTTTCCGGCTTGGTGGTCGGCATCCACTGCTCCAGCTCGGCCATCGTGGAGGTGGACTCCATGACCACCGCCGCGTCCTCGGGTTTGACGAGGCTCAAGGTCGCGTAGACTTCGTCGGCGGTCAGCGGCTCCGAGGGTGCCGAGACGCGCACAGGACGGTTGCGATCCAGCGGTGTGGGGGCAGGCCGGCCGACGGGTGCGTCGATCAGGTCGACCAGCGCCTCCAGCGCGATCCGCACGTCACCGATCAGACTGTCCCCGACCGGCGCGACCGCGGCCACACCCGGATCGGCGGTGATGTGCAGCAGGTCGCTGCCCTCCGGCAGGTATTCACCGGCCACGTACGGGTAGTACCGGAACACCGAGGCGCCGATCACCACGACCAGGTCGTGGCCGTGCACCACCTGGTTGACCTCGGCGATCGTCATCGGCAGCGGGCCGCCGAACAGCGGATGGGTTTCGGGGAACGAGATCCGGTCGGGCAGGGCGCTCCCGCGAACCGGGGCGCCGAGCTTCTCGGCGAACGCGACGCCGGCATCCCAGGCGCCGGCGCGGTCGACCTCGGGACCGAGCACCAACAGCGGATTACGCGCCCGGTTGATCCGGTCGGCGAACTCGGCCAATCGGTTGGCGTCCGGGGCGACCCGATCGCTGACGGTGCGGACCACAGCCGGTCCGAGCGCCGGCTTGTGCCAGTCGTCGAGCGGGATCGACAGGTACACCGGGCCTCTCGGGGCCTGCATCGCCACCGCGTAGGCCCGCATGAATGCCGCGGGAACATCCTCGGCGCGGGCCGGCTCGTAGGCCCACTTGACCCACGGTTGCGGCATCATGGTCGCGTTCGGATTGTTCAGGTACGGGTCGATCAGCGACATCTCGCGGGTCTGCTGACCCGCTGTCACGATCAGTGGGGTGTTGGCCCGGTAGGCGGCCACCAGGCTGCCGATCGCGTTGCCGGTACCGGCGGCGGTGTGCAGGTTGACCAGTGCGGGACGGCCGGTGGACTGGGCGTAGCCGTCGGCCATCGTCAGCACCGAGGCTTCCTGCAGCCCGAGCACATAGGTGAAGTCCTCGGGGAAGTCCTGCAGGAAGGTCTGCTCGGTCGAGCCGGGGTTGCCGAACACCGTTGTGAGGCCGAGCTTTCGGAGCAGATCGTAGGTAACCGCGTGGACGGTCTTGTCGTCAGTCATCTTCACTCACCAGCTTTCAAGAGTCGGAATACTTTCGGCCTACGAGCTGTTGCCCGAGCGGCTAGGCATTACCTTGCTGGGTCGGCGGCCTGGTCACATCGGCGCTGACCGCCAAATATGAGTGGCGCTGGCCGGGCGCAAGCGGTTACCGGTAGCCGGTAGCCGGTGCTGAAATGATTGAGACTCAGTGTGTTTGACCAATGAGGAGAGCGCGATGACGACGATGGCTGCGGTCGGATCTTTCACGGGCTTGCCGGTCGACGATCCGCAGGCGCTGCAGGACGTCGAAATCGAGGTGCCCGACCTGCGGCCGCACGACGTGCTCGTCGAGGTCGCGGCGGTCTCGGTCAACCCGGTGGACATCAAGCGCCGCCGGTCACTCGAACCCAGCGTGACCCCGGTGATCCTCGGCTTCGACGCGGCAGGTGTCGTCACCGCGGTCGGCCCGCAAGTTGGGTCCCTGTCCGTCGGCGACGAGGTCTGGTACGCCGGTGACATCTCCCGGCCCGGCACGAACGCCCAATTCCATGCGGTCGACGAAGGCATCGTGTCCCGCAAACCGCGATCGTTGTCCTTCGCCGACGCCGCGGCACTTCCGTTGACCACCATTACCGCGTGGGAGTCGCTGTTCGACCGCTTTGGGTTGACCAAGGAGTCGCGCGGTGACCTGCTGGTGATGGGTGCCGCCGGTGGTGTCGGGTCGGTGATGATTCAGTTGGCCAAGGCGCTGACCGGGGTGCGGGTGATCGCCACCGCCAGCCGCGACGAGTCGCGTGACTGGGCCGACGGCCTTGGCGCTGACGTGGTGATCAATCACCACAATCTGTGCGCCGAGGCCGGAGCCGTCGCGCCGGACGGCGTCGACTGGGTGTTCTCGCCGCACTCGGCGGGCAACGTGGAGAACTTCGCCGAGGTCCTCAAGCCGTTCGGTCACGTCGTCGCGATCGACGACCCCGAGAGTCTGGACCTGATGCCGCTGAAGACCAAGAGCATCGCCTGGCATTGGGAGTTGATGTTCACCAAGCCGCTGTTCGGGCTGCCGGGCCAGCAGGAGCTGCTCGCCAGGGCCGCGCAATTGGTGGACGACGGAATCATCCGCAGCACGGTCACCCGGACGATCGACACGTTCAATGCCGAGGGACTGCGGGAGGCTCACAAAGCGGTTGAATCCGGCCATGCGGTCGGCAAGATCGTCATCCGGCGATGACGTCCGGGGCGGGCCGACGCGCCTACAGGCAGGTCGGCCGAACCCACGGCGAAGGGCTTACTTGTGCGCGGGGCGCTTCAGTAGGAACTGAAGCCAGCGAACGTCGAGCAACATGTGGTTCAACGTATGGGCCAAAAATAAGGTGGCAAGCTTCTAGCGGTAATACGTCGCTAAGAATATTTGCCAGAACGTCTTTATTTTCGGTCTGACCAGCGGTTGCGCCGCGGGTAGGCCGACGGCGATCTCGTCAATCAACCTGGTCGGGGCGTTACTTCAGTGCAATCGGATCGTGTCCGTCAGCGCGTGATCTCTCGACGCTCGATCAGTAACTGCGCTCCCGGGCGGTCAGCTCGTTGCCGGTGATTGCGCCGTCGGCCACCATCCTCGCAGGCCCGGCCCCGATTGCCGCGACGTTCACCCGTCATCGCGGGACTTCTGCGTGGGTGTCGTGACCGCGATCACATGACAATGTAAGTTGTCAGCGAACCGGTGTTTGCCGGCGTGGTGTCGATGCCGGGGGAGTCGGGTCCAGTGCAGCAGGGTGACAGGGCAGGTCGACGCCCGAAACGGGCTCGCTACGGCATCGCGGCGATTGCGCTCTCCGCGGGGATCGCAGCGGCGGCCGCGCCAGGTGTCGCCTGGGCTGATCCGGCCGGGTCCGGCCAGACCCCCGGGTCGACCAGTGCAGGGCCCTCGGCCGACGGCTCGGCCGCCCGCACCGGCAAACCGTCGACCGGTCGCCCGGCCAGGAAACCGCACCTGACCAACTCGCCGGTCACCGCCCGGCCCGACCGGGTGAAGTCGCGTGCCGTGGATCGCACCGCGCTGCGCGTTCCGGCCCGAGTGGCCGGCTCCGCGCGTGAGCAGGCGAGCGCGGCGAGCGCCCCGCGCGCCGTTGTCCCGACGGCGGACGCGGCGGTTGTACCTCCCGCTCCGCCGGCAGCCGCCACCCCACGACTGGTCGTCGTCCGCCCGACCCCTGCCGCGACACCAGTTGCCCCCCAACCGCTTTCGCCGGTCGCTCAGCTTCTCGAACTGCCCGGACGCCTCGTCAACGCGGTGTTGGAGGCGCTCGACTTCACCTCCGCGGCGAACAGCCCGCGGCTGCCGGTCAGCCTCGGCCCGATCAACGACGCCATCTTCGGCGCGTTCCGCGAACTCGAGCGGCTCGCCGGGCTCTACCGGACCCCGCCGGTTCAGCCGGTGGTTCCCACGCTGACCTACACCGGCCCCACCACCAGACCAACCCCGACGGTGGCGCAGTTCCTCAACGCGGCAGCGGCCGAGTACGTGCTCGGATCGACCCCCGGCGGCCTGGTTCCGTTCACCGTCAACGGATTCCAGATGACTTCCACCAAGATCTTCTCCGGCATGGTCGCCAGGACCTGGGTGACGCCCGAGGGGCAGGTGATCATCGCTTACCAGGGCACCACCGGCGGGTCCAATTTGCTGTTCAACCCGCTCATCACGCTCAGCCAACTCGGAGCCGACCTGCAAGTGGTGTTCACCGGCACCACACCGCAGGCGTTCCACGACGCCCTTGCCTTCGCCAACCGGGTGCAGGCCGAAGCGGCCCTGCAGGGGTACAGCTCCGACGACATCTTCGTCACCGGCCACTCACTCGGCGGCTGGGAGGCGCAGTACGTAGCCCAACAGACCGGCCTGGCCGGCATCGGGTTTGAGGCGCCCGGCATGAACTCGATCGTGCCCGGCAACGGTGCCGACGCACTGTTCGTCAACATCGGAACCTACGGCAGCACAGCGCCGTTCATGGCCACCGATCTGCCGGGATTGCAGCCGTTCATGCCGCCTTACGTGCCCGGCGGTGGCAGCAAGCCGCACTACGGCCCGATCGTGATGATCGGCGACCCGGCTGCCATGACACCGCTCTACAACGCCTCGGCGCTGCTGGGAACGAGCCTGCTGGGCAACGTCATCTTCGCGGTGGACTTCCTGATCAACTTCTTCCAATACCACCTACCCGGGGTGCAGGCCTACCACCTCGACGTCACCCCGGACCCGGGCGTCGTGCCCTGGATGGGGACGGCGCGCGGGCCAGTGCACACCGGATACGGCGAGCTGACGATTCCCCAGCTGCTGAAGGCGGCGTCCGACGACGGAATCCTCTTCCAGCCGTGACGGTTACGGCTGGGCCGGCTGACCGTAGACGGCGACCAGGACCGAGCGGTCTAGGCTGTTGACCGACCAGACGCCGATCGCGGTATTGGCGCAGTCCGACATGATCGCGAACGCGGCCGGGTCGTGATACCACTGGTTGATCACGTCGAGGTTGTTGATGGCCAGGGCGGGATTGATGGCGACGGTCTGAGCGACCGTGCCGGCGAAACCTGCTGCCACGGCCCGACTCTGGGGCGTCGAGCCATCGGAGCCCAGATCACCGTCGAGGGTGCGGTTGTTGAGGACGTCGTTGGCGTGCCACTCGGCGGCCTGCGTCAGCGCCGGGTTCCGCTTGATATCGGTGGAGCACCCGGCTTGGTGCTGCACGGTGTAGACGTTGGCGATCACGCCGTTGTTGAGGCGGGTGTTGTCGGCGTGCGCGGGTGCGGCCACAGCGACCGTCAGCACGACGGCCGCACCTGCCGTCGTCGCGGCGTGAACAACGCGAGGGAGCACCGGCGTTTTCCTCTTCTTCTAGGTGGACGGGACGTAACCGGCCGCGGACTGGCGTAGCTGCCAGATCGCCGCGGGACACAGCTCCTGGGCGGATTGGCTGATCAGATACGACGCCTGGAATTCGTCGGTGGTGGAGAAGTCGGACTTGATGGTGTTGACCAGTTGGCCGTAGCTGGTGTCGGCGTTGATCTGATCGCACACCCCGTAGCCGTAGGTCAGCGCCGCATCGGCGTTGGGGAAGTTGTACCCCGGCCGGACGGTGACGTTGATCAGGTAACCGATGTTGTCGGCGTGGGCGGGTTGCGCGCCGGCCAGTGTGCCCACGGCGGCCAGCGCGGCGAGGGCGCCGGCGACCAGCAGGCGGGGGGCAGCGGTATGCATCGCCACATTGTGGCCCATCGACGAGCGGCTGGTGTCGATAGTGCTCGGGATAGTTCCAATGCGCTCAAGCCGGAAGCCGTCGTGATCTAGGATTCGGCCATGATTCGGCCGATCCACGCGGTCTCGATGGCGTTCATGGTGGCGTTTGCCGGCCTGACCGGAAGCGCTGTCGCACATGCCGGACCGCTTCCGCCGTGCACGTACACCCTCTCGCCGCCCGTGGTCGGCCCCGGCGGGGTCACCGCCACCGCTGAGCTCGCCGGCTGCGGGCCGGCCGGCGGCCCGTACAAGGCAGTCGCGTGTCTGCTCGGTGCCGACGGGGTCACCCATTGTGCGCAAGGAATCGGGGCGGATCCCGCGACGATCACAGTGCCGTACCAGCCCGGCGTCACCTATACCGCGACCGGCCGCGGCTGCCCGGTCTGGCTCGGGCAGAACATTGCCCCCGACTGCCAAATCCTCGGCCCGCTGACCGCAACCCTTTAGGAATCACGTGTCGATCGATCGTGCCGCGCTCGTCGCGGGCAGTATCCGGTTTGCGTCCGGGGTGCACTTCCTGATCAATCCCCTTGGTGCCAACAAGTTGTGGGGCGAACCGAACGACCCCGGCCCGTCGGCGCGGCTGCTGCTGCGGTCGATGGGCTACCGCGATGCGTTGATCGGTGGGCTGCTGCTGACGGCGGGCCTGCGTGGCCGCGACACCCGCGGCTGGTTCCTGGCCTCCGGCGGAGCCGACGCCGCCGATCTTCTGGGCGGCAGCAGCGTGCACAACGACCTCACCCGCGGGCAGCAGATCATCGGCCTCGGCGGCGCGGTGCTCGGCATCGGTGTCGGCCTGTGGGGCGCCACCCGGCGTCGTAAACCGACGGTCGAGGTCACTCCGTAATTCGGCGCGCAGCACTCGCGGTGGCGGCGGCCGCCGCCCTCGTGCAGTGCACTCCGGCACCCGACCCGCCCGCCGTATCGTCGTCGCCCGCCCCGGCCACGTCCACCGCGTCGGAACCGGTGGTGGCGCCGGTGTCGGCGGCGGACCTCGGTGCCAGCTGGCGTCCCGGCTGCCCCGTTCCACCCGAGCAGCTTCGCAGCGTCGAACTGGACTACGTGGGCATGGACCGACGCGCCCATCGTGGCGTCCTCGTCGTGCACGAAGCCGTGGTCGCGGATGTGATCGCGATCTTCGGCGAGCTACGGCGCCAGGGCTTTCCGATCGCGAAGATGCAAACACCGTCGCACTACCGCGACGCCAGCGACGAACTGTCGATGGCGGACAACAACACCTCGGCGTTCAACTGCCGCCCACTGCCGCGCAGCACCGCCTGGTCCTGGCACGCCTACGGCCGGGCGATCGACGTCAACCCGCTGATCAACCCATACCTCGACCGCACCGGCGCGCTCGAACCGGCCACCGCGGCCCGGTATCTGGACCGGCGCCGCACCGATCCAGGGATGCTGCACGCCGGCGACCCGGCGGTGCGCGCCTTCACCGGCCGCGGCTGGACGTGGGGCGGTGATTGGCAGAACCCCGTCGACTACCAACACTTCGAATTGCCACTGAGCTGAAAGGTGATGCCATGCAGATGTGGGAATTGGTGGCTCGCGAACGTATTCGGGACACATTGGCGCGCTACAACTGGTCCGGTGATTCCGCTCGCATCGACGACCTCCTCCAATCCTTCTGTCCCGATGGCGAACTCGAGGTGCGCGGCACCGCCACCGCGTCCGGTCACGCCGCGATCGCGGAGTTCCTCGGCGGTGTCGCCGCGCCGTCGCCGAGCATCGCGGCCGGTCCGCACCGGAAGCGGATCGTCCGGCACACGTTGACCAACATCCGCTTCACCGAGCTGACACCGCACCGCGCGCAGGTCTCGTCGTACTTCACCGTGTTCACCGAGATCGGTCTGGACCACTACGGCCGCTACCGCGATGTGTTCATTCCGGTCGCAGAGCAGTGGCTGATCGCCCACCGCTTCGTGTCCACCGACTGGCGCGCACCGGATTCGACGATGGCACCACCGTCGGCGTTGTCGTAGCGGTCAGGCCTGCAGGCGCGCCGCGAGCGATTCGCCGAATGCGAGCAGCGCGGCCCGGCCGATGTTCAGGATCGCCTCGTCGAAGTCGGTGTTGTCCCGGTAGGCCAGTTCGAGCATGCGGTCGGCCATCTCGACGGCCACCAGCATGGCCCGCCGGTCGGTATCGGCGGGGATCAGTCCGGCGTCGACCAGAATGTCGTGCAACCGATTGGCCAAGGTCTGCATCCGCGCGTGCACATGTTTGGTGACGGTGGGGGAGGTGCGGCCGCCCAGCCACAGGCCGGCTGCGCTCGGATGCCTGCGGTAGTAGTCGACGTGCAGGTCGATCTCGTTGTTGAGTAGGACCGCGATCGAGGTGATGTCCCAGGTCTGCTCGGCTGCCACGCAGCGGGCGTCGATCTCGCTGCAGTGCCGTTCCATCAGCTCGTCGAGGATGGCGTCACGGTCGGCGAAGAACCGGTACAGCGAGGGATATGACACCCCGGCGCGGTCGGCGATCGCGCGGGTGGTGGTGGCGTCGACCCCTTGTTCGTCGGCAATCGCGGTGGCCGCATCGAGGATGCGGGCGACGGTCTGCCGGCTGCGGGCCTGTACGGGGGCCCGGCGCGGAACCGAAGCCGTGGTCATCGCATACCTCCCCGGGGGCCTTGACAGTGTCGGCCAAAACTATAACACTATTCGCGTTATAGTTTGTGTATCCGACCCGGAGAGTGTCTGATGACCGTGAACTCCCTGAACCAGGCCCGGCCAACGCAGCCGTTACGTGGCCACGTCGACGTCCTGATCGTCGGTGCCGGAATCTCCGGCCTCGGGATGGGCCATTACCTGGCGACCATGCAGCCGGGGAAGACCTTCGCGATCGTCGACGGCCGCGACGCCATCGGAGGCACCTGGGACTTGTTCCGGTATCCCGGCATCCGGTCGGACTCCGACCTGCACACCTTCGGCTACGAATTCAAGCCATGGACCAGTGACAACGCGATTGCCGACGCTCACGAAATCCTGGACTACCTGCACGAGGTCATCGACGAAGACGACCTGGCCCGCCGGATCTACCTGCAGCACAAGGTGTTGCGCGCCGACTTCGACTCATCCTCCGCGCACTGGACGGTCACGCTGGAACGTGCGGGCGAGCAGTTCGAGGTCACCTGCGACTGGCTGTTCGGGGCGACCGGCTACTACGACTACGCGGGCGGGCATCGTCCGTACTTCGAGGGTGAAGAGGACTTCGAGGGTGTGATCGTGCACCCGCAGTTCTGGCCGGAGGACCTGGATTACACGGGCAAGAGGGTCGTCGTCATCGGTAGCGGCGCCACGGCGGTCACGCTGATTCCCGCGATGGCCGGCGAGGTCGAGCACATCACCATGCTCCAGCGCTCGCCGTCGTATGTGATGCCGTTGCCGCGCAAGGACCCGATCGCCAACTCGCTGCGCAAGTTCTTGCCGACCGAGGCCGCCTATGCGGCCACCCGCCGGTTCAACATCGGCAAGGGCCGGTTCATCTACAACCTGTGCCAGCGCCACCCGAAGCTGGCCCGCCGAATTATCCGGGCGATCAACATCAAGGCGCTGCCCGAGGGGTTCGAAGTCGACACCCACTTCAATCCGGCGTACAACCCGTGGGATCAGCGGCTATGCGCGGTGCCGGACGCCGACCTGTTCCGCACCATCGCGCGGGGCAAGGCCTCGGTGGTCACCGACCGGATCGCCCGGTTCACCAAGACCGGAATCCAGCTGGAGTCGGGCACGACGCTCGAGGCCGACATCATCGTCACCGCAACGGGTTTGAGGCTGCTCCCGCTGGGCGGTATCCAAGTCGCCGTCGACGGCGAGGTCAAGGATCCGCACGATTCGCTGGTCTACAAAAGCTTTATGATCTCCGATGTCCCCAACTTCGCGTTCGCCTTCGGCTACACGAACTCGTCGTGGACGCTGAAGGTTGGCCTGGTCTGCGAACATCTGTGTCGCCTGCTTGCCTACATGGACCGGCACGGCTACACCACGGTGGTGCCCGTGGTCGACAACCCGCAGATCGAGAAGCGCCCGATGCTCGACTTCTCGGCCGGCTACGTCCAGCGCGCGGTGGATCTGTTTCCCCAGCAGGGCACGACCGGTCCGTGGACGGTCGAGATGGACTACTGGTCCGACCACGCCCGGTTGCGCAAGGGTCCTGTCGATGACCCCGCGCTGCGGTTCAGCACGGTGGTTGAGGCGAAGGCGGTTTCGGGCCTGGCGACCGCATGAGCGACGCTTGCGGAGCGAATCAACATCGGACATGCGGAGGCCGAGCTTGCGAGGCCACCGCATGAGTCGGGTTTCCTTCGTCGAGGTCGACGGTCGGCGGGTGCGGGTCAGGGTCGACGGCGACCCCGGCAACCGGCCGGTGTTGTTGATCCACGGAATCGGTCGCAGCCTGGAGGACTGGGCCACCCAGTACGAACGGCTGGCGCAGTCGTACCGAACGATTTCTCTCGACGTCCCCGGCTTCGGTTTCTCCGAGCGCCCAGCGCAGCCGATCAGCTTGGCGGTGCTGGCTCAGGGCGTCCTCGGTGCGCTCGACGCGCTCGGTGAGGTCAGGCCCGTCCATGCGGTGGGCAACTCGCTCGGTGGTGCGATCGCCCAGCAGTTGCTGGTGGATCGCCCCGATCGGGTGGCCAGCCTGTCGTTGATCAACAGCGCCGGCTTCGGCAGCGAGGTCACCATGCTGCTGCGCATGCTCACCATGCCGGTGCTCGGCGCGATGAGCACTCGGCGTCCCACCCGGGCGAGTGCTGTGTTGATGGAGCGGGTGATCCACGCGGACAAGACAATCGCCACCAAGGAACGCATTGACCACGCGTTCGCGGTCGCGTCGCAACCCGGCGCCGGTGCGGTGCTGCGCGAAACGGCGCTCGCGCTCGGAACGCCACGCGGGGTGCGGCCGCAGTGGCGCCGTGACCTCGCCGCCGGCGTTGCGCGCTCACCCCGGCCGACGCTGATCATGTGGGGCACGCGGGACCGAATCCTGCCCGCGCACCACATCACCGAGGCGATGCGGGTGTACCCGCACGCGCAGGTGCATCTGCTCAACGGCGTCGGGCACATGCCGCAGATCGAATGCCCGAAGCGGTTCGCCGACCTGCTGCTGCCATTTCTGGAACGCGCCGACGGCTGAGGCGCCCTCAGCTCACCGCCCGCGCCAGCAACGGCGGCAACTGATCGGCCACCAGCGGGAAGGACAGTGGCGAGGCGAACGCGATTGCCCCGGCCTGCTCGCGGGTGGTGAAGACGTTGCGGTTGCCGAACCCGGCGATTGCGGGAATAGCTTGCAGCGCAGCGATATCGGCGTCACTCTCGGTGCGCCACAACAAGACGTCGACACCACCGAGCGCGGCGCCGACCTGGTCGATCGGGATATAGGCGCGGTCGTC
Source organism: Actinomycetes bacterium (assembly GCA_023416315.1). Classification (GTDB taxonomy): domain Bacteria; phylum Actinomycetota; class Actinomycetes; order Mycobacteriales; family Mycobacteriaceae; genus Mycobacterium. The sequence continues at coordinate 22,976 of JAEZIA010000417.1, forward strand.
ATCCGGGCGGCCGAACGCGTCGAGCTCGGCGGGGATGACGAACCCCATCTGGGTGAGCCATTCGGTCTTCCACCCCGCCCTGGTCGCGATGGCGTTGTCCTGCCAGTAGGTCGAACCCTGCAACGACGCGATGGACTTGCCTCGAAACTGCGGATACATCCGAGCGACATTGGTGAATGCCGCGTCGATGGCATTGATTTGGGACTTCATCGCTTCCGGCCGGAACACCGCCTGGGCGATCGCCGTCGCCTGCTGCCGCCACGGTTCGAAGAACGGTGCGGGGCCGGACTGGGGGATGGTGGGCGCGATCGCCGAAAGGCGGCGGTACATCGCGGCGTCGACTCCTGCGTTGGTGGCCACGATGAGATCCGGTCGAAGCGCGGCGATTCGGTCGACCTCGATGCCGTTGGTCAGACTCAGAACCACCGGTTGGGCACCGCCTAACCGCGGCCGTGCCCACGGCCAGACGGCAAACGGTTGCTTGCCGAACCATTCGGTTGTCGCGACTGGGACCACGCCGAGGGCCAGCAGATCGTCCTGCTCGGTGAAGCCCGCACTGACGACGCGCCGCGGTGGAGCCGGGATGATAGTGCTGCCAAAGGCATGATCAACGGTGACGCCGTTGGGGGCCGCCGTCGCGGTAGCGGTCGCAGCCACCGCGATCCCGGCCGTCGCGGTCAACCCGAGGAAACCGCGCCTGGTCAGTGACTGCATCGAAATGACTCCTGTCGTTCTTGAGGCTGCGCATACTCGGTAGCACACGGCGGGCAAGTGCGCCAACGAAACGCGCTCCGGGTGGGTATCGTGACCCGGTGACCGCAGCGCGATGGGGGCCCCGGTGGATTCTCGCCGCGGTCGCGATCGGTCTGTTCTGTGTGCAGATCGACTATTTCGCGGTCAACCTGGCGCTGCCACGGATGGCCGCCGACCTCGACACCACCACCACGGATCTGCAGTGGGTGATCAGCGTCTACATGCTGACCCTTGGCGCGTTCATGGTGCCCGCGGGTCGCATCGGCGACATCTTCGGCCGCCGTCGCGCACTTCTGGGCGGTATCGCCGTGTTCGGGGTGGCCTCGGTCTGCTGCGCTCTTGCCCCGAACGCCGTCGTGCTGATCGCTGCTCGCGCCGCCCAGGGGCTCGGCGCGGCATTGATCTTCCCCGTTTCGGTCAGCGTGTTGACCAATGCGTATTCGGCTGAACACTCAAGCCGGGCAATAGGTTTGGCCTACGGCATCGCCGGTCTGGGTAACGCCGCCGGACCCGTGGTGGGCGGCATCCTCACCGACACGCTGGGCTGGCGTGCGGTGTTCTGGCTGCTGGTCCCGTTCGCTGTCGTCTCGCTGATCCTTGGCGCGCTGGCTATTCCGGAGACATTCGACGACACCGTTCCGCGACGACTCGACGTGACGGGCTTGGCGCTGATCACCGCCGGAGTCGGATTGTTCACGCTCACTGTCGATCGCGCACCGTCCTGGGGATGGGTATCGACGGCCACGGTGGCGACCGCGGTCGTGTCGGTGGCCGTACTCGCCACGTTCGTGGTCGCGCAACGGCGGACCCGCTGGCCGCTGTTGGATCTCTCGTTGTTTCGCAATGGCAGGTTCGTCGTCCTCGTGGCGGCGGGCACCGTGGCCAATGTCGCGTACACGGCGACGGTGTTCCTGTCCACGCTGAATCTTCAACAGGTCCGCGGATTGTCACCGTTGGCGGCCGGACTGGTGTTCCTCGGCCCGTCGGCCGGCGCGGCTCTGGGCGGGGTGATCTCGGGTCGTCTCGCCACCCGGTACGCGCCGATCGCGGTGATGGGCGTCGGATGCACCACAGCCGCACTGGCGCTCGCGCTGCTGGCGGTGGCGGGCAATCCGGTGGTCTACCTGATCGCGCTGACGGCCTGTGGCTTCACGATGGGACTGGTCTACGCGTTCACCACGGTCGCCACCCAGACCGTCGTCGCGCCGCAGCGCGCGGGGGAAGCCGCCGGCGTCACGCTCACCTTTCTCGTCACCATCGCCGGAGTCGGGGTGGCGGTGGCGGGCACGTCGCTGGAAGTGCTGCAGCGCAACGGTTTCGATTCCGGTGACGCCATCAGCACGATCCTGGCGATCATCGCCGCACCGCTGTTGGTGGCCGGCGCGACCGTGCTGTTGCGGTCCCGCCAGGATCAGCCTGCCTAGTCGACCGGCACGTCGAGGATCGGCCGCTGCACCCCGGCGCCCGGGCCGTCGAAATGCCACCATTCGCCGGAGTAGACGGCCAGGCCGCCGTCGGCCATTGCGGCGCGCAGCCGGGCCCGGTTGGCCTGAGCCGCCGCGCTGACCCCGTCGGTGGCGTACGCCTGTGCCCGCGCGGAGAAGTCGTCGAAATCCGTTCCCATGTCGACCAGTTGGTTGCGCTCGGCGATGGTCACGTCGACCGAACGCCCGGCCTCGTGGCTGCGCGCATACGGTCCGGGCTTGGCCACCCACGCCGGGTTGGGCACCGCTTCGAACATCCGCACCTGGACGTCGTGCGGGCGATAGCAGTCCCAGAACACCAGTACGTCGCCCTGGGCACGGAGGGTCTCGGCGGCTCTGGCCAGCCCGGGCGCCAGCGAATCGTGCACCAGGCAGCGGGCGTCGGCCGGATACAGCGACATGCCGACGAAGTTGTGCGGCGTCGCATAGCGCAGATCGATGACCGCGTCCGGAACCACAGTGCGCACGTCGACGAAGCCGGCCGCCTCGGCCTGCGGACTCACCGGCGGGATACCACCGGCCGGCGCGGCGTAGACGGGGGCCGCCACCATCATCGGTGCGGCCGCCAACGTCGCCGCGGTGGTCAGGAAGGCCCGCAGAACCCTCACCTCAGGACGGCTGCGGCTGCTGTGTGCTGTCGATCCGCCGGTCCGCGGTGAGCAGCAGGTTGTCGAAGGCCGCGCGGGACGGTGCCGATTCGGACTGGGCCAGGGCGAGGAAGTCGGCAACCACCTGGTCGGCCAGTAGCCGAAGCTTGACGTTGGCGTCCTGGGAACGCCAGCGCAGCAGGTCGAACGCCGCCTCGGAATCGATGCCGTAAACGACCATCAGCATGCCCTTGGCCTGCTCGATGGTCGCCCGGTTTCCGGCGATCTCGGCGATCGCAGCGCTGAGCTGCTTTTGCTCGCGGTCCTCGGTGGGCGTGACGTCGACGTAGAAGCCGTGGGTCCCGACCACCTCCCCGGCCTCGTTCTGAAGCTTGTCGGCCACCACGATCACGTGATGGACCGCGCCCGAGGTGTCCACGATGCGGTGGCGGGTGCTGAAGGCCTGGTGATGGCGGCGCACATCGTCCAACGTGGTGGCGACCTGTTGATAGTCGTCGGGATGCTTGTGCGACAGCACCATCTCGGTGGTGGGCGTCGTGGTGCCGGGCTCGTACCCGTGCATGGCCTCCACCTCGGGTGACCACTCCCAGCGGTCGTCGTCGAAGTAGAAGCGAAACCAGCCCACCTGTTGCGGACGCATGCCGGCTGAGTCGTAGCCGTCGCCGATCGCTGTTGGTGGATCCTCGTCCGGAACCATCGGCACCCCTCGCCCCAGCAACCGTGAGGGTTGCAACCTAAGAACAAAACCGCAGGAGCCCGGACGCGAAAAGTGCCATGAAGGCAGAACCCATCGCCATCCCAGGTTCTGCGGGAAGCCTTTTTGTACACCGTCACCTGGTGTCCGATCAAGCGGGGGACCCGTTCACCCGCGCTAGCTGCGATTATTGGGGCCTAGGTGACGCCAGTGACCTGTGTAACGAAATGAGGCCACAGCCGACATCATCGGTACAGGGCGTTCACGGCACGGGGACGCCGCCCTGCGAGCCGCGGAGGACATCACCGTGAACACCACGACCTGGCTGCATCGCACCTGCCTGGGGCTGGGCGCGCTGAGCATATGCGCCCTGCTGGCGGCCCCGGCCGTGCTCGCCGATCCGGGCGAACCCGGTGATCCGGCGCTGCCCACGGTGGTGGCTGCCGACGCGGGCGCGCCGGCGCCGTCGTCGGCCGATCCGGCAGTTGCGCCTGCACCGGCCCCGGTGCCGGTCCAGCACCTGTCCAGCCCCGACAACCCGCCGCCCGGCACCACGACCACCGACATCGGTGCTCCGCCGCAGGGCCGGCTGGGCTACCTGCGCGATCTGCTGCACGCCATGCGGACTCAGGAGGTGTCCGGCAGCGACGCCCTGCTGCTGCTCACCCAGCGACCGCTCGACGCCAACGCCGCGCCGCCGCCCGGCGTGCCTGTCGGCCCGTCGGGACCGGTCGGGACGTCGGCAGCGCCGCCCGCCGCGGACCCGGTCGTCGCGAACTGACCTCGCGGCCCAGGTCGGGTTATGAACCCTTGGTGAGGGTGAACTGGTTGACGTCGATGTAGCCGATGCGGAACATCTTCGCGCAGCCGGTCAGGTACTTCATATAGCGGTCGTAGACCTCTTGGGACTGGATCGCGATCGCCTGCTCGCGCTGCGCTTCCAGCGCCGCCGCCCACAGATCGAGGGTGCGCGCGTAATGGGGTTGCAGCGACTGCACGCGGGTGACGGTGAATCCGGCCGCCGCGGCCCGCTCCTCGACCATCGGAATCGACGGCAGCCGCCCACCCGGGAAGATCTCCGTCACGATGAACTTGACGAACCGGGCGAACTCGAACGACAACGGCATACCCCGCGCGGCCATCTCGTCCGGATGCAGGCCGGTGATGGTGTGCAACAGCATGACGCCGTCGTCAGGCAGGCTCGCATACGAGCGGGCGAAGAAGTCGTCGTAGCGTTCGTGGCCGAAATGTTCGAAAGCGCCGATGGAAACGATGCGGTCGACGGGCTCGTCGAACTGCTCCCAGCCTTCGAGCAAGACCCGCTTGGTGCGGGTGCTGTCCGACGCGTCGAACAACTGCTGGACGTAAGCGGCCTGATTCTTGCTCAGTGTGAGTCCTACGACGTTGACGTCGTAGGACTGCAGCGCCCGCATCATCGTCGCGCCCCAGCCGCACCCGACGTCGAGCAGGGTCATCCCGGGGGAAAGGCCCAATTTGCCGAGGGCCAAGTCGATCTTGGCGATCTGCGCCTGCTCGAGGGTCATATCTTCGCGTTCGAAGTAGGCGCAGCTGTAGGTCTGGGTGGGATCGAGGAAGAGCCGGAAGAACTCGTCGGACAGGTCGTAGTGGGCCTGAATGTCCTCGAAGTGGGGAGTCAGGTTTCGGTCGGGCGGTTGTTTACCCATCGGTTCACCTAATCACGGTTACTCGGCAACACCTATCAGAACTTCGTTGCGCCGGCGGAACGGCAGGGTCCACGGCGGATCGTAGAACCACGCCAACGGCTCGCCGACGGGTTCGATGTCGTTGCGGTGCAACACTTTCAGTAGCTGATTGGTGCGGGCGTCGACGGCGTCGGGATCAATACTGCCGGTGAACCGCAGCACCGCCACCGTTTCGGCGGGGACCTCCACCAACTGCACTCGGTCGTCGTTCGGGGTGGGCAGCGTCTCCAGGGTGTACTTCGACGGCATGAAGAACCGGATGACCCACTCACCGGATGGGGTGCGTTGCGTCGCCACCGGCGCGGTCATCGCGATCTTCTCGCTGGGCTGCTGGGCCACCGGCGCGGTCATCGCGATCTTGTCACTGCCGGAGTTGGCTCCGAAGATGTAGCGCGCCAGCACCCGGAACCCCTGGTTGCGGGCCGACTCCTCATCGGCGTCCACCGCGGTCTGAGCTGCGATCCGGGGTGGATACCGGCGGATCTGGACACCGTCCACCTCGCGTTCGACGGTGAACGCCGGCTCCTCGGTGCCGATCCGGATGCCGACGATGTTGCCCACACCTTCGGCGATCTGGACCGCCGTGTCGGCAATCGTTTTCAGCATGTGCCGCCCTCCTTAGTGGTCACGACTTACATACCCAGTTGACAGGTGAAAGCCGATGACGGGTTTCTGACGCACTTTCGGTGCTGTCATCCGTCGCGGCCGGCCGCCCGTATATCGTCCGGGCATGACTCGGGTTTCGATAATCACCGGTGGTGCGGGCGGCATGGGTGTGGCCACCGCCAAAATCGTCGGTCGCGACCACATGTTGGTGCTCGCGGATATCCGGCAGGACCGCCTCGACGCGGCGGCCGCCACGCTGGCCGACCTCGGAATCACGGCGACGGCCGTGCACTGCGATGTCACCGACCGGGACGCGGTCACGCGGCTGTTTCAAACGGCGGCCGGCATCGGGCCACTCGCGTCGGTCATCCACACCGCGGGTGTGAGCCCAAGCATGGGCGACGCCGACTACGTGATGACGACGAACGCGATCGGCACCCTCAACGTCAATGAGGTGTTCTTCGCCTCGGCCGGCGAAGGCGCCGCGATCGTCAACGTGGCGTCGATGGCCTCGTTCATGCTGCCCGACGAACTCGTTCCGGCGCAGCATTTCGATCTGGCCTTCACCGACGAGGCGCGGTTCCTGTCCGAGATGCTGGCTGCGTGCGACATCGCGGGGGAGGAGATGCGTTCCGGTCTGGCTTACAGCGTGAGCAAGACCTTCGTCCGGTGGTACAGCTCCGCCCAGGCCGAACGGTTCAATGGCCGCGGCCTGCGCATCGTCTCGGTGTCACCGGGATCGGTCGACACCGAGATGGGTCTGTTGGAGGCCGACGCCGGCGCGGGTGCGATGGTCGCCAACGCGGCGGTCCCGAGGTGGGGCAAGGCCGAGGAGATGGCCGAGCTGTTCGCCTTCTGCGCCAGCGACCGGGCCGGCTACCTGACCGGCACCGACATCCTCAACGACGGCGGGGTGATCGCCTCGATGCGCGAGCGAGCCCGGCTCGCCACGCAAAACGCTTAGGGGCGGGTCAGTTTCGCGTACCGGGTGCGGTGAGAGTCAGTGGAGCCGAACTCGTACTGCAGCGCGGTCAGCCGTTTGAAGTAGTGCCCGATCGCCAATTCCTCGGTCATGCCCATGCCGCCGTGTAATTGCACGGCGTTCTGGCCGATGAACCGGGCGGCCCGCCCGATGGTCACCTTGGCCGCCGAGACTGCCCGCGCCCGAACCTGCGGCTCGGCTTCGGAGTTCAGCACCGCGAGATAGACCGCGGCGACCGACTGCTCGAGTTCCAGGTACATGTCGACCATGCGGTGCTGCAGAACCTGGAAAGTGCCGATCGGCTGTCCGAACTGCTGGCGCTGCTTGCTGTATTCGACAGTGTCGGCCAACACCTTTCGCATGCACCCCACCGCCTCGGCGCACACCGCGGCAGCGCCTTCGTCGCGGGCCTGCGCCAGTGACGCCGCCGCGTCGTCGGTCAGCAGTGCCTCGGCGGATAGACGTAGCCCGTCGAACGTCAGGTCGGCGCCGCGCCGGTCATCGATGGTGCGGTAGCCGTGTACTGAAAGTCCCGGCGGCGGGGCGGCCGGATCGAACTCGGTGAGGAACAGCGAAATCCCGTGCGGGTCAGTGGGATCGCCTGACGTACGGGCGGTGATCAGCAGATGGGTGGCCAGCGGCGCGGCGGCGACGACGATCTTCTCACCGGTGATCACCCAGCCGTCGCCGTCGCGGGTGGCCGTGGTGGCCACCGCGTACTCACCGGTGTCAGGTTCGATGCTGGCCAGCGCGACGATCGCGGTGCCCTCGGCGATGCGCTCGAGCAGCGCCGAGGAGGTCGGATGGTCGGCACGTTGCAGCAGGCCGCCGGCCACCACAACGGTGTCGATGAAGGGCTCGATCGCCAGCGCGCGGCCGAGTTCCTCGGCGATCACCATGATTTCGACGGGGCCGCCGCCGATGCCGCCGACCGACTCCGGGAAGGCGGCGCCCAGGATGCCGAGTTCGTCGGCGAGGCCACGCCAGATCTCCGGCTGCCAGCCCGGGCCGAGCTTGGCTGCGGTGCGGCTCTTCTCCAGGTCATAGCGGGTGGCCAGGAACTTGCCCAGCCCGTCACGCAGGAGCTCTTGTTCTTTGTTCAGATTGAAGTCCATTACAGCCCCAGGGTCGCCTTGGCCAGGATATTGCGCTGAATTTCGTTGCTGCCCGCATAGATTGAGCCGGCCCGATCGTTGAAGTAGCGCAACGCCGCCACCGCCTGCCAGGGCTGGCCACTGACGTAGCCGTCCGCGGGGGGGTCGAAGTCCGAGACCGGGCCACCGGGCCGGGTCGCGTGCGGCTGATAGGCCCGGCCCCGCGGTCCGGCTGCCTCCATCGCCAATTCGGTGATGGCCTGGGAGAGTTCGGTGGACAGCACCTTCAGCATCGACGAGGCGGCACCGGGATTGCGGCCTTCGGCAACCGTTGTCAGGACGCGGTATTCGAGGATCTCGAGCACTTCGGTGCGGATGCGGATATCGGCGAGCTTGGCCTCGAACGCCGGATCATCGATCAGGGCTCCACCTGCCGGTCCCGGCTGCGAGGCGGCCTCGGTCGCAATCGACTCCGCCATCACTTGAAGCGCCGGTGCCGTTGCCCCGCCGCCGCGCTCGAACTCCAGCAGATACTTGGCGACCGTCCACCCGTCGTCGATCTCACCGATCACATTCGACTTGGGCACTCGGACGCCGTCGAAGAAGATCTGGTTCTGCACTTTCTCGCCCGAGGTCATCACCAGCGGGCGGATCTCGATGCCCGGCGAGGCCATGTCGATCAGGACGAACGTGATGCCCTGCTGCCGCTTCGCCGACCGCGAGGTGCGCACCAGGGCGAAGATCCAGTTCGCTTCGGTGGCGTGGGTGGTCCAGATCTTGCTGCCGGTGCAGACGAGGTCGTCGCCGTCGTCGACCGCCGACATGGACAGGGCGGCGAGGTCCGAACCGGCCTCGGGCTCGGAGTAGCCCTGGCAGAAGAACACCTCGCCGGTCAGGATCCGCGGCAGGAAGAAGTCCTTCTGCTCGGGTGTGCCATAGGCGATGATCGCGTGGGCGACCATCCGGATGCCCATCGGCGACAACGACGGCGCGCCGGCCAGGGTCGACTCGCGGCTGAAGATGTAGTGCTGGGTCAGGGTCCAGTCGCAGCCGCCGTACTCCAC
>JAEZIA010000287.1 GCA_023416315.1 Actinomycetes bacterium
AGCCGGGCGGGCGAAGGAGGTTACCCGCCCGGCTCGGGCCCGTCAGGCGTACTCGAGTTCGTACGCCGGGTCGCGGTGGACGAGGGCGTCGATACCCTTCTCTTCTTCTTCGGGGGAGATGCGAATCCCCATCGTCTTCTTGATGCCCCATGCGATGACGAAGGCAATTGCGAACGAATAGACCATCACCGCACCCGCGGCGACCGCCTGCCGCCACAGCTGGTCGAAGCCGCCACCGTAGAAGATTCCGTTGGTCTTGTTCGGCATGGTGTCACTGGCCAGGAAGCCGATCAGTAGGGTGCCGATGACACCACCGACGAGGTGCACGCCGACGACGTCCAGCGAGTCGTCATAGCCGAACTTCTCTTTCAGGCCTACAGCGAATGGGCAGATGGCGCCGGCGATCAGACCGAGGATGATCGCGCCGACCGGCGTCACCGAACCACAGGCGGGGGTGATTGCGACCAGCCCGGTGATGGCACCGGCCGCCGCGCCGACTCCGGTGACGTGGCCGTCCTTGAACTTCTCGACCGCGAGCCAGGCAAGCGTGGCGGCGCAGGTGGCGACGAACGTGGTGACCATGACGATGGCAGCCGAATTGCCCGCGGCCAGGGCCGAACCGCCGTTGAAGGCGTACCAGCCGGCCCACAGCAGTCCCGCCCCGAGCAAGGTGAGTGGGACGTTGTGCGGCTTGCGCAACTTGCCCCAACTGGCCCCCTTGCCGAGCACGATCGCCACGGCGAGCGCGGCCGCACCGGCGTTGATGTGCACCGCCGTACCACCCGCGAAGTCAATTGCCTTGAGGTTGTTGGCAATCCAGCCGCCGACCGCGTCCGGGGTGACGACACCGTTGAACGCGAACACCCAGTGCGCGACGGGGAAGTAACACAGAACGGCCCACAGAGTCGCGAAGACCATCCACGCCGCGAACTTCATCCGGTCGGCCGCAGCGCCGGAGATGAGCGCGACGGTGATGGCCGCAAACAACGCCTGGAACAACGCGAACAAGGTGACCGGCAGACCGGAGATCGTGGTCTGGGACTCCATGAGGTTCTTCATCCCGGCGAATTCGGTCAAGCTGCCGACGAACCCGCCGTAGGAGGTCCCGAAGGTCATCGAGAAGCCGAACAAAATCCAGAGCACGCCGACGATGGCCACGGCGCCGAACGTCATCATCATCATGTTGGTGGAGCTCTTGACCGAGACCATGCCGCCGTAGAACAGCGCCAGGCCCGGGATCATCATCGTCAGCCCGATGATGCAACACAGCATGAATGCTGTGGTCCCTGTATCCATCTAATCTCCTGCGGGTGGGCGGCCCGTAGACGAGGGGGCCGTTCACCGACAGTGAACGTTGTTTCTGTTACGTAGACGCCCCTGTGATGTTGCCGACGCGTTAAACGTTCCGTGCCCCCGCTACGCTGGGCGACCATGCAACGACGACCGCGCTGGGTCCTCACGATCACCGTGCTGGTCCTCGCGGTGGGCTTCGCCATCTATTCGAAGTGGTTCGACGGTCCGCCGGAGAAGTGCAAGCCGGTGATCGAAATGCTGGACTTCAGCCGGGCGGAGTCGGCGAAGATCGACTCCAAGGGCAATGAGGGCGTGCCGACGGTGGCCGAGGACACCGTCTACCAGCAGTGGGCGGACGGCCTTGCCGAGCGGGCCCAGAAGGTGACCGATCCCGGGCTGGCCGCGCAGGCCACCGAGGTGGCCCAGCTGGCCAACCAGTTCGTCTCCGGTCTGCCGACGCTGCGCAGCCAGGTGGCGGCGCGGGCGCCGGGCGCACCGGCACCGCCCCAGGTCTACGAGATGGCGCTACTCAACGACCGAATCGTCGCCAAGCTCGGTGAGTTGCGGAAAACCTGCTCCTGATCTGAGCACGATCTCCTCCAGTGGGAGCCGCTCCCGCGGCCGGCTGTCGCGTTCGCTGATCTCCGGCGCGACCTGCCCGTAGTCGCCCAGCACGCCGACGGCCACCACCGCCAGCGGGCGCAGCCCGACGGGCAGGCCGAACGCGGTTCGGGCGCCGTCGACGTCGAAGCCGGCCATCGGGTGCGCGATCAAGCCGCGGGACACCGCCTCGATGGACAGGTTCGCGATCGCGGCGCCCGCGTCGACCGCGGAGTACAGCGCCGTGCGCTCGTCCTCGCCCTCGTCGGCGCACACCAGGATCAGGGCACCGGCGGCGTGGGCGTAACTGTTGCCTCGCTTCAACAAGCCGGCCAGGGTGGCGAAAGTCTGGTCTTCGCGGAGCCCGACGATGTAGCGCACCGGCTGACGATGTCCCCAGGTCGCGGCCCAGCGGGCCGCCTCGAGCAGGGCGATCAGCTGCTCAGCGGTGACCTCGGCATCGGGGTCGAAGGCGCGCGGACTCCACCTCGCGGCTATCGGGGGGTGGATCGGCACCCTGGTCACGGCATGACGGTCGGCGGGTTGGTCGGCCACCGCCGCGACGTTACGCCCCGGTCGGGGCGGAAAAAGCAGGTGCTGTGACCCCTTATCCTTAGAGCCGACGTCAATCGAAAGGGCAAGATAGTGGCGCTCGTCGTGCAGAAGTACGGCGGATCCTCGGTGGCCGACGCCGACCGGATCCGGCGCGTCGCCGAGCGCATCGTCGAAACCAAGAAGGCCGGCAACGACGTCGTCGTGGTTGTCTCCGCGATGGGTGATACCACCGACGAGCTGCTTGACCTGGCCAAGCAGGTCTGCCCGGCGCCGCCGGCGCGCGAGTTGGACATGCTGCTGACCGCCGGTGAGCGGATCTCCAATGCGCTGGTCGCGATGGCGATCGAGTCGCTCGGCGCCCAGGCCCGTTCGTTCACCGGCTCGCAGGCCGGGGTCGTCACCACCGGCGCCCACGGCAACGCCAAGATCATCGACGTCACCCCGACCCGGCTGCGGTCCGCGCTCGACGAGGGCCAGATCGTGCTGGTCGCCGGGTTCCAAGGCGTCAGCCAGGACACCAAGGACGTCACCACGCTGGGCCGCGGCGGCTCGGACACCACCGCCGTCGCGCTGGCCGCCGCCCTGAAGGCCGACGTCTGCGAGATCTACACCGACGTCGACGGGATTTTCACCGCCGACCCGCGGATCGTGCCCAACGCGCGGCGTCTGGACACCGTCAGCTTCGAGGAGATGCTCGAGATGGCGGCCTGCGGCGCCAAGGTGCTGATGCTGCGCTGCGTGGAATACGCCCGCCGCTACAACGTTCCGATTCATGTCCGGTCGTCGTACACCGACAAGCCCGGAACGATCGTCACCGGATCTATTGAGGACATCCCCATGGAAGACGCCATCCTGACCGGAGTTGCCCACGACCGCAGCGAGGCCAAGGTCACCGTGGTCGGCCTGCCCGACGTACCGGGCTATGCCGCGAAGGTGTTCCGCGCGGTCGCCGACAACGACATCAACATCGACATGGTGCTGCAGAACATCTCCAAGATCGAGGACGGCAAGACCGACATCACGTTCACCTGCCCGCGTGACATCGGCCCGACGGCGGTCGAGAAGCTCACCGCGCTGCAGGGTGAGATCGGGTTCACCAAGGTGCTTTACGACGACCACATCGGCAAGGTCTCGCTCGTGGGCGCGGGCATGCGCAGTCATCCGGGTGTGACCGCGACCTTCTGCGAGGCACTGGCCGAAGCCGGTATCAACATCGAGCTGATCTCGACGTCCGAGATCCGAATCTCGGTGTTGGTCAAGGACACCGAGCTCGATAAGGCGGTCGCCACACTGCACGAGGCGTTCGGCCTCGGCGGCGAGGAAGAGGCTGTCGTGTACGCCGGAACGGGGCGCTAGATCATGGTCAACCTCGGAGTTGTTGGCGCGACCGGACAGGTCGGTCAGGTGATGCGGACGCTGCTGGAGGAACGGGACTTCCCGGTCAGCAGCATTCGGTTCTTCGCGTCGGCACGGTCAGCGGGTAAGAAGCTGTCGTTCCGTGGTCAGGAGATCGAGGTCGAGGATTCCGAGACCGCCGATCCGTCCGGTCTGGACATCGCGTTGTTCTCCGCGGGCGCGACGATGTCGCGCGTGCAGGCGCCGCGCTTCGCCGCCGCCGGTGTGGTCGTGGTCGACAACTCGTCGGCGTGGCGCAAGGATCCCGACGTGCCATTGGTGGTATCCGAGGTCAACTTCGCGCGAGATGCGGGCAACCGACCCAAAGGCATTATCGCCAATCCGAATTGCACCACGATGGCCGCGATGCCGGTGCTCAAGGTGCTGCACGACGAGGCGCAGCTGGTGCGGATGATCGCGTCGACCTATCAGGCGGTGTCCGGCAGCGGGCTGGCCGGTGTCGACGAGCTGGCGAGCCAGGCCCGCGCGGTGATCGACGGCGCCGAAGAACTGGTCCACGACGGCTCCGCGCTGGACTACCCGGCGCCGGTGAAATACGTTGCGCCGATTGCGTTCAACGTGGTGCCGCTGGCCGGTTCGCTGGTTGACGACGGTTCCGGCGAGACCGACGAGGACCAGAAGCTGCGCAACGAGAGTCGCAAGATCCTCGGCATCCCCGAGCTGGCCGTGTCCGGCACCTGCGTGCGGGTGCCGGTGTTCACCGGACACTCGCTGTCGATCAACGCCGAGTTCGCCCAGCCCCTTTCGCCTGAGCGCGCCACCGAGTTGCTCGCCAGTGCGCCCGGCGTGAAGCTGGTCGACGTGCCGACGCCGCTGGCTGCCGCCGGGGTGGACGAGACGCTCGTCGGCCGGATCCGCCGCGATCCCGGTGTGCCGGACGGTCGCGGGCTTGCGCTGTTCCTCTCGGGCGATAACCTGCGAAAAGGTGCCGCGCTCAACACCATTCAGATCGCTGAGCTGCTGGCCGCCGAGCTCTGATCCCCGTTGCGCCGAAACGGGAGTTTGGGCGTGAAACTGCGAGTGGTCTGCGCCCTGATCTCGGCACTGGTGCTGAGCCCGTCGGCGGCCGCCGAGCCACCGAGCCCGGCCCCCGAACCGATCCTGGCGCCGCTGGCGCCGGGACAGGTGGTGCGGATCGGGCCGATCGCCGGGACCGGGACACCGACCCGCGACTACGGCATCGGCGCCACCGATCTCTGCGAATTCATGGAGTTCCCAACCGAACTGCTGCAGATCTGCGGTGACAGCTTCGCCGGGCAGGGTGTCGGATTCGGTGGCTGGTTCTCCCCGGTCGCGCTGCGCGTGGCCGGTGACTCGGTTGACGACCCCGAAGGGGTGCGCTACACCGGGGTCGTCGGGGTGGACACGCCGCTGCTGGCCGACCCCGCACCGCCGGGCGCGTCACAGCTGCCGGCGGGCGTGGTGGCGATCAACCGGCAGAACTACCTGCTGGTGACCACTACCAAGGACCTGGTGCCGCAAACCACACGGCTGGTCAAAGCCGTTGCCGGACAGCCCGGTTGGCCGACGGTTCCCGGTTCGCAGCGTCCGGCGTCCTACGCAGGCGGACGCCAGACCCAGATCAGCGGCTACTACGACCCGATCCCGACGCCGGACTCGCCGACCGGCTGGGTGTATCTCGTGGCCAACAACTTCGACCGGTCAGGGCCGGTGGTGCTCTATCGCGTCACGCGGGAGAACTTCACCGACCGCGCACGCTGGCAGGGCTGGGCGGCCGGCCCCGACGGCGGCTGGAACAAGACGCCGACGCCGCTGTGGCCCGACAGGGTCGGCGAGATGAGCATGCGTGAGGTCGACGGCAAGCCGGTGCTGTCGTACTTCAATGCCAGCACCGGCAACATGGAGATGCGGGTGGCCTACGATCCGACCGGTCTGGGCACCGCTCCGGTGACGACGGTGGTGCAGGCCGGAACGTGGCCCGACCCGGTCGAGAGCCTGCCGCCGCCGGACGACAACCGGCTCGCGCAACCCTACGGCGGCTACATCTCGCCGGGCTCGACGCTCGACGAGGTGCGGGTGTTCATCAGCCAGTGGAACACCACGCCCCGGGACCGGGCGCCCTATCGGGTGATCCAGTTCGCGGTGAACCCGTTCAAGCCGTGGTCCTGAGCGGCCGAACCTTTCATAGCCAACTCATAGGCGCTACCTAACCCGCACTGGGCAGCGAACTCGCATGATCGAGTCATGACCGAAACACCCGA
>JAEZIA010000288.1 GCA_023416315.1 Actinomycetes bacterium
CTCCGCGGTGGGGCCGACCGAGGACGACGACTCCCCGCCCGCGGCGCTGTGGCTGCTGCCCGCCGCGGGCGGGGAGTCCGTCTCGCTGGCTGAGCTGCCTGCCGGTATCAGTGCCGTGCGGACCGCCAGCAGCGCGCCCGTCGTCGTGATCGCCGCGCCGCTGCTGCCGTCGTCGGACACCGTCGACGACGAACGCCGGCTGCGAAAACTCCGCAAAGACAACAAGATCAGCGCGATCCTGCACACCGGATATCCGGTGCGGCACTGGGACAAGGATCTCGGCCCGGAGGAGACCCACCTGTTCCGCGTCGCCGCCGACGGCGAGCTCACCGACGTCACCCGCCGGCCGGGGCCCGCGCTCGGCGACGCGGATTTCGCCGTCAGTCCCGACGGCACCTTCGCGGTCGCGACGTGGCGGGTGCCCGCGCCGCGGGCGGCGTTGCGATCGGTTCTGATGCGCATCGACCTGCAGACCGGCGAGCGCGAAGTGATCGCCGAGGATCCCGCCGCCGACCTGGAGCACCCGGCGATCTCGCCGGACGGCACCGCGGTGGCGTTCACCCGCGAGACCGCCTCGACACCGCAGCACGCTCCCCGAATCACCCTGTGCCACTTGTCTCTCGGTGCGGGGGAGTGGACGCAACTGGCCACCGACTGGGACCGCTGGCCGGCGTCGGTGACGTGGACCGATGACGGCGCCGCACTGCTGGTCACCGCCGACGACAACGGCAGGCACCCGATCTACGAGATCGGACTCGACGGCGGCGTGCGCCGAATCACCGCCGACGACCACAGCTACACCGACGTCATCGGCGCGCCCGGCGGCGTCATCTATGCGCTGCGCACCTCCTACGCCGCACCGCCGCACCCGGTGCGCATCGACCGCACCGGTGTGGTGACCGTGCTGCCGTGCATGGACATGCCGGAACTACCGGGCGAACTGACCGAGATCGTCGCCACTGCCGCCGACGGCACCCCGGTCCGGTCCTGGCTGGTATTGCCGGCGACCGAGCCCGCACCGCTGCTGCTGTGGATCCACGGCGGCCCGCTGGGCAGCTGGAATGTGTGGTCGTGGCGGTGGAATCCGTGGCTGATGGCGGCGCGCGGGTACGCGGTGCTGCTGCCCGATCCCGCCTTGTCCACCGGCTACGGCCAGGACTTCATTCAGCGCGGCTGGGGTGCCTGGGGCGGTCCGCCGTACGAGGACCTGATGGCGGCCGTCGACGCCGCGGTGGCCGACCCCCGCATCGATGCGTCTCGCACCGCGGCGATGGGCGGCTCCTTCGGCGGTTACATGGCGAACTGGGTGGCCGGACACACCGACCGGTTCGCGGCGATCGTGACCCACGCCAGCCTCTGGGCGCTCGACCAGTTCGGACCGACCACCGACGGTGCCTACTATTGGGCGAGGGAGATGACACCGGCGATGGCACAAGCGAATTCGCCACACCGTTTCGTCGAGCACATCACCACCCCGATGCTGGTTATCCACGGCGACAAGGACTACCGGGTGCCGATCGGGGAGGCGCTGCGACTGTGGTACGAGCTGCTGACCGAATCCGGGCTGCCCGCCGCCGACGACGGCACCTCGGCGCACCGATTCCTTTACTTCCCGTCGGAGAACCACTGGGTGCTCTCACCGCAGCACACGAAGATCTGGTACCAGGTGGTCACCGCGTTTCTCGGTGAGCACGTGCTGGGGGAGCGGGCGCAGTTCCCGGACACGTTGGGCTGAACCGTCCCGGTATGTTGGCGCTCATGACGGCAGCGCAGCGGGAATTCGACATCGTCGTATACGGGGCCACCGGATTCGTCGGCAAGCTCACCGCCGACTACCTGGCCCGCAACGGCGGTGATATCCGCGTCGCGCTGGCAGGCCGGTCCCCGGAGAAGCTGCTGGCCGTGCGGCAGACCCTTGGCGAGTCGGCGCAGGACTGGCCGATCCTGACCGCCGACGCCGCCTCCCCGTCGTCACTGGCCGACATGGCCGCCCGCACCCGGGTGGTGATCACCACCGTCGGTCCGTACACCCGCTACGGCCTGCCGTTGGTGGCCGCCTGCGCCGCGGCGGGCACCGACTATGCCGACCTCACCGGCGAGGCGATGTTCGTGCGGCAGAGCATCGACGACTACCACAAGCAAGCGGTCGATACCGGCGCGCGGATCGTGCACGCCTGCGGATTCGATTCCATCCCTTCGGATATGAGCGTGTTCGCGCTCTACCGGCGGGCCCAGCGCGATGGCACCGGCGAACTCGGCGACACCGACTTCGTGTTGCGCGGCTTCTCCGGCGGAGTGTCGGGCGGCACCGTCGCGTCGATGATCGAGGTGTTCCGCGCGTCCTCCAACGACCCCAACACCCGGCGCATGCTCGAAGATCCGTACACGCTCACCCAGGATCGGGCCGCCGAGCCCGAACTCGGCCCGCAGCCCGACCTGCCCTGGCGGCGCGGCCGCGAGATCGCGCCCGAACTGGCGGGTGTGTGGACCACCGGCTTCGTGATGGCGATGTACAACACCCGGATCGTGCGGCGCAGCAATGCGCTTTTGCACTACGCCTACGGGCGCCGGCTGCGCTACGCGGAGTACATGAGCGTCGGCTCGTCGGTTGCCGCGCCGGTGGTGTCGGCGGTGGCGAGCGCGGCCAACAACGGCGCGGTCGCGCTGGGCAGCCGGTTCTTCCGGTTCCTGCCGCGCCGGGCGGTGGAACGTATCGCGCCCAAGCCCGGCACCGGCCCCAGCGAGCAGACCCGCGACCGCGGCTACTACCGCGCCGAGACCTACACGACCACCACGACCGGTGCGCGCTACCGCGCAACGATCGCCCAACAGGGTGATCCGGGTTACAAAGCCACCGCGGTGATGCTTGGCGAATGCGGCCTTGCGCTGGCCCTCGACCGCGACAAGCTGTCGGATCTGCGGGGGGTCCTGACCCCCGCCGCGGCCATGGGCGATGCCCTGCTCGACCGGTTCGGTCCTGCCGGGATCTCCCTGGAGACGGTCCGCCTCGACGGCTGATCGGCGCCCCTTCCTAGAATTGTCGAGTGACCACCACTGACGACTCCCGCGCCGACGCCCTTCCCAAGTCCTGGGAGCCGGGTGCGGTAGAGACCGGGATGTATCAGGGCTGGGTCGACGCCGGCTACTTCACCCCCGACGTGACGAGCGACAAACCGGCGTATTCGATCGTGCTGCCGCCGCCGAACGTCACCGGCAGCCTGCACATGGGTCACGCGCTCGACCACACCCTGATGGACGCCCTGACCCGCCGCAAGCGCATGCAGGGCTACGAGGTGCTGTGGCTGCCCGGGATGGATCACGCCGGCATCGCCACCCAGAGCGTGGTCGAAAAGCAGCTCGCCGCCGACGGCAAGACCAAGGAAGACTTCGGCCGCGAACTGTTCGTCGAAAA
The DNA here is from genome assembly GCA_023416315.1 of Actinomycetes bacterium. Classification (GTDB taxonomy): domain Bacteria; phylum Actinomycetota; class Actinomycetes; order Mycobacteriales; family Mycobacteriaceae; genus Mycobacterium. The sequence continues at coordinate 3,413 of JAEZIA010000288.1, forward strand.
GGTCTGGGACTGGAAGCGGGAATCCGGGGGCACCATCGGCGCCCAGATGCGCCGCCTCGGCGACGGCGTCGACTGGAGCCGGGACCGGTTCACGATGGACGAGGGTCTGTCCCGCGCGGTCCGCACGATCTTCAAGCGGCTCTACGATGCCGGTCTGATCTACCAGGCGGAGCGATTGGTGAACTGGTCGCCGGTGCTGGAGACGGCGATCTCGGATCTCGAGGTCAAATACGAGGACGTCGAGGGCGAGCTGGTGTCGTTCCGGTACGGCTCGATGAACGACGACGAGCCGCACCTCGTGGTGGCCACCACCCGGATCGAGACCATGCTCGGTGACACTGCGATCGCGGTGCCCCCCGACGACGCCCGCTACCGGCACCTGGTCGGGCAGAGCCTGCCGCATCCGTTCCTGGACCGCCAGATCGTGATCGTGGCGGACTCACACGTCGACCCGGAATTCGGTACCGGCGCAGTCAAAGTCACCCCCGCGCACGACCCGAACGACTTCGAGATCGGCATGCGGCACAACCTGCCGATGCCCTCGATCATGGACACCAAGGGTCGGATCGCCGACACCGGAACGCGATTCGACGGCATGGACCGCTTCGAGGCGCGCGTGGCCGTGCGTGAGGCCTTGGCCGCCGAAGGTCGGATCGTCGCCGAGAAGCGACCGTATCTGCACAGCGTCGGCCACTCCGAGCGTAGCGGCGAACCCATCGAGCCGCGGCTGAGCCTGCAGTGGTGGGTCAAGGTCGAGACGCTGGCCAAGGCGGCAGGCGACGCGGTCCGCGGCGGTGACATCGTGATCCACCCGAAGAGCCTGGAGCCGCGCTGGTTCGGCTGGGTCGACGACATGCACGACTGGTGCATTTCGCGCCAGCTGTGGTGGGGGCACCGGATCCCGATCTGGCACGGGCCCGACGGGCAGAAGGTCTGCGTCGGCCCCGACGAGACCCCGCCGGAGGGTTGGGAGCAGGACCCCGACGTCCTGGACACCTGGTTCTCCTCCGCGCTGTGGCCGTTCTCCACGATGGGGTGGCCCGACCGCACGCCGGAGATCGAGAAGTTCTATCCGACAAGCGTTTTGGTGACCGGATACGACATCCTGTTCTTCTGGGTGGCGCGCATGGTCATGTTCGGCACGTTCGTCTCCGGTGACGAGGTGATCACCCTCGACGGGCAGCGCGGTCCGCAGGTGCCGTTCGAAAACGTCTTCCTGCACGGACTGATCCGCGACGAGCACGGCCGCAAGATGAGTAAGTCCAAGGGCAACGGCATCGACCCGCTGGATTGGGTGGAGCAGTTCGGCGCCGACGCGCTGCGGTTCACGCTTGCCCGCGGTGCCAGCCCCGGCGGGGACCTCTCCATCGGTGAGGACCACGCCAGGGCGTCACGCAACTTCGCCACCAAACTGTTCAACGCCACCCGGTTCGCATTGATGAACGGGGCGGCGCCGGCGCCGCTGCCCGACGTCGCCGCGCTCACCGACGCCGATCGCTGGATTCTGGGTCGGCTGGAAGAGGTTCGCGCCGAAGTGGATTCGGCCTTCGACGGCTACGAGTTCAGCCGGGCCTGCGAATCGCTCTACCACTTCGCCTGGGACGAGTTCTGCGACTGGTATCTGGAGTTGGCGAAGGTTCAGCTCGCCAGCCAAGAAGATGGGGCGGCGGATTCGGGTACGACCGCTGTGCTCGCGACGGTGCTGGACACCCTGCTCAAACTGCTGCACCCGGTGATGCCGTTCGTCACCGAAGCGCTGTGGAAGGCGCTGACCCATAGCGAGTCTCTGGTGATCGCGCAGTGGCCTGCGGCATCGGGGATCGCGCTCGATGCGGCGGCCGCGCAACGGATCGCCGACGTGCAGAAGCTGGTGACCGAGATCCGCCGGTTCCGCAGCGACCAGGGCCTGGCCGACCGGCAGAAGGTCCCGGCCCGGCTGTCCGGAATCGAAGCGGTCGGCCTCGGTGGTCAAATCGCCCCGGTCACCGCGCTGGCCTGGCTGACCGAACCGAGTGCGGAGTTCAACGCCAGCGCCCACATCGAGGTGCGGCTGTCCGCAGGCACCGTCAACGTCGAGGTCGACACCTCGGGCACGGTCGACGTGGCCGCCGAACGACGCAGGCTGGAGAAGGACCTGGCTGCGGCGAACAAGGAATTGGCCGGAACCACAGCCAAACTCGACAACGAGGCGTTTTTGGCAAAGGCCCCCGATGAGGTCGTCACCAAGATCCGCGGCCGCCAGCAGTTGGCCCGCGAGGAAGTCGAGCGGATCACCGCCCGACTGGCTGCGCTGGCATGACCCAGCCGCCGACGCCCGACGAGATCGCCGCACTGCTGCAGGTGGAGCACCTGCTCGACCAGCGCTGGCCGGAAACCAAACTCGAACCCAGCACCGCGCGCATCGAGGCGCTGATGGAAATGCTGGGCTCCCCGCAGCGCAGCTACCCGAGCATCCACATCGCCGGCACCAACGGCAAGACGTCGGTGGCCCGCATCATCGATGCACTGCTGACCGCGTTCAGTCGCCGCACGGGCCGCACCACCAGCCCGCACCTGCAGTCGGCGGTCGAGCGCATCGCCATCGACAACGAACCCCTCAGCCCGGCCCGCTACGTCGAGGTCTACCGGGAGATCGAGCCGTTCGTGCAGCTCGTCGACGCCCAGTCCGAAGCTGCGGGCGGCCCGGCGATGAGCAAGTTCGAGGTGCTGACCGCGATGGCGTTCGCCGCGTTCGCCGACGCACCCGTCGACATCGCCGTCGTCGAGGTCGGGATGGGTGGCCGCTGGGACGCCACCAACGTCGTCGACGCGCCGGTCGCGGTGATCACCCCGATCGGCATCGACCACGCCGAGTACCTCGGTGACACCATCGGCGAGATCGCCGCCGAGAAGGCAGGCATCATCGGCGCGCCCCGCGGCGAGCTGGTGCCCACCGACACCGTCGCGGTGATCGGCCGTCAGGCCCCCGAAGCGATGGAAGTGCTTCTCGCCCAAGCGGTTCGGTCCGATGCCGCGGTGGCCCGCGAGGATTCCGAGTTCGCGGTGCTCGGCCGCCAGGTCGCCGTCGGCGGACAGGTGCTGCAGCTGCAGGGCCTCGGCGGGGTGTACTCCGACATCTTCCTGCCGCTGCACGGCGAACATCAGGCCCACAACGCGGTCGTCGCGCTCGCCGCGGTCGAGGCGTTCTTCGGCGCGGGCGCCGACCGGCAGCTGGACATCGACACGGTGCGGGCCGGCTTCGCCGCCGCGGCCAGCCCCGGCCGGCTCGAGCGGATGCGCAGCGCGCCCACGGTGTTCCTCGACGCCGCCCACAACCCGGCAGGCGCCGCCGCGCTGGCCGAGGCGCTGTCGTCGGAATTCGATTTCCGCTTCCTCGTCGGTGTGCTGTCGCTGATGGGGGACAAGGACGTCACCGGCATCCTCACCGCGCTGGAGCCGGCGTTCGACCAGATCGTCGTCACCCACAACGGCTCGCCGCGCGCACTGGAGGTCGACGCCCTGGCGTTGCGGGCCGAGGAGATCTTCGGACCCGACCGGGTGGCACGGGCCGATACGCTGCCCGACGCCATCGAGGTCGCCACCGCCCTGGTCGAGGACTCCGCGGCCGAAGAAGGGTTCGCCGGGGCCGGGATCGTGATCACCGGATCCGTGGTGACCGCAGGCGCCGCGCGCACGCTGTTCGGGAAGGACCCCCAATGAGCGACACGCCCGCAGCGCCGGCGCCTCCGGACCCCTGGAAGAGTTTCCGCGGCGTCATGGCAGGCACCCTGATCCTCGAGGCGATCGTGGTGCTGCTGGCACTGCCGGTGGTGAACATGGTCGGCGGCGGACTGACCGCCTGGTCGACGGCCTACCTGGTCGGTTTTGCGGTGTTTCTGATACTGCTGGCCGGCGTGCAGGGCAGGCCGTATGCGATCTGGCTGAACCTCGGTGTGCAGCTCATTCTGGTCGCCGGCTTCATCGTGTACCCGGCCGTGGGCATGATCGGGCTGCTGTTCGTGGTGGTGTGGGGAATCCTCGCCTACCTGCGCGCCGAGGTGCTGCGCAGGCAGCGGCAGGGGCGACTGCCCGGCCAGCAGCAGCCAAGTGACTGACGGGTACGCTTTCCGCCGGGCTGCGTCGGCGACGACGGCAGCGAAGCGATGAGGAGGAGCGGCGCCTGATGAGTGAGCGGACCCTGGTTCTGATCAAGCCCGACGGCGTGCAACGGCAGGTCGTCGGAGAGATCATCAGCCGTATCGAACGCAAGGGTCTGTCGCTGGCTGCCCTGGAGCTCAAGGAAGTCAGTGACGAGCTGGCCCGCGCGCACTACGCCGAGCACGAGGGCAAGCCGTTCTTCGACTCGCTGCTCGAGTTCATCACCTCCGGCAAGGTCGTCGCGGCGGTCCTCGAGGGCCCCCGCGCCATCGCGGCGTTCCGGCAGCTCGCCGGTGGCACCGACCCCGTCGACAAGGCCACTCCCGGCACCATCCGCGGCGACTTCGGCCTGGAAACCCAGTTCAATCTCGTGCACGGCTCGGACTCCCCGGAGTCGGCCGAACGCGAGATCAGCCTCTGGTTTCCCGACTTCTGATCCCACTTCCCGGGCCACTGTCGTCCGAACCGGCCCCGCGGTGTGGGATACTGGCTGCGGATGAGCCCTCAAAGCCCATCCGGATGAAGACTTACGACGTGCGCGACCACCGCATGGTGCGGCGCCGACCGTCACAGCCGTCATTCAGCCAGGCACCGAGCGCGTTCGCTACGAGCCGTTCGGAGCGAGACCATAAACAAGCCCGGGGGAAGTTACCGGGCACATAGCGGAAGCCCTCGCGTGGCCGCGTCGAAAGGACGCGCCCGGGGGCTTGAGGAGAATACGTGGCCAACGATGACCTCTTTCAGGATCTACCCGAAAACCCCACCCCGGAGCAGTGGGAACCCCCGGCGCCAGCCGCGGGCGATGAGCTGCCCGACCGCTTGAGAGTGCATTCGCTGGCACGGGTGCTCGGCACCACCAGCCGGCGCGTGCTGGACGCCCTCAGTGAGCTCGACGGGCGCACCCGCAGCCCGCACTCCAGCGTGGACCGCACCGACGCGGTGCGGGTGCGTGACGTGCTGGCGGCGGCCCCCGAAGCCGCCGCTGAGCAGCAGGCAGCCCCCGAGGAGCCGGCAGCCACCGAGACGCCGGAGGTCACCGAGACGCCGGATGTCGCCGACGAGCCGGATGTCGCCGAGGAGCCGGAGTCCCGCCTGATCCTCGAGACCACCGTCGAGACCGAGATCGTCGAGCAGGCCGCCTATATGCCGCTGTTCGTCGCCCCGCAGCCCGTCGAGGTCGAACGCAAGCCCCGCAAGGACGCCGACACCGACGCCGACGACGAAGACGACGACGAGGACGAGGA
>JAEZIA010000297.1 GCA_023416315.1 Actinomycetes bacterium
AGGTGCAGCCGGATGAACTCGTCGACCATGATCCGCACCGCGGTCGCCTCGGTGGCCAGCTCGGCGAGCAGGAAGCGGCTGTTCTGCTGGCTGCCGATCGGCTTGCCGAACGCCTTGCGCTCCTTGGTGTACTGCAGGGTCTGCTCGAGCACGCTCTCCATGGCCGCGGCCGCCATCACCGCGATGTTCAGCCGCTCCTGCGGCAGGTTCTGCATCAGGTAGATGAAGCCGAGGCCCTCCTGACCGAGCAAGTTCTCGGCGGGCACCTTGACGTCGGTGAAGGACAGTTCGGCGGTGTCCTGAGCATCCAGACCGATCTTGTCCAGGTGCCGTCCGCGCTCGAAGCCCTCCATACCGCGCTCGACAACCAACAGCGAGAAGCCCTGCGCACCCTTCTCGGGGTCGGTCTGGGCGACCACGATCACCAGGTCGGCGTGGATGCCGTTGGTGATAAACGTCTTCGAACCGTTGAGGATGTAGTGGTCACCGTGCGCGACCGCGCGCGTCTTGATGCCCTGTAGGTCGCTGCCGGTGCCCGGCTCGGTCATCGCGATCGCGGTGATGTACTCGCCGCTGCAGAACTTGGGCAGCCAGCGCTGCTTCTGCTCCTCGGTGGCCAGGTGCAGCAGGTAGGGCAGAACGACATCGTTGTGCAGGCCGAATCCCAGGCCGCTGTAGCGGCCTGCCGCGGTCTCCTCGGTGAGGATGACGTTGTAGCGGAAGTCCGGGTTGCCGCCGCCGCCGAACTCCTCCGGCACCGCCATGCCGAGGAAGCCCTGCTTCCCGGCCTCGATCCACACCTCGCGGTCGACGATCTTGTCCTTTTCCCACTTCTCGTGGAACGGGGCGACGTGCCGTTCGAGGAAGGACCGGTAGGCCTCACGGAACAGTTCGTGCTCGGGCTCGAACAGGGTCCGCTCGTACTTGACGACTGCGTTCTTCGCGACGGCCATTAAGTTCCCTCCGGAGGCGCTCTGGGTTTGCGGACGAGGATAACCAACCGGATGGTTGGTCGCCAAATCGCAGGTCGTGGCGCCGCTGCATAGACTCGCGGGGTGCCCGACGCCCGTAGCAGCCTCACCCACTGGGGGGCGTTTCGCGCCGACGTTGCCGACGGGGAGATCACCGCGGTCACCCCGTTTCCCGGCGACTCCGATCCCTCTCCCCTGCTCGGCAATCTGCCGGGCTCGCTGAAGCACCCGTCGCGCATCGCCTCCCCGGCCATCCGCCGTGGATGGCTGCGCGACGGGCCCGGGCCCAGCACCGCGCGAGGCGCCGACGAGTTCGTCGCCGTCGGCTGGGACGAACTCACCGAGCTGCTCGCCGCCGAACTGCGCAGGGTGGTCGACAGCTACGGCAACGAGGCGATCTACGGCGGGTCTTACGGCTGGGCCAGCGCCGGGCGGTTCCACCACGCCCAGAGTCAGGTGCACCGGTTCCTCAAACTGCTTGGCGGCTATACCTTTTCACGCCACTCATACAGTCTGGGCGCCACCGGCGTGATCATGCCACGGGTCGTCGGCACCCACGACGACCTGTTCAAGCGGTCCACCGAGTGGAACGTGATCGTCGAGCACACCGACCTGCTGGTGTGCTTCGGCGGGCTGAACCTGAAGAACACCGGAATCAACCACGGCGGCACCACCGAACACCCGGCGCGCGCGGCGCTGGCGCGGTTCCGCGATAAGGGCGGCAAGATCGTCTCGATCAGCCCGCTGCGCAGCGACGTCGACGGCGACTGCCGGTGGCTGCCCGCGGTCCCCGGGACCGACGTGGCGATCATGCTGGCGCTGGCCTATGTGCTGGCCACCCGGGGCCTCGCCGACCGCGGGTTCCTCGACACCTATTGCACCGGCTACGGCCGGTTCGAGCGGTACCTGCTCGGCACCGACGACGGGGTGCCGAAATCCCCACAGTGGGCCGAGGCGCTCTGCGGCATCGACGCCGCGGTACTGACCGAGCTGGCCACGACGATGGCCGCACAGCGGACGATCGTCACCGTCAGCTGGTCGCTGCAGCGGGTCCGACACGGTGAACAGGCGCCGTGGATGGGGCTGACGCTGGCGGCGATGCTCGGCCAGATCGGGCTTCCCGGAGGCGGCTTCGGCCACGGATACGGGTCGATGAACGAACCCGGCCTACCGCCACTTCGCCACCGGCTGCCCACGCTGCCGCAGGGTCTCAATCCGGTGCAGACCTTTATCCCGGTCGCCGCGGTCAGCGACATGCTGCTGCATCCGGGTGAGCCTTTCACCTACAACGGGCGCGTCCTGACCTACCCCGACATCAAGTGCGTGTACTGGGCCGGCGGCAATCCCTTTCACCACCACCAGAATCTGCCCCGGCTGCGGCGCGCGCTGGGCAGGGTCGACACCGTCGTGGTGCACGACCCGTACTGGACGCCGATGGCCCGCCACGCCGACATCGTCGTCCCCTCCACCACCGCGTTCGAACGCGACGACTACTCCGGATCCCGCAACGACCCGCTGCTGGTGGCGATGCCGGCGCTGGCGCCGCCGTACGCGCAGTCCCGGGACGACTACACCACGTTCGCTGCGCTGGCCCAGCGACTCGGCTTCGGCGAGCAGTTCACTTCAGGCCGCACGGCACGCCAGTGGCTGCGGCACCTGTACGAAAAGTGGTCGGCGGAAATCGATTTCGTCGTCCCCGAGTTCGACCAGTTCTGGGCCGACGGCATGGTGCGGTTACCGGTCGAGACCGGTCTGACCCTGCTGGCCGACTTCCGTGCCGACCCGCACGCGCATGCGCTGGCCACCCCGAGCGGCAAGATCGAGATCTTCTCCGACGACATCGCGGGGTTCGACTACCCCGACTGCGCCGGCCACCCGCGCTGGTACGAGCCGGTCGAATGGCTGGGCGGGGAACGCGCGGGGCGGTTCCCGCTTCACCTGATCGCCAATCAGCCTGCCACCCGGCTGCACGGCCAACTCGACGGCGGTGCGGTCAGCCAGAGCGCGAAGGTCCAAGGCCGCGAACCGATTCGGATCCACCCCACTGACGCCGCGCAGCGGGGGCTGGCCGACGGCGACGTGGTGCGGGTGTTCAACGACCGCGGCGCCTGCCTGGCCGGGGTCGTCATCGACGGGGCGCTGCGACCCCAGGTGGTGCAGCTGTCGACCGGAGCCTGGTACGACCCGCTGGACCCGGCCGACCCGGACTCGCTCTGCGTGCACGGCAACCCCAACGTGTTGACCGACGACGTCGGCACCTCGTCGCTGGCTCGCGGCTGCACCGGTGCCGCTGTGCTGGTCGAAGTCGAGAGGTTTGCCGGACCCCTGCCTCCGGTACGGGCCCATCAGCCGCCGGTCATCCGCTGACCGACCCACAAATTTTCTCCGGTCCTTCCACATTCCACTGCGGGCATAAGTCGGGTGATGCGAAGATTCGAGCGATCTCGTTCGTCGAAGAAGGTTTGCTATGCCCCAGATGATTGCCAAGGCCGCCCGCTCGGCGATGGTCGCCGTGGTGGCGATGGTCGCCGCCGTCGTGCTCGCGGTCAGCAGCACGCTCACCGCCGCCGTCAGCCTGGCTGCGGTGGCGCTCATCGTTCCCGGTACCGGCACGCCGGATCCGTCGGTACCACCGCTGGGTACCAACTACATGGAGAACGCGGTCGACTACTACATCCAGCCGCTGGACCCCGCCTGCGCGACGACCTGCACACCTGAGCCGGTCCCCTACATCGCGCAGTTCTGGCCGTTCCCGTTCGCCGGGTGGGGCGGGCTGAACGGGGCCAAGTGGAATGTGTCGGTTGCCAGCGGGGTGAGCAGCCTCAACACCCGAATCGACGCGGTCGACCCGGCCGAGGACGTGGTGATCTTCGGCTACTCGCAGGGCGCCACCGTATCGAGTCTGGTCAAGCGCCAACTCGCCGACGCCAACGGCGGGGTCATCCCGGAGAAGTACTCGTTCGTCCTGATCGGCAACCCGAACCGGCCCAACGGCGGTCTGTTCGAGCGTCTGGCCATGCTCGGCACGGTCCCGGTCCTGGATGCCACGTTCGGCCAGCCGACCCCGACCGACACCACGGTGCTGCCCGGGGTCAACACCACCGACATCGCGTTCCAATACGACGGGGTCGCCGACTTCCCGGCCAACCCGCTCAACGCCCTCGCCGTCCTGAACGCGCTCGCCGGGTTCTGGTACATCCACGGCAACTACCTGTCGCCGCGCGGCACCCAGCCGCCGACCGAGCTGCCCTACGGGTACACCATCCCCGAACTCGAGGCGGCGATGGACTGCGCGCAGAGCCCGAAGAACTGCCAGACCTACAACGACACCCTCTACATCACGATCCCGGCCAAGACGCTGCCGATCATGCAGCCGCTGCTGGACATCGGCGCTGCGACCGGAACCACCGCGCTCATCAAGCCGTTCGTGGACCTGATCTCGCCGGTCACCCGGGTGTTGATCGAATTGGGTTATGACCGCAGCAATTACGGCCGCCCGACGCCGTTCACGATCTTCACCCCGATCAATCCGGGGAAACTGACCGTCGACCTGACGCAGGCCGTCGTGCAGGGCATCCGCGACGCCCTCGGCGACATCGGAGTCACGCCGCCCGCGGCACCGGCCGCACCGGCGCCCGCCACGTCGAGCACCGTGGCCGCCAGGACCACCAGTGAGCCGGCCGCCGACGCAAAGCCGGTGCAACGCAAGGCCACCGCGGCCAGCCGTCCCAGCACCGCGGTGAAGACCAGCCGGCCGAAGACCGGGGACCCCGGCAAGAACACTGTCGGCAGCTCGGCTCCCAAGCCGGTGAAGGCCGGCACCGGCAAGAGCGGACGGCCCGGGGCATCCGGGCGGGACGCCGCGAAAGACGCCGCCTAACTGGCGAAGTCGCGCAGGCCGGCAGCCAGCGCAGCGGGCACCCGCGCTTTCAGCCGGGTACCCGCGTCGGTGTGCTCGACCGCGTCGACGTGGCCGTCGCTGTGCAGCCGCGCCACCAGGTCGCCGCGGTCGTACGGGATCGTGACATCGACGGTGATCTCCCGCGGCTCGACGAGCTCGCCGAGCCGGCTGCGCAGCCGTTCCAGACCCTCACCGGTGTGCGCCGAGACGAACACCGCCCCGGGCAGCGCGCGGCGCAACTGCGCCAGCATCAGGTCGCTGGCGGCATCGATCTTGTTGACCACCAATAGCTCTGGCGCAGGCGGCGCGTGGTGGTCGTTCTGCACCTCGCGGATGACCTGACGCACGGCCTCGATCTGCGCCAGCGGGTTGGCGTCGGAGCCGTCGACCACGTGCACCAGCAGGTCGGCGTCGACAACCTCCTCCAGGGTGGAGCGGAACGCCTCGACCAGCTGCGTGGGCAGGTGCCGGACGAAGCCGACGGTATCGGTCAGCACGAACTGCCGCCCGTCGTCGAATTCGCCTCGGCGCGTGGTGGGTTCCAGCGTGGCGAACAGCGCGTTCTGCACCAGCACCCCGGCGCCGGTCAGCGCGTTGAGCAGGCTGGACTTACCGGCGTTGGTGTAGCCGACGATCGCGATCGATGCGATGTCGCTGTGCAGCCTGCGGCTGCGCTGCGTGTCGCGGATCTGCTTCATGTCCTTGATCTCGCGGCGCAGCTTGGACATCCGCTCACGGATGCGCCGCCGGTCGGTCTCGATCTTGGTTTCACCGGGTCCGCGGGTGCCCACGCCGCCGCCGGCACCACCGGCGCGACCACCGGCCTGCCGCGACATCGACTCACCCCAGCCACGCAGCCGCGGCAGCATGTATTCCATCTGCGCATAGGCGACCTGCGCCTTGCCTTCCCGGCTGGTGGCGTGCTGGGCGAAGATGTCCAGAATCAGTGCGGTCCGGTCGATGACCTTGACCTTGACCACCTTCTCCAGCGCATTGAGCTGAGCGGGACTCAGTTCGCCGTCGCAGATCACGGTGTCGGCGCCGGTCGCGATCACGACCTGGCGCAACTCCTGGGCCTTTCCGGAGCCGATGTAGGTGGAGGGGTCCGGCTTGTCTCGGCGCTGGATCAGTCCTTCCAGCACCTCGGAGCCCGCGGTTTCGGCCAGTGCGGCCAATTCGGCGAGGCTGGCCTCGGCGTCGGCTGAGCTGCCTTCCGTCCACACCCCGACCAGGACCACCCGCTCCAGCCGGAGCTGGCGGTATTCGACCTCAGAGATGTCGGTGAGTTCGGTGGACAGCCCGGCGACGCGCTTGAGAGCGGAGCGGTCTTCGAGCGCGAGTTCGCCGACACTGGGATCGGACGAGTCAGCGTTGTTCATGGGCGTCTGTGTCATAAGCGATACCGATGGTGTCACGGGTGTTCAACGTCGCGCACCTCAATAACGTGCCGTCAGTGCTGGGCCGCCCACCAGGTGTCCGAGATCTCGCCGTGGGCGACGAGGACCGAGGGCCCGCGCAGGAAGCTGGTGGTGTGGGTGAGTTCGACGGTGACCTCGCCGCCGGGGATGCGCACCCGCAGCGTGCCCGTCGTCGTGTTGAGGTGGGCCAGAGCGGCGGCCGCTGCGGCCACCGTTCCCGTACCGCAGGACCGCGTTTCGCCGACACCTCGTTCGTGTACCCGCATGCTGACCGCGCCATCGCGGGCGATGGTCAGCACTTCGACGTTGACGCCCTCGGGGAACTGGCCGTGGTCGAAGCGCACCGGTGCGGCGACGTCGAGGGCGGCCAGCGCCTGCTCGGTGAGGCTGGGGTCCAGGCAGGCCAGGTGCGGATTGCCGACGTCGACGCCCAGGCCGGTGAAGTGCCTGCCGCCGACGGTGGCGGTGCCGGAGCCGAGCAGGTTGACCTTGCCCATATCGACGGTGACCTCGGCGTCCAGGCCGTCGGCGTGGTGGACGATGACCGGTCGCGGCCCGGCCAGCGTGCCGACCACGAACTGGTCGCTGGCCGCGAGCCCACTGGCCCGCAGGTAGTGCGCAAACACCCGGACCCCGTTGCCGCACATCTGCGCGATCGAGCCGTCGGCGTTGCGGTAATCCATGTACCAGTCCTCGGCGCCCACCCCGTCGGGCAGCCGGTCCAGTACGCCTGCGGCGACGACCGCGCCGGCGGTGGTGACCCGCAGTATCCCGTCGGCGCCCAGTCCCCGGCGCCGGTCGCACAGCGCGGCCACGGCGGCGGGCGCCAGGTCCAGTTGCGCGGGCAGGTCGGGCAGCAGCACGAAGTCGTTCTCGGTGCCGTGCCCTTTGGCGAAAATCACGTGTTCAGGATACGTCCCGCCACCGGGCGATCACCTGGTCGGCGAGGTCATCGGCCGCACCGTCGAGCCAATGGACGCGATGGTCGCGGCGAAACCACGATCGCTGCCTGCGCACGTAGCGCCGGGTCCCGATAAACGTCAGTTCGCGGGCCTGCGCCAGGGGTTCGGGCCCGCCGCCGGCGTCCAGCGCGTCGAGCACCTGGGCGTAGCCGAGCGCGCGGGCGGCGGTGACGCCCTGCCGGAGGCCCGCGTCGAGCAGCGTCCGTACCTCGTCGAGCAGCCCCGCCTCGAACATCGCGTCGGTGCGCTGCGCCAGGCGTTCGTCGAGAGTGCTTGTCGGCCAATCCAATCCGATGATCAGCGTGTCCCATCGCGGCGCGCCGATCTGGGGTGCCGACGCGGCGAACGGCTGGCCGGTCAGCTCGACCACCTCAAGCGCCCGCACGATCCGGCGGCCGTCGGTGGCCAGGATCGCGGCCGCGGCGGCCGGGTCGCGGCGGGCCAGTTCGGCGTGCAGCGCGCCCACCCCGATCTCGGCAAGCCGCTGTTCCCAGCGGGCCCGGACCTCGCGATCGGTGGCCGGAAACGACCACTCGTCGAGCAGCGACTGGATGTAGAGCATCGATCCGCCCACGATCACCGGCGGCGCCCCGCGGGCCGCGATGGCCTCGATGTCGGCGGCGGCGGCCTGCTGATAGCGCGCGACGGTCGCGGTGTCGCGGACGTCGAGCACGTCGAGCTGGTGGTGCGGGATACCGCGCCGTTCGGCGAGGGTGAGCTTGGCGGTGCCGATGTCCATGCCGCGGTACTGCTGCATCGCGTCGGCGTTGACGATCTCCCCGCCGAGCCGTTCGGCGACGTCGAGTGCCAGCGCCGATTTGCCGGTACCGGTCGGCCCGATCACCGCAATGGGCCTGCTCACGCGGTCGATTCCCGGGTCGCTGCGCTCTCCCCCGCCGGAGTCCACGTGCCGACGAAGTACCCCACCCCGTACGGCGCGCCCCGAACCAGCTCCTTGGCGGTCCGCGGGCCGGGCTCGACCAGCCCGGCCAGTACCTGGTAGCCGACCCGGCCGACGATGCCGCCGGTCAGGGCCTTCAGCGCGGCGACGTCGCCGGTGGCCAGCGCGTCATCGAGGGCCGCCTGCCGGGACGCGGCGTCGGGGTCGTAGCCGCCCGGGGCCGCCGGCGTCAGAGTGTTGGCGCCGTCGGCCACCACCAGGACACCGACCGGTTCGCCGATGCCGTCGATCTCGACGCGCAACGCCCGGCCGTAGTCGACGGCGGTCGCGGGGTCATGGTCGGCGTCGTAGACCCGGACCTGCACGTGGGCCGCCGGGTTGGCCTGCCCGCGCAGCCAACCGGCGAACAGAGCGCACAGCGGCAGCGCGCGCACCCCGGCCGAGGCGTCCGGCGACAGCGCCACGCCGACGTCCACTCCGTATCCGGCGAAGGTACCGCGGGCGTCCGGGTCGATGACCTGGTCGCCCGCGCCGACGCCGACGGCGATCCAGCGGTCGGGCAGCTCGGCGGCCGCGGCGAGCATCGCGGCGCGGATGTCGGCGACTTCGACCGCGGCCGCACCGGCGAGCTCGGGCACCAGAACGGGCGCCGACGGCGTCAGGACAACGGCGGACAGCACGCCACACACGGTAGTGGCCGTCAGTCGGCCACCGGTTCGGCGGCGGGCTCGGCCTGCGAGGCGACCTCGCCGTAGGCCAGTGCCGCGGTGGCACACACCATCACCACGACCGCGACGATCAGCATGAACCAGCCCGCCTCACCGGGACGCAGTGTCTCGCCGAGTACGAAAATGCCCAGGACCGAACCGACGATCGGTTCGGCGATCGTCATCGTCGGCAGCGAGGCCGCCATGGCCCCGGCCCGGAACGCCGACTGCTGCCAGGCGGTGGCCGCCACCGCCACCAGCGCCCAGGCGTACAGCTCCGGGCTGATCAGCACCGCCTCGATGCCGTGATCGAGGCGGCCGACGACACCCTTGGTCAGCACCGCGAACAGACCCCACAGCGAGCCGGACACCAGCGCCAACAGCACCGCCGCGGCGGGCTTGCCGGTCAGCAGCTTGGCCCCGACCACGCACGCGACCAGCGCCGGGCCCATGATCGCGGCCACCACGATCCACAGCTCCAGACCGCCGCGGGAGTGTCCTGCGGTGGGGTTGCCGACGGTGACGACCACCGCCACCGACACGGCCAGCAACACCGCCCAGAGCCACTGGCTGCGGCTGATCCGCCGCTTGGCGAAGTAGGCGCTCATCGGCAGAGCGAACAGCAGCGAGGTGACCAGGAGCGCCTGGACCAGCAGCACCGAGCCGAACCCCAGTGCCGCGGCCTGGAACCCGAAGCCGGCGCCGCCGGCCACGCTGCCCAGCCACCAGGTCTTGTCCCGCAGCAAGCGCTTGAACAGCTGAAGGGGGCTGACGTCTTCCTCGGTGACCTCATGAGCGGAGCGCTGCTGGATCACGTCGCCGATGGCGATGAAGAATGCGGCGCACAACGCAAGCAGGACAGCGATATCCGCCTTTGCCATGATCGGTCTCCTCCACCCTCGGAGCCGCCAGCGTGCCCGGCGATCGCCGTCGTGCGCAACCTGAGACCAGCCAACCCGGGCGCACGCACGGCATCAACCTGGTTCAATACCAACGAGGACGGCGACTGGGCACAACGGTCGCCGGTCACGGCAGTAGTGGCGCCGCGTCGCGCGGCAGATGCGCGGGGGTTCCCGCGCGGAGGGTAGGTGAGGCGAGCTCATGACCATCGACGGACCCAGCGCAGGCGGACCCCCGAAGCCGGCTCCCCGACCGGGACCGGCGCGACCCATCCCCAAGCCGCATCCCCCCACTGCCCCGCTGGCGGTGCCACCGCCGGCCGACCCGCACCGGTTCGGCCGCGTCGACGACGACGGCACGGTGTGGCTGATCACCTCGACCGGCGAGCGCAATATCGGGTCGTGGCAGGCCGGCGACACCGAAGCGGCCTATGCCCACTTCGGTAGGCGCTTCGAGGACCTGGCCACCGAGGTCACGCTGATGGAGACCCGGCTGGCCTCCGGCACCGGCGACGCCCGCAAGATCAAGGCAGCGGCAGCCAGCTTGGCCGAAACCCTGCCCACCGCAAGCGTTCTCGGTGATGTCGACGCGCTCGCCGCCCGGCTGGCCGCGATCCGCGACCACGCCGAGGAGACCGCCGCCGCGGATCGGGCGCGCCGCGAGCAGCACCGCGCCGAGCAGACGGCCCGAAAAGAGGCGCTGGCCGCCGAGGCCGAGGAGCTGGCCAACAGCTCGACCCAGTGGAAGGCCGCCGGGGATCGGCTGCGCGCCATTCTCGACGAGTGGCGGACCATCACCGGGCTGGACCGCAAGACCGACGACGCATTGTGGAAGCGGTATTCGGCCGCCCGGGAGACGTTCAACCGGCGGCGCGGCTCGCACTTTGCCGATCTGGACCGGGAACGCGCCGGCGCCAAGCACGCCAAGGAACAGTTGTGCGTGCGCGCCGAGGAGCTGTCCGGGTCCACCGACTGGTCGGCGACCGCGGCGGCGTTCCGCGATCTGCTCGCCGAGTGGAAGGCCGTGGGCCGGGCGGCCAAGGACGTCGACGACGCGCTGTGGCACCGGTTCAAGGCGGCCCAGGACACGTTCTTCACCGCACGCAACGCGGTGAACGCCGAGCGGGACACCGAGTTTCAGGCCAACGCCACCGCCAAGGAGGCGTTGCTGGCCGAGGCGGAGAAGATCGACGTCTCCAACGTGGACGCCGCCCGCGCGGCGTTGCGCGCGCTGACCGACAAGTGGGACGCGATCGGCAAGGTGCCGCGGGAACGGTCCGCCGACCTGGAGCGCCGGTTGCGCGCGATCGAGAAGAAGGTGCGCGACGCCGCCGACTCCGGTTGGACCGATCCGCAGGCCCAGGCCCGCGCCGAACAATTCCAGGCCCGCGTCGAGCAGTACGAGCGGCAGGCGGAGAAGGCCGAGGCGGCGGGCCGCACCAAGGATGCGGCGGAGGCCAGGGCGAACGCCGAGCAGTGGCGGCAGTGGGCCGACGCCGCCGTCGAATCGCTGGGTAAGAAGCGCTAACTAGCCCGTGGCGGGCGGCTGCTTGCCGTCGCGGCGGTCGACGTCGTCGAGCAGGCTGCGGGACTGACGTTCGGCGGCCGCGGCGCGGCGCTGCTCTTCGGCGGCCAGCTGGACCGCGGTGCGCGTCCACACCACCCGGGCCCAGTGGAACGTCAACAGGATCACGGTCAGCCAGCCGAGCAGCAGGCCGATGCCCGGCCCGGGATGCCCGTGCACGGCGGTCTGGCGCGACCAGACGGCCAGTAGCCCGAGCGCGCAGGACAGTGCGGAGCCGGCCAGCGCGATCCAGGCCAGAAACCAGCGCCGGGTGGTCAGCGCCAGCATCGAGAAGCCGACGCCGAACACCAGCGCGAACCAGGTGAACAACCGCGACGGTAGGCCGATGCCTACGGACAGCGCCTTGTCGTCACCCATCAGCACGTCAATACCGCGGGCACCGCCGGTGTGCGGCAGGATCAGCGACACCAGCAGCACGAAGACCAGGATCGCCACCACCATGGCGCGGGCGCCGGGCTGTATCTCACCGGCGACCTTGCGTTCGGCCTTCTCGAGATCGGCCCGGTAGGCCTCGGCCGGATCCCGTTCGGTACCGCTCATCGCGAACATCCCGTCGTCTCTTCGGTGTGGGGTCTACCCACCGGCGGTAACCCCAACCCGACGGTGCGGGGTCGCTGACCGGCGGCGTGGGCGTCGCCGGCACGGGTGCGGCGGTGGGTCAGCAGCGGTGCGTCGGCGATCAGGTGGTGCGGGGCGGCGCCGGTGACGGTGGTGGTGACGACGTCGCCGGGGCGCGGGGCGGCTTCACCCGGGGTGAAGTGCACCAGTCGTCCGTCGCGGGCGCGGCCACTCATCCGTGCGGTACTCGCGTCCTTGCGGCCTTCGCCGGTGGCCACCAACAGCTCCACCTCGGTGCCTATCTGGGCGGTGTTCTCCTCGAAGGAGATCTGCTCCTGTAGCTCGATGAGGCGTTGATAGCGTTCTTGCACAACAGCTTTGGGAAGCTGGTCGGCGAGTTCGGCGGCCGGGGTGCCGGGTCGCTTGGAGTACTGGAAGGTGAACGCCGCGCTGAACCGGGCCTGGCGGACCACGTCGAGGGTGGCGGCGAAGTCTTCCTCGGTCTCGCCGGGGAAGCCGACGATGATGTCGGTGGTGATCGCCGCGTGCGGCATCGCCGCCCGCACCCGCTCGATGATGCCGAGGTACTTCTCGGCGCGGTAGGACCGGCGCATCGCGCGCAGCATGCGGTCCGAGCCGGACTGAAGCGGCATGTGCAGGGCCGGGCAGACATTCGCGGTCTGCGCCATCGCCTCGATCACGTCGTCGGTGAACTCGGCCGGATGCGGTGAGGTGAACCGGACCCGTTCCAGGCCGTCGATGCGCCCGCAGTCGCGCAGCAGCGCGGCGAAGGCGCCGCGATCCCGCGGGGTGCCCGGGTCGGCGAACGAAACCCCGTAGGCGTTGACGTTCTGGCCCAGCATAGTGATCTCCAACACGCCCTGATCGACCAGTGACTGCACCTCGGCGAGGATGTCGTCGGGGCGGCGATCCACTTCCTTGCCGCGCAACGACGGCACGATGCAGAACGTGCAGGTGTTGTTGCAGCCTACGGAGATGGAAACCCATGCCGCATAGGCGGATTCGCGGGCGGCCGGCAGCGTCGACGGGAATTCCCGCAGCGACTCGGCGATTTCGACCTGAGCCTGCCGGTTGTGCCGCGCGCGGTCCAGCAGCGCGGGCAGCGAACCGATGTTGTGGGTGCCGAACACGACGTCGACCCAGGGCGCCTTGGCCAGCAGCCCTTCGCGATCCTTCTGGGCCAGGCAGCCGCCGACCGCGATCTGCATGTTGGGGTCGGCTTGTTTGCGCGGCGCCAGGTGGCTGATGTTGCCGTACAGCTTGTTGTCGGCGTTCTCCCGGACCGCGCAGGTGTTGAACACCACCACGTCGGCGTCGGCGCCCTCGGGTGCCCGGCGGTATCCGGCGGCCTCGAGCAGCCCGGCCAGCCGCTCGGAATCGTGGACGTTCATCTGGCAGCCGTAGGTGCGGACCTGGTAGGTGCGACCGTCGCCCGAACCGGGCAGTTCGCCCGCCGGATTGTCGTTGGTCAGCACCGATGTCACACGGTCATCGTACGGAGGGCTGCGATGCGCAGAGAAATCGCGGACCCCAGAACCTCGGCGAACTGGGGGTTACCTGGGTAGGGTCTGAACCCATGGGGCGCAGCGGCGAGGAGCCGATGATCTCGATCCAGGGCGTCAATAAGCATTTCGGCGACCTGCACGTTCTGAAAGACATCAACCTCGAGGTCGGTCGCGGCCAGGTGGTGGTGGTGCTCGGCCCGTCCGGCTCCGGCAAGTCGACGTTGTGCCGCACCATCAACCGGCTGGAGACCATCGACTCCGGGACCATCACCATCGACGGCGAGCAATTGCCTTCGGAGGGACGCAAACTGGCGCAGTTGCGCGCCGATGTGGGCATGGTCTTCCAGTCGTTCAACCTGTTCGCGCACAAGACGATTCTCGACAACGTGGCGCTCGCGCCGGTGAAGGTGCGCAAGGTCGCCAAGGACAAGGCCCGCGAGGACGCGATGTCGTTGCTGGAGCGGGTCGGAGTGGCCAATCAGGCCGACAAATACCCAGCGCAGCTGTCCGGCGGCCAACAGCAGCGGGTGGCCATCGCGCGTTCGCTGGCGATGAACCCGAAGGTGATGTTGTTCGACGAGCCGACCAGTGCGCTGGATCCGGAGATGATCAACGAGGTGCTGGCGGTGATGACATCGCTGGCCTCCGACGGAATGACGATGGTGGTGGTCACGCACGAGATGGGCTTCGCCCGTCGGGCCGCCAACCGGGTGGTGTTCATGGCCGATGGCGCGATCGTGGAGGACGCCCCACCGACCGAGTTCTTCGACAATCCGCGGTCGGACCGCGCCAAAGACTTCCTCGGCAAGATCCTCAACCACTAGGGCGAAAGGAACACCCGCATGCCTTCTCTACCCCGTCTGTCCTGGCGGCTCGCCGGCGCCGCGGTGCTGGCGCTGGCGTTGCCGTTCACCGCGACCGCGTGCGGCGGCGGTGGCAGCGGTGACAAGCTGGTGATCGGCACCAAGTTCGACCAGCCCGGTCTGGGGTTGAAGAACCCCGACGGCACGATGAGCGGCTTCGACGTCGACGTGGCCAAGTATGTGGCCAAGGAGCTCGGCTATCCGGAGGACAAGATCGAGTGGAAGGAATCGCCGTCCGGGCAGCGGGAAAACCTGATCCAGAACGGCCAGGTGAAGTACATCGTCGCCACCTACTCGATCACCGACGCCCGCAAGGAGAAGGTCAGCTTCGCCGGGCCGTACCTGGTGACCGGCCAATCGCTGCTGGTCCGCGCCGATAACACCGACATCACCGGTGCGGAGTCGCTGCAGAACAACAAGAAGCTCTGCTCGGTCAGCGGGTCGACTCCGGCGCAGCGGATCAAGGACAAGTATCCCGGCGTTCAGCTGCAGCAGTACGACACCTATTCGGCGTGCGTGGAGGCGCTGAAGAACGGTGCGGTCGACGCGGTGACCACCGATGAGGTGATCTTGGCCGGCTACGCCGCGCAGACGCCGGGCGCGTTCAAGATCGTCGGTCAGCCGTTCTCCGAGGAGCGCTACGGCATCGGGCTGA
>JAEZIA010000427.1 GCA_023416315.1 Actinomycetes bacterium
GTGGAGTACCGGTGAGCGATCCTATGATGACCTCTGTCGATTTGATCCGTTACGCGATCGCCGATCAGGTGCGCGAATTGGGCGGAGACACCGACAAGATCGATCAGATCGCGATGTCGGCCGCGTACGCCATCTTCATCGGCGCCGCCGCCGACGCTGCTCGGCAAACGCGCTGATCTGACGTTTCCCCTAGCGCGGCCCGATCGTCGCTGCGCCTCGTCCCGAGTAATCGGACGCTGATCGCCTAGATCATCTCCCGTGCGGTCAACCACCGCATGATGGGCCAACCGGCGAACACCGGCAGCCAGCACGTCAACACCCGGTAGAGCAACACCGCGGGCACGCCGACCGCCGCGGGCACGCCAAAGGCGGCAAGTCCACCGATCAACGCGGCCTCGACCGCGCCGACCCCACCGGGTGTGGGCGCCGCCGACGCCAACGTGCCGCCGACCATGGTGACGATCGTGACCGTGACGAAGGTGGTGTTGCCGCCGAACGCCGAGATGCTGGCCCACAACACCAGAGCCTGGCCGAGAGTTGTTGCCGCGCAGCCCGCGACGATGATCGCCAGCCGCTTGGGTTCGCGCATCAGGTCGAGTAGCTCGTGGCCGACCTCCTGAAGCCGCGGCCGCACTGCGGTGCCGAGCCACCGGCGCGCCTTGGGTACCAACAGGAACGTGCCGACTATGCCCAGTGCGACGCCGGCGATGAGGTACAGCAGTGTGGCGCTCGGCACGAAGTGGGACAAATCGGCGGTGGCACCGGCGGCGACGCTGAACAGAATCAACAGCGTCACGTGGGTGATCACCTGTACCGCCTGCTGCAGGGCCACCGCGGCGGTGGCGCGCAGCGCGCCGAGGCCCCCCTTCTGCAGGAAGCGCGTGCTCAGCGCCAGCCCGCCGACGCCGGCGGGCGTGGTGGTCGCCGCGAACGTGTTGGCGAACTGCATGATGACGAGGTTGCCGAAGCCGACGAGCCCGGATGCGCACGCCCACAACGCCGCTGCCGCACCGACATAGGTCAGCGCGGACACCGCGAGACCGAGCAACGCCCACCACCAGTTCGCGTTGCGCAGCTCGCTGAAGAACGTCGGGACGGTGCTGATGAAGGGGTAGGCGACGTAGACCAGTGCGACGAGCAGGACCAGCTGGATGACCTGCTTACGGGTGAACCGGGTGATCGTCTCGGTCTTGATCTCCTCGGCCCCGGTCTGCCGTTTGACTTCGTCGCGCGCGGCGGCCATGACGGCCTTGGGATCGTTGACCGCCTTGCGGATTCGGGCAGGCACCGCGGCCCGGGTCAGGCGTCGCGACGCGTTGAGTATCGTCTCCTTGCCCAGGGTGTGCACGGCGGCCTGCACGGCGGACTCCGGACCGAACCGGTCCGACGTCGTCACCAACAATGCCGCGATGTCGTTCTGCAATTGTTCGTCGGTCGCGCCGTACTCGGAATTGCCGAATCCGCCGAACAGCACCTTCCCGGCGTCGACGGTCATCTCCTTGAATCGCAAGTCGCCGTGGGCGATCTGGTGACGGTGCAGCACACCGAGCGAACCCCAGACCGCGGTCACCAGCGTCTCATCGCACGCCGTTCCGATCGGCGTGCCGAGCGCGGGCGTGTGGGCGAACAACGTCCATCCGCGGTCCAGCGCCGCGACCACGATCGTGGTCGTGTTCGACACCCCGAGGTCGCCGACCGCGATCGTCATCAGCGCGCGGTGTTCGACCGCGCGGCGCATCGACGCCTGCAGCGGCGCGGTCTCGGCGTCACGCAGGATCAGCCACCGCCAAAACTGTCGCAGGGCGCCACCGCTGCGCTGATTCGGCCCGTACATCTCGAGGACCACCCGCGAGCCGGCGTCGTCAGTCCCCGACAACTCCAGCGGCCCCGCGCCGGCCGGGCGGACCACCGTCAGCGACGTAACCAGGAATCCGCGCCGGGACAGTGCCCGCACGGTGCCCTCCAGGGGGACCTCCAGCGCCGGGGTGCCCACCACCCACACCGTCAGGGCGCCGACGAACCAACCGACGGACAAGCCGAGCAGCGAGCGGGCCGGCACCACCGCGCTGACCACCAGGTGGATCGGGACGAATGCCAGCAGCAGTGTCCACCACCACCGTCGCCATCGGCCCGGCAGCCACGGACCCGAGACCGTGAGGACGGCGGCGAGCATCGCGATCCAGCGCGGGTCGTCGAGGAATTGCGACAGCGTGGTCGACAACCGCTCGGAGAGGTCGAAATGCCAGCGGGGCGCGGCAATGCCGTTACCGGTGATCGACAGCGAGAACACCGCGAGGAACCCGGCGGCCACGTAGGCGGCGAAGAGTTTCCACTGCCGCGCGCCGATCAGCCCGATTAGGATCACGAACGGCAGCGCGAGGATCGCGAGGCCGTATGCCAGATAGACCAGGTTGGATTGGGTGGGGGTGAGAACCCCGACGATCCGTGAGACGGATTTCTCCAGCCCGACCCAGTCGTTGCGGGTGATCAGCGAGCTGGTGATCACGATGGCCAGCACCACCGCGGCCACCGACAGCCGCACGATGTCGTTGGTCCGGCGGGTCAGCGGAAGCAGCACGTTGCCGGAAACAGCAACATCGCGTCCGTCAACTCGCACCGCTGCAACCTATCCCGAGTTGCGCCGGACCGGCCTCATTGGTCGGCGTGCGGTGTCAGACGAAGCCGAGGTAGCCCAGCAGTGCGGCGGCGCCGACCACGATCAGCGGGTTGGTCTTGGTGCGCACGAAGATCAGGGTGGCGACGCCGGTGATCAGGTACGCCCGCCAGTCGTGGTCGGCGGCCCGGCTCATCACCAGCGAGCTGGCCAGGATCAACCCGACGGTCAGCGGGGCGAATCCCCTCTCCACCGCGGCGCGCAGCTTCGATTTCTCGGCTTTCTGCCAGGACCTCGTGATCAGGTACATCAGGCCCGCGGCGGGCAGCACCATCGCCACGGTGGCCAGCACGCCGCCGATGAGGCCGCCGATGACACCGAGGACACCCAGTCCGGCGGCGTAGCCGACCAGCGCCACGATCAGGATGCTCGGTCCGGGCGCGGCTTGTGAGATCGAGAAGATGTCGGCGAACTGAGAGTTGGTCAGCCAGTGGTGACCGGTCACCGCCCGCAGGTGCATATCGGGCAGCACGGTGTTGCCGCCGCCGATCGACAGCAGCGACAGCGAGCCGAACATGCCGATCAGCGCCAGGAACGTTTTCATGCCGCGGTGGGCTCTTTCCGGGGCCAGGCCCAGATCAGGCTCAGCGGCGCCAGAATCGCCAGCGTCACCAGCAGCGGCCAGCGCAGCAGGCCGTTGAGGACGAAGCTGGCCAGGAAGAAGGCGACCGGCATCACGCCGGTGAGGCATTTCTTACCGGTCTGGATCACCATCGCCAAGGTGAGTGCGACGGCAGCGGCGGAGGCACCGTGCAGGGCGCCCTTGACGGCGGGGACTTCCTTGAACGTGAAGTAGACGAAGGCCAGCGTCAGCACGATCGCCACGGGTATCAGACACAGCCCGACCACGGCGGCGGTGGCGCCGGCCAGTCCTTTCATCTTGGCTCCGACGAAGACCGCCAGGTTCACCTGGTTGGCGCCGGGCACGATCCGGCACATTGTCATGGCGCTGAGGAACTCCTCCTCACCCAGCCACTGCTTCTCGACGACGATGACCTCGCGTGACCAGGCGCCTAGGCCGCCGCCGAACGAGGCCAGCGCGATGTGGTTGAACGTCCTGGCGATCTCCAGCAGCGACACCCGCGGTGTCGGGCCGGGCTCACTCATGTACCAGGTCCTCATCGTGTGGAAACTCGTCCTCGACGGGATGGATCTGCTCCAGCGGGTCTGGCGGATCGTAGTGGTGGGAAAGCTCCCAATCGCTGCAGAACACCTCGCCGAGCCGTGCCACGACGGCGGGGTCATCGATGATGATGCCGAGCTCGCGCCGTAGGTCGAAGGCGCTGCGGTCGATGTTCATCGAGCCGACCAGAACGCGCTCGTCGTCGACGATCAGCAGCTTGGCGTGCACCCGCAGATTCTTCTGCTTGCGGACCTTGACCCCGAGGCGGCGCAACGTGCGCAGCGAGGCGAACGTGTCGAGAATGTCCCATTCGCTGATGCCGTGCTTGCCGCCGCACAGCACTTTCACCTTCACGCCGCGATGCGCGGCGGCGGCGATGTGGTCGAGGATCACCGCGTCGACGTATTTGGGGTGCTGGATGTAGAGGTGATGCTGCGCGGTGTCGATGAAACGCGCCATGTGGTAACGGGAATTCGAGTTGCTCCACAGCAGACCCTCGTAGGTCGAGGGGGAGAAGTCGCGGTGTTCCCAGTCGGCGTTGAACACCTCGATGATCTGCGCGACGTGCTGCGGGTCGTGGGTGATGACGCCGTAGTCGCGGGTCAGAGTGAAGTACTTGACCATCAGGTTAAAGGTCGCCACCATCGCCGCACTCTCGTCGACGACAATCGATTTCTCGTGCGTCACATAGAATTTCGGGCTCGACCACCGGACATCGATGCCTGCGTTCTTGAACGTCTCGTAGCTGTCGTCGTTGGCCCGGTCACCGCCCGACCGCTGTGGATTCAGCATGATCCGCACGTCGACGCCGGCGTTGTTCCGGTCGATCACCGCGTCCATCAGGCGCGGCTCGGTGAACGTGAATTGCTTTATCAGGAGCGAGTTTTGCGCGCTCATGATGAAATCGAGGACTGGATCCACACCGTCGTCTGGCTCGACGATCACGCGCGGGGCGTCAGCAGGCATAGGCTTGGGATGCTAGCACCGGAATCCGCTCGGCTCTTTGCCGTCGGGTGAGTGTCGGCAGCGCGTCGTGCTCACGGCTGAACCTGCCCCTGACTCAGGGCGCCGGTGCGGCCGCGGCCGGATCTGCCAGGCCAAAGCCGAGTCCGGGCGCGATGTTGATCTCGGGGCCGGGTGCCGTGCCGGGCAGCGGCTCGCCGAGTTGCTGGTAGGGCACCTGACCGAGCAGCGCACCGTCGAGGGCGCCGGCCTGGTACATCTCGTGCAGCCGGCGCACGAAGTCCAGTCGGCCGGTGCCCGGCTGGTCGGCCGAGGGGCCGATGCCGATATCGGGCTGACCCTCACCGGGCGCCGCGGGTACGACATTCTGCGGGACCAGGTACTGGTCGTTGAACGCCTGCAGGTTCGGGGTCACCACGGTGCCCGGCGCGCCCGGCGGGGAGGGAACGGGGTTCTGTCCCAACAGAAGTCCCGGTGCGTACCCGGCCAGGTCGGGCAATCCCACCGGCCCGACCGCGGGCGCACCGCTCTGCGCGAGAACGCTGCCCACGGTCGCGTTGGGCGCCACCACCGGCGCCGGCGGTGGCGGCGGCAGCTCCGGGCCGGGATCGGCGGCGGCACATGGCGACCCGAGCAGCGCGGTGCCGACCGCCGCGGCAAGCAGCAGCCTGCGCGCCAGTGCCCGCGTGCTCGTGCTCATCCCGCCATCTCCTCCTGCGCCCTGTCTGGTCACACCGTAGTCGGCGCGGTGACCGACGATGGCCCGAACGACCGCCGAAGTGCCGATCAGCCGACCGGGGGCGGGGCTTGCGGGTCGGGCAGGAACTGTTCGGGACCGGCCGGGAGGTTGGTGCCCGGCGGGGGAGCCGTTCCGGGCAGCGGCTGGCCCAGCTGGTCGGCGGGCATCCGACCGAGCGCGCCGTGCAGCATCGCGTGCACGCCCTTGAGGCCGTCGACCCGGGCGAACGGCCCCGGCGGTACACCCTGTTGCAGATCGTAGGGCGACGGAGTCGGATCGTCGGCACCCTGGACCGTGCGGTAGTTGCGGGGCAGCAGCAGTTGCGTTCCGTCGAGGACGTCCACGCCGGGCGGGGCCGCGGGCGCGCTGCCCGACACGGCAGGCGTCGGGGTCTGCCCCAGCAGTAGCTGGTTGCCCGCTGGCCCGCCGAGGTAGCCGGCGAAACCGTTGATCGAATCCTGCAGGGCATTCGGCGGCGGGAGGAAACCCTGCGGCGCCGGTGGCGCGACAGCCCCGGGATCGGCGGGCGGCAGATCGTCGGCGGCGGCGGTGGCGATCGCGGTGACCGCCGCCCCGACCGTCAACGCGGCTGCCGCCGCGCCGGTGGCGAGTGTTCGGTGTAGCCGGCACACGGTGTCAGAAGACCTTGGTGACGCCGTAGTAGGCGACGATGTCGTCGGCGTCGGTGCCCGAACTGGTCAGCACGGCGTATGAACGCAGCGACGAGGCGCCGACGCAGTTGTCGACCTTGATGTGGATGTCCTTGAGCGTGATTCGCGACGACGTGCCCTTGAACGTCTTCTTGTCGACGACGACGTTGGTGATGGTGCCCGGGCGGGGCTCCACCTCGACCTGGCCCTGGATCGGGAAACTGACCGAGCCCGGCAGCGAGACGCCGGTGGTGGTGAGGCTGCCGTTACCGAGGGTGGCACCGATCGAGCCGTTCAGCTTGACCTTGTCCATCTCGACGCCGCAACCGATCTGGTAGCCGGCCTCGAGTGTTCCGCCGGCCACCGAACCCGTGGTGTCACCGGTGAACGTCCCGCCG
Source organism: Actinomycetes bacterium (assembly GCA_023416315.1). Classification (GTDB taxonomy): domain Bacteria; phylum Actinomycetota; class Actinomycetes; order Mycobacteriales; family Mycobacteriaceae; genus Mycobacterium. Next base: position 6,548 of record JAEZIA010000427.1, read on the forward strand.
ACCAACCAGTCGCGCGACGACAGCGACGTCGTCAACGGGGCCACGGGTAGCTGGGTCTCGTTCTTGGCGGCGACGGTCAGCGTCCGGCCGTCCGGGGTCTTGGCGATGCCGGGGACCTCCGAGGCGACGACGCCATTGTCCGGTGGGGGAGCGCCTGCGTCGACGACGGGCGGCGCCGCCGGATCGGCCGGGTCCGCCGACGCGAGCGGGGACGCTCCCATCGGAATCAGCATGCACAGGGCAGCTGCGGTGGCAAAGCGAGGCAACATGTTTCGTCGGCGCCTTCCGTCTGGTGGTGAGTGAGTGGGTGAGTCGTCGGCTGGTGTGACGAACGTCGTCACACGGCCTTGGTGACGCCGAGGTAGGTCACGACGTCATCGGTGTTGTCGGTGGAACTGGTCAGGGTGGCGTAGGAACGGATGAAGGACTGGCCTGCGCAGCCATCGATCTTGATCCGGAAACCGGTGATCGAGACGCGGGGTTTGGTGCCCTTGAACGACTTCTTGCCCACCGGGACGATGTTCACCGTGCCGGGCTTGAGGTCGATTTTGATCTGCTCGGACAGCGAGAGGCCGAGCGTGATCGGCAGCAGCGAACCGTTTACCAGCGGGATGCCGACGCCGGGGGTGACACCGCCGGAGGTGATCGACTCGATGTCGTCTTGGATGATGCCGCAACCGATCTGGTAGCCGGCCTCCAGCGTGCCACCGGCCAGCTTGGTGCTGCCCTCGCCGGAGACATCGCCGACGAACGTCCCGTCCACGAGGTACTCCCGCGACCACGGCGAATTGGTCAGGGACGCCACCGGTTCCATCGATTCATCCTTACCGGTCACGTTGAGGGTCCAGCCGTCCGGCGTCTTGAGGACGCCCGGCGCGGCGGACGGTACCGGTCCCTGGGGCCCGACGTTGGCGGCCGGTGCCACGTTGGGGTCCGCAGGCGGGTCGGCCAGCGCGAGCGGTGCCGCTCCCATCGGGGCCAGCAGGCATACTCCGGCCACAGCGGCAAAGCGTTTCAACATGTCGTGTTGGCGCCTCTCGTATTGATATCCACAGATCGTCCGGAGGAATCATTGAATTGACGGGTGTCGCATCGGTGAACGCCGCGCCAACAACTCACACCCGATTACCGTCTACCCGGCGTCGTCAACCTGGGTGCGAGATCGACTGCGGCGAGCCGGATCTGACGAGTCATACCAGCTACCGGCGTACCTGATGGAACGACATTCGATGGCTCACTCGTGGGCGCCGCCCGTTCGCCGGCTGTTCACCGGCGAGACAGCTCACCCATCGATCATCGCGCCGGATGGTTCGATCCAGGAGGAAGCGATGCGATCGTCACTGCGATATGGCCGGACCCTGACCGCCACGCTGCTGGTGTCGGGTTCGGCGATCTTCGGCGCCCCGGCGGCGCTTGCCGATCCGGACCCGCAGAGCGCGCAGCCGGCGCCTGCCGATCCCGGCGCCTACGGCGCGGTGGTAGATGCCTGCAAGCAGTTCGGCGCGGCGCTGGACTACGCGGCCAGCAACTACGAGGACTTCGCGTACAACACCGCCGGCGGCGGAAACAGCGTGAACTACGACGACCCGAACGTCGCGAACTCGAATGTCGTCGGCCGTACCGCCTTGCGGGAGGCGGCCGCCACCGCGTTAGACGCCGCCAACACCCCCGGCCTGCCCGGCGACATCGCGGCACCGATGCGGTCCTGGTCGTTTCGGGCCGCAAAGCTGTTGGTGATCATGGGGATTCGTGGCGGCGGTGATTCGTTGAACTCGACGGCCAGCGATATGAACAACGATGCGAAGAGCGCGCAGATGGCCTGTTCGCTCAACGGCGGGCGCGCCTGAGGTAGACCGGCTCCGACGACATCGGCCCCCTCCTTAAAAGAGGGGGCCGATTCTCGTCGTGGCCGGGTCAGCCGCCCGCGCCGCCTTTACCGCCCTTACCGCCGGCCGGGCCGACACCGCCGGAACCCTGCTGGCCCGCCGCGCCGTTGGTCGCACCGCCCTTGCCGCCGGTCCCACCGTTGCCACCCTTGGCGCCGCCGATCGCGCTGCTGCCGCCGGCGGCGCCGTTGCCGCCCTTGCCGCCCGATC
>JAEZIA010000393.1 GCA_023416315.1 Actinomycetes bacterium
CGCACCAACGCCTGCGCGCATCCCGGCGCGGTGTTCGGTGGCACGCCGCTCACCGAGGCGGACGTGCTGAACAGCCCGATGATCGCCGACCCGATCCACATGCTGGAGACCGTCATGCCCGTGCACGGCGGCACCGGGGTGCTGATCGCCAACGCCGATCTGGCCCGCAAGAGCCGTCATCGGCCGGTGTGGGTCAAGGGTTTCGGGGAGCACATCGCGTTCAAGACCACCACCTATGCGCAGGACCCGATGCTCACCCCGATCGCCCGTGCGGCGCAGCGGGCGTTCGCGATGGCCGGGCTGACGCCCGCCGACGTCGATATCGCGTCGATCTACGACTGCTACACGATCACCGTTCTGATGACGTTGGAGGACGCCGGCTTCTGCCCCAAGGGCCAGGGCATGACGTGGATCAAAGACCGTGACCTCACCTTCCGTGGCGACTTCCCGCTCAACACCGCCGGCGGCCAACTGTCCTACGGGCAGGCCGGGATGTCCGGGGGCATGCACCACGTCGTCGACGCCGCCCGGCAACTGATGGGGCGGTCGGCGGCGGCCCAGGTCCCCGACGCCAACACGGCGTTCGTCGCCGGGACGGGCGGGATCATGAGCGAGCAGGTGGCGCTGATTCTGGGAGGGGACTGATGACCGAACCGATGCCGGTTCCCGAACCCACCCCGGTGTCGCAGCCGTTCTGGGATGGCCTTGCCCAGCGCAGGATTCTCGTGCAGTACTCGCCGTCGGCGGGCCGTTACGTGTTCTATCCGCGCACACTCGCCCCGGGCACGCTGGCCGACGACCTCCAGTGGCGCGAAATCGATGGAGCCGCAACGTTGTACACGTACACGGTGGCGCGCCGCCCGACTGGCCCGCCGTGGGCCGATTCGCTGCCGCAGCTGCCCGCGGTCGTGCAGTGGGATGCCGGCCCCCGGTTCTCCACCGAGCTGGTGGAGGTGGACCCCGACGCCATCAGGATCGGCATGCGGCTGGCTCCGGTGTTCTACGACCTACCCGGCACCGAGATGACCTTGCTGCGCTACCGGCCGGCCGACGCATGATCGACACGGTCCAGAAGCTCCTGCGCACCCGTATCGACGACGACTCCGTCGCGGTGATCTCACCGCACCGCAGCTGGACGTGGCGCGAGTATCTGACCGAGGCCACTGCCGAAGCCTCCGCGCTGTTGTCGCTCATCGACCCCGGCCGGCCCAGGCACGTCGGTGCGCTGATGACGAATTCGCCTGCCTACGTCCGGTCGATGGCCGCCGCCGCGCTCGGCGGCTACGTGCTGTGCGGCATCAACACCACCCGCCGCGGTGAGGGTCTGCTCTCCGATATCCGCCGTTCGGACTGCCAGCTGCTGCTGGTCGACGCCGAGCACCACCCACTGCTCGACGGACTGGACCTCTCCGGTGTCACGGTGCTGGATGTGACGGGCCCTCGGTACCCGGAGGCAGTGGCTGGCGCGGGACCGCTTGTGCCGCACGAAGTCAACGGCACTGACCCGTTCATGATGATCTTCACCTCGGGGACCAGCGGCAACCCCAAGGCGGTGCCGTTCGTCCACACGATGAGCGTGATGTGCGGGCTGAGCCTGGCCGCACAGATGGACATCACCGCCGACGATGTGTGCTATCTCGCGATGCCGCTGTTCCACTCCAACGGTGTGGCCGCCGGGTTCTCGGTGGCGATCGCCGCCGGTGCGGCAATGGTGCCGGTCAAGTTCTCGGTGTCACGGCTGCTGCCCGACATCCGGCGCTTCGGCGTGACGTTCATGAACTATGTCGGCAAGCCGCTGGCACTGGTGCTGGCCACCCCTGAACAGCCCGACGACGCCGACAACCCGCTGCGGACCATGTACGGCAACGAGGCCACCGAACGCGATATGGCCGAGTTCTCACGGCGATTCGGGTGCCGCATCACCGACGGCTTCGGCTCCAGCGAGTTCGCCGTCGTCGTGGTCCGCGAGGACGGCACCCCGCCGGGTTCGATCGGCAAGGGCTGGGCCGGAGTGTCGATCTACCATCCGGACAGCGTGACCGAGTGTGCCACCGCGGTTTTCGACGAGAGCGGTGCTCTGCTCAACGCCGATGACGCGGTCGGAGAGTTGGTCAACACGACCGGCTCGGGACCGTTCACCGGCTATTACAACGACCCTGCGGCCACCGCCGAGCGTCTCCGCCACGGCATGTACTGGACGGGCGACTTCGCCTACCGGGACGCCGACGGCTGGATCTATCTGGCGGGACGCACCTCGGACTGGATGCGTGTCGACGGCGAGAACATGGCCGCCGCGCCGATCGAGCGCATCCTGTTGCGGTTGCCGCAGCTGAACCAGGTCGCGGTGTACGCCGTGCCCGATGATCAGGTGGGCGACCAGGTGATGGCGGCAATCGTTCTGCGTCAAGGCGAAGCGCTGGCGCCCGCGCAATTCGAGGAGTTCCTGGCCGCCCAGCCGGACCTGTCGCCCAAGGCGTGGCCGCGGTTCGTCCGCATCAACGACGACCTTCCGCAGACCGCCACCAACAAGATCCTCAAGCGTGAGCTCAGCGCGGCGGGGGTAACCGCCGGTGACGGTGTGCTGTGGGAGCGTGAGCCGCGGGGCGTGGCCTATCAGGTGCTTGGGTAGCCCGAGCGAGCAGACACAAAAGCCCCCGACACGCCGCAATTCCGGGCACGTTTGCGTCTGCTCGCCGAACAAGTGGGTCAGCGCGCGAACATCAGCGCGCGCTTGACCTCCTGGATCGCCTTGGTCACCTCGATGCCGCGGGGGCAGGC
>JAEZIA010000407.1 GCA_023416315.1 Actinomycetes bacterium
CCCCCGACACGCCGCAATTCCGGGCACGTTTGCGTCTGCTCGCCGAACAAGTGGGTCAGCGCGCGAACATCAGCGCGCGCTTGACCTCCTGGATCGCCTTGGTCACCTCGATGCCGCGGGGGCAGGCGTCGGTGCAGTTGAACGTCGTGCGGCAGCGCCACACCCCGTCGACATCGTTGAGGATGTCGAGCCGCTCGGCGGCGCCCTCGTCGCGGCTGTCGAAGATGAACCGGTGCGCGTTGACGATCGCGGCCGGGCCGAAGTACGACCCCTCGCTCCAGTACACCGGGCAGCTGGTGGTGCAGCATGCGCACAGGATGCACTTGGTGGTGTCGTCGTAGCGGGCCCGGTCGGTGGGGCTCTGGATGCGTTCCCGGGTGGGTGCGTTCCCGGAGGTGATCAGGTACGGCTTCACCGCGCGATAGGCGTCGAAGAACGGCTCCATGTTGACCACCAGATCCTTCTCCACGGCCAGGCCGCGGATCGGCTCGATGGTGATGGTCAGTGGCTTGTCCTTCTTGGGTAGCAGATCGCGCATCAGCACCTTGCAGGCCAGCCGGTTCACCCCGTTGATGCGCATCGCGTCCGACCCGCACACCCCGTGGGCGCAGGACCGGCGGAACGTGAGCGTGCCGTCCAGGTAGCTCTTGACGTAGATCAGCAGGTTCAACAGTCGATCCGACGGAAGGCAGGGCACTCGGAAACTCTGGTAACCGGCGCTGTCGGGATCCTCCGGGTTGAACCTCGCAATCTTCAGCGTCACCATCACCGCCCCGTCCGGGATCGGCGGCAGCGCGGGTTCTTTCACCTCAGGTGCGATGGTCATCAGTATTTCCGTTCCATCGGCTCGTAGCGGGTCTGCACGACGGGTTTGTAATCCAGCCGGATGTCACTGAGAAGGTCGGCGCCTTCCTTGTACGCCATGGTGTGCCGCATGTAGTTGGTGTCGTCGCGGTTGGGGTAATCCTCGCGGGCATGGCCGCCGCGAGATTCCTTGCGGTTCAACGCACCGACGACGGTGACTTCGGCAAGTTCCAGCAGGAAGCCCAGCTCGATGGCTTCCAGGAGATCGCTGTTGTAGCGCTTTCCCTTGTCGTGCACGGTGATTCGGGCGTAACGCTCCTTGAGCGCGTGGATGTCGGTCAACGCCTGCTTGAGTGTTTCCTCGGTGCGGAACACGGCGGCGTTGTTGTCCATCGTCTGCTGCAGCGCACCCCGGATATCAGCGACGCGCTCGTTGCCGTGCTCGGAGAGGATGTCGGCCACCCAGTTCACCACCATGCCCGCCGGCTCCTCGGGCAGGTCGACGAAGTCGTGGCCGAGGGCGTAGTTCGCGGCGGAGATGCCTGCGCGGCGGCCGAACACGTTGATGTCCAGCAGCGAGTTGGTGCCCAACCGGTTGGCGCCGTGCACCGACACGCATGCGCACTCGCCCGCGGCATACAGGCCCGGCACCGTTGTGGTGTTGTCCCGCAACACCTGTCCGGTGATCGTGGTCGGAATGCCGCCCATCACGTAGTGGCAGGTGGGGTAGACCGGCACCAGCTCCTTGACCGGGTCCACGCCGAGGTAGGTGCGGGCGAATTCGGTGATGTCGGGCAGCTTGGCCTCCAGCACGTCTTCGCCGAGGTGACGCACGTCGATGTAGACGTAATCCTTGTGCGGTCCCGCACCGCGGCCTTCCAGCACCTCGAGCACCATCGAGCGGGCGACGATGTCACGCGGCGCGAGGTCGACGATGGTGGGGGCGTAGCGCTCCATGAACCGCTCGCCCTCGCCGTTGAGCAGCCGGCCGCCCTCGCCGCGCACGGCCTCGGAGATCAGGATGCCCAGGCCGGCCAGACCGGTCGGGTGGAATTGGTGAAACTCCATGTCCTCCAGGGGAAGTCCCTTGCGGAAGACGATGCCCAGGCCGTCACCGGTCAGCGTGTGGGCGTTGGAGGTGGTCTTGTACATCCGGCCCGAGCCGCCGGTGGCGAACACGACCGCCTTGGCGTGGAAGACGTGGATGTCGCCGGTGGCGAGCTCGTAGGCGACGATACCGCTGGCGACCGGGCCGCTGGGGGTCTCGGTCAGCACCAGGTCCAGCGCATAGAACTCGTTGAAGAACTCGACGTCATGCTTGACACAGTTTTGGTACAGCGTCTGCAGGATCATGTGGCCGGTGCGGTCGGCGGCATAGCAGGCCCGGCGCACCGGTGCTTTGCCGTGGTCGCGGGTGTGGCCACCGAACCGGCGCTGGTCGATGCGGCCCTCGGGCGTGCGGTTGAACGGCATCCCCATCTTTTCCAGGTCCAGCACCGCGTCGATGGCTTCCTTGCACATGATCTCGACGGCGTCTTGGTCGGCGAGGTAGTCGCCGCCCTTGACGGTGTCGAAGGTGTGCCACTCCCAGTTGTCCTCTTCGACATTGGCCAGCGCCGCACACATGCCGCCCTGGGCGGCGCCGGTGTGGGAGCGGGTCGGGTACAGCTTGGTCAGCACCGCGGTGCGCACCCGTGGGCCCGCCTCGACCGCGGCGCGCATGCCCGCTCCGCCTGCGCCGACGATGA
>JAEZIA010000490.1 GCA_023416315.1 Actinomycetes bacterium
CGAGTGTCGTTCCGCCGCAGACGGTGACGGTCACCGGCTCGAACGGAGTGCCCACCGAGTCGACGATCCCGGCAACGACCACCGTGGTGCCGACGACCACGACGACGACCACCACCCCGTCGACCACCACCACCACGACAACAACCACGACCACCACCACAACCACGCCGACGACGACACCACCGCCGACGACAACGCCGCCGACCACCACGACCCAACCTCCGACGACCACGACGACGGTCGCACCGCCCACGACGACGGTGGCGCCGCCGACCACCACCGTCGCCCCGCCACCGACGACCACGGTCGCGCCGCCGCCCACGACGATCCTGACCGGCGTGACCGCACCCCCGACGGAATAGAAGTGGCTGATTCGGTTCCGACGCAATCCCTTCCGCCGACCGTCGGTGACGCGGTCAGTGCACTGGGGTCGGATCCGGTCAAGCTGCTGGTGACTGGCGGCATCGGAACCGGGAAGAGCACCGTGCTGCTCGCGGCCCGGGCTGCCCTGCGCGATGCGGGTGTCGAGGTGGTGTCCCGGCCGTCCGCGGGCCGCGATCGCACAGCCCTGGTCGTCGACGACGCACACCTGCTGGACGGTCCGGAATTACAGCGCCTCAGCGAGTTGGCGGCCGAACCGTCGGCGACCCTCGTCGTCGCGGTCCAGCCCCGCGACCACGACGAGAACCTGCAGGCGCTGGTCACAGCACTTGAGCGCGAGCAACCGCGAATCACGTTGGGCCCGATGACCTCCGCCGAAATATCCCGGCGGATGACCGACCCGTCCGGTCATCCGCCGCGCACCGAACTGGTGACGAACATCCTTGTCGCGACCGCGGGTATCCCGTTCCTCGTCGACGCCGCGCTGGGGTCGGCCCGCCCGTACACGGCGGCGTCGGTCGCCCAGGCCGCGCAGTTCGCCCTCATCGACCGGTTGCGCCGGCTCGGTGAACCCGAACTCGACGCACTGCTGATCGCCTCGCTGAGCCGCGATCTCGGCGCCGCCGATCTGGCTGCGGCACTGGATGTTCCGGCCGAGGAGGCCCGGCTGCTGATCGATCGGGCTCGGGCCACCGGGTTGGTCGAACCCGCACACAACCCGCATTTCGTGCGCACCGTGCACCGTGCGGTCGCCCAGATTCTCGGCAATGCCCGCCATCACGATGTCGAGACCGCATTGCTGCGTTCGCAGATCGCGATGTCAACCCTGTCCCCCGACCTCGCGTTGCGGTTGGCCGAACACGGCGTGCGGGACGAGCAGCTTGCCGACGTTCTGCGTCGGCAAGCCGGTGCAGGCCGTGCCGACCCGGCGTTGTACCGCGCCGCCGTCGATGCCGGGGCGGTTGAGTTGCGAACGCAACTGGCTGACGCCCTCGCACTGGCCGGTGAATTCTCAGCCGCCGCAAGCGAAGCCGACGATCTGCTGGCGTCGGAGGATCCCGCCGAGCGGGCTGCGGCGGTCAGGGTGGCCGCCAGCGTGGCCATGGTCAACGGCAACGCCGCCCAGGCCGCAGACCTGTTCGGCTGGCTCGGTCCCTACCCCGATGCGGCGGTGAGTGCGGCGGCGGCGATCGCGCTGACCGCGACCGGTGATGCCGCTGCGGCGCAGCGTGCACTGGCGGTTCCGAGCGCGGGCCCGCCGACGGCGGCATCCCGGGCCGCGCGGTCACTGGCCGAAGGACTGCTGGCGACTCTGGAGGGGCCGTACTCCGCGGCGGCGACCAGGCTCGGTGCGGCGATGGCCGCTGACTACTCCGCGGCGCAGGTGCTGCCGGACAGCCCGGCCGCGCTGGTCACGCTGGCGGCATTGCACGGCGGTGACCCGGTGCGCGCGCGCAGTGTGATCGCCAGAGCGGTGCGTGCCGACCGCGATGTCGACGACCCGCTGTACGGGCACCGGCACCGCCTACTGCTGGGCTGGACCAAGATGCAGGACGGCCAGCTTTCCGCGGCGGTCGCCGATATCACCGGCATCGACGGCACGCAGCGCCGGGACGCGCTGTGGACCACCGCGTTGCGCACCGCGTTGGCCCGCCGCGGCGGTGACGCCGGTGCTCTGCAGAAGCATTGGTATGCCGCCATGGAGGTGCTGGCCGAATATTCCGTCGACCTGTTCTCGCTGCTGCCGCTGGGCGAATTGTGGGTGGCGTCGGCCCGGATCGGGCAGCAGGACCGGCTGGCGCCCGCGCTGGAGCAGGCGTTCGGGCTACTCGAGTCGCTGGGCAAGCCCCTCACCTGGTCGGTGCCGCTGCGCTGGGCCGGGGTGCACGCCGGGATCCTGGCCAACGATCCCGCCGCGGTCGCCCCGCACGGCCAGGCACTCACCGCCGCCGCGGCGCACAGCCCGTTCGCCAAGGCGCTGGCGGTGGCGGGGCGCACCTGGCTGCGGGTGCTCGCCGGGCAGGTCGACGGCGACGAGGTCGCCGCCGCCGCGCGCGGTCTGGCCCAGTTCGGCCTCACCGCGGACGCCACCCGGCTGGCCGGGCAGGCAGCGCTCCAGACCTCGGATCCCAAGGTGTCGGGGCTCATGCTGCAGGTGGCCCGCGACCTGAAGCTGTCGGTGGGCGACAGTTCAGGCGACGAGGGTCAGCCGGCACCCGAGCCGGCCGCGCTATCGCCGGCCGGTGCCCGGCCGATGTCCTCGCCGCTGTCGGACCGCGAGCGTGAGGTCGCCGAGCTGCTATTGCTCGGCATGCCGTACCGCGATATCGGCGCACAGTTGTTTATTTCGGCCAAGACGGTCGAACACCACGTCGCCAGGATTCGTCGTCGTCTCGGTGCGGAATCCCGCTCGGAAATGCTCTCGATGCTGCGGGCGATGTTGTCCCCCGACCACTGAGACGCCAGCCACATTCCCGTTAGTTAGGGCAGCCTTTGTAGCGGCGCTAATCGCGAGGATGCAACTATGAGCTGGATTGAAGTTAAGTTACCGACCGGTAACTTAACTTAAGTTACTATCGGGTAACTTGCGACAGGGAGGCAGTCCGTGACCGCTCTCGAATGGGGCCGGCTGATCGTCGGCCTGCTGGCCACCGCCATCGTGCTGGTGTTTGCCGCACGACGCGTGATGTTCCTGACGAACCTGATCCGCTCGGGTCAGCCGGTCGGCGACGAGAGCGGCCGCAAAGACGACATCCCCGCTCGGATCAAGGCGCAATTCACCGAGGTCTTCGGGCAGAAGAAGCTGCTGAAATGGTCAATCCCCGGCCTCGCGCATTTCTTCACCATGTGGGGCTTCTTCATTCTCGCCACGGTGTATCTCGAGGCATATGGCGTTCTGTTCGACCCCGAATTCCATATCCCGCTTGTTGGCCGCTGGGCCGCCCTGGGCTTCCTGCAGGACTTCTTCGCCGCCGCGGTGCTGGCCGGCATCATCGTCTTCGCGATCATCCGGCTGCGGTCCGAGCCCAAGGAATACGGTCGCGAATCGCGGTTCTACGGCTCCCACACCGGCGGCGCCTGGCTGATCCTGTTCATGATCTTCCTGGTCATCCTGACGTTCGCGATCTTCCGCGGTGCCGCGGTCAACGTCCTCGGCGAACACTTCCCGTACCAAAGCGGCGCCTTCTTCTCCGACGGGATGGCCGTGCTGCTGGCCCCGCTGGGCCACACCGCGAACGTGTGGATCGAGACCATCGCCCTGCTCGCCCACATCGGCGTCATGCTCGCGTTCCTGCTGATCGTGCTGCACTCCAAGCACCTGCACATCGGTCTGGCCCCGATCAACGTCACGTTCAAGCGCCTGCCCAATGCGCTGGGCCCGCTGCTGCCCATGGAGTACAAGGGCGAGCCGATCAACTTCGAGGATCCCGCCGAGGACGCGGTGCTCGGTCGCGGCAAGATCGAGGACTTCACCTGGAAGGGCTACCTCGACTTCACCACCTGTACCGAGTGCGGTCGATGCCAGTCGCAGTGCCCGGCGTGGAACACCGGAAAGCCGTTGTCCCCCAAGCTCGTGATCATGAACCTGCGCGATCACCTGTTCGCGAAGGCGCCCTACATCCTTGGTACCAAGGAGTCCCCGCTGGAGAACACCCCCGAGGGTGGGCTCGGCGAGGAGCTGCGCGACGAGAAGCACGACGAACACCACGCCGTCCCGGAGTCGGGCTTCGAGCGTGTGCTGGGTTCCGGCCCGGCGCAGGCCACCCGTCCGCTGGTGGGTACCGCCGAGCAGCTCGGCGTGATTGATCCCGACGTGCTGTGGTCGTGCACCACCTGCGGTGCGTGCGTCGAGCAGTGCCCGGTGGACATCGAGCACATCGACCACATCGTGGACATGCGCCGCTACCAGGTCATGATGGAGTCCGAGTTCCCCGGCGAGCTCGGCGTGCTCTACAAAAACCTTGAGGCCAAGGGCAATCCGTGGGGTCAGAACGCCAAGGAGCGCCTCACCTGGATCGACGAGGTCGAGTTCGACGTTCCGGTCTACGGCAAGGACGTGGAGTCGTTCGCCGGCTTCGAGTACCTGTTCTGGGTCGGCTGTGCGGGTGCCTACGAGGACCGCGCCAAGAAGACCACCAAGGCCGTCGCCGAACTGCTGGCGACCGCCGGCGTGAAGTTCCTGGTGCTCGGCGACGGCGAGACCTGCAACGGTGACTCGGCTCGGCGTTCCGGCAACGAGTTCCTGTTCCAGCAGCTGGCTGCGCAGAACGTCGAGACCCTCAACGATCTGTTCTCCGGCGTCGAGCGGGTCGACCGCAAGATCGTCGTGACCTGCCCGCATTGCTTCAACACGCTGGGTCGCGAGTACCCGCAGGTCGGCGGTAGCTACACCGTCGTGCACCACACCCAGCTGCTCAACCGGCTGGTCCGGGACAAGAAGCTGGTCCCGGTCAAGGCGGTCGACGGTGGCGCCAACGTCACCTACCACGACCCCTGCTACCTGGGTCGGCACAACAAGGTCTACGACGCACCGCGTGAGCTGATCGACGCCTCCGGCGTGACGCTGAAGGAAATGCCCCGACACGCCGACCGCGGCCTGTGCTGCGGCGCGGGTGGCGCGCGGATGTGGATGGAAGAGCACATCGGCAAGCGAGTGAACCACGAGCGCGTCGACGAGGCGCTGACGCTGGACCCGGCCAAGATCGCGACTGGCTGCCCGTTCTGCCGCGTGATGATCACCGACGGTGTCGGCGACCGGGAGAAGGCCGACGAGGTCGAGGTGCTCGACGTCGCGCAGCTGCTGCTCGGCTCGCTGGACCTGAGCACGGTGACGCTGCCGGAGAAGGGCACTGCTGCCCGCGAGGCGGAGGCTGCCGCTGCTGCTGCTCCGGCCGAGGCACCCGCCGCGCCGAAGCCGGAACCCGAGCCGGCTCCCGCCGCCGAGACGGCTACGGCTGCACCGTCGGCACCGGCGGAACCGGCCAAGGAAGCTCATCCGGTCAAGGGCCTGGGCATCGCAGGCGGGGCCAAGCGCCCCGGCGCCAGGAAGGCCACCGCCGCAGCTCCTGCTGAGGCCCCCGCCGCCACCGAGACACCCGCCGCCGAGCCGGTGAAGGGCCTGGGCATCGCCGCCGGCGCCAAGCGACCCGGCGCGAAGAAGGCGGCTGCACCGGCCGCTTCTGCGCCTGCCGCCGACGCACCGGCTGCCGAAGCTCCGAAGGCCGAGACGCCCGTCAAGGGTCTCGGCATCGCCGCGGGCGCCAAGCGACCTGGCGCCAAGAAGGCCGCCGCACCAGCCGCCGCCGCACCGGCCGCCGAAGCCCCTGCCGCCGAGGCACCGGCCAAGGTCGAGCCGCCGGTCAAGGGTCTCGGAATCGCCGCCGGCGCGCGTCGCCCGGGCGCCAAGAAAGCCCCGGCCGCAGCGCCTACTCCGGCGGAAAGTGCACCCGAGGCCGAGGCCGAGCCGAAGGCGGAGGCCCCCAAGGCCGAGGAGCCGAAGGCAGAGCAGCCGCCGGTAAAGGGTCTGGGCATCGCGAAGGGCGCACGGCCGCCGGGCAAGCGCTAACCCACCGAAGCTGTAGTTA
>JAEZIA010000002.1 GCA_023416315.1 Actinomycetes bacterium
TCGCGTACCATTGATCACCTGGCCGAACCTCGGTCAGGGTGCGAGGGGCTGAACGGTTTCGACTTCGCGCATCGAATCAAGGGAAGCGTGCCGGTGCAGGCAAGAGACCACCGTAAGCGTCGTTGCAACCAATTAAGCGCCGATTCTCATCAGCGCGATTACGCTCTCGCTGCCTAAGCGAAGCTAATCCGTCAGACCGGGAGGGCCCTCGGCCCGGACCCTGGCGTCATCTAGAGGGACCCACCCACGGGTTCGGTCGCGGAACCCGTGGGGACATCAAACAGCGACTGGGATCGTCATCTCAGCTTGTTCACGTGACTGAGAGATCCGAGTAGAGACACAGTGGACTGCGCACGGAGAAGCCTTGAGGGAATGCCGTAGGACCCGGGTTCAATTCCCGGCAGCTCCACAACTAAATGCAGCTGAGGCACTAAATCGGCCCCCGCGACTTTTGTCAGAATGTTTGCCAAGAGTCCGGGGGTTGTCTCGTTCCAGCGCCACGTTCGTGCGCGTCGGTTTCGGTATGACTGTTGCGATGGCATCGACGAATTCTCGTTTCATGGTGGACCTACCAGCGCAGATGTGGTAATTATTCACGGCGGTGCTATTAGCTAGGCGAACACATCAGTGCGGCTGAATAGGGGATAACGTGAAGAAAAAGGCGATCGCGGCGACTGCTATGGCGTTCGCGGCCTTGATGGGCGCAGCGGGAACGGCTAACGCCACCGATTACCTGGAGACCGACTCCAACGGGGTGCCGTGGCATTGGGCCACCGAGGCCGAGTGCCAGATCGACGCCCCACTCGTCTGGAACGATCCGAGCTTCGACCGGGCGTACCCGTACTGGTACTGCGGACCCGGCGACGGGGGCTGGTACCTGTTCAGCACCGACCAGCGGTAGCAATCAGCTACCACATACCTACCCGCTGTCGCGGGCCCGGCCGAACAACGTCGGGTCGTGTGCGTTGACGATCAGCAGGTCCGGCTCGCCGCGTTCGTGAAGCTCGGCGAGCCGGGCGTGGTTGTCCCGCACCGTCGCCAGGTCCCAGGCAATCGCCGACTCCATCGTGGTGAGCAACCGCGGAACCGGCGACCGGTCCAGGGTCGCCCGGTGATAGAAGGCGTCTCCGCAGTGCAGGACCCAGCGGTGGCCGGCGTCGACGGCGACGCAGGCGTGGCCGCGGGTGTGGCCGGGCAATGAGATCAGCGCGATGCCGGGGGAGACCTCGTCGAGTTCCCTCGCCGCGGCGAACCCGCGCCACGTCTCGCCGCCCGGGTCGTGCTCGACGATGTGCGGGCCGTGTGACCACTGCGCGGAGCGATAGCGGAGCTTCTCCCGCCACGACGGCGACCTGATCGCGCCTCGCGCCTCGGCCGATGTGACATGGATCTGTGCGGCGGGAAAGTCCGCCAGGCCGCCGATGTGGTCGATGTCGAAGTGCGTGACGACGATGTGGCGCACGTCCTCGCGCCGGAGACCGAGGCGCTCGACCTGGCGCGCGGCCGTCTCGCGCTGATCGAGAATCGGCCGCACCAGATGACGGCTGGGGCCCAGGCGTGTCGCCGGGTCGGCGCAGTCCTGGATGCCGAACCCGGAGTCGACCAGGACGAGGCAGTCGTCCGTTTCGACGAGCAGCACGTGGCACACCATCGGCGCGCTCGGCACGGTCATGGTCCCGCAATTCAGGTGATGGACCTTCACGGTGAGAGTCCGTTCGCCGGTCGCATGCGCGCGAGTGATCTACAGCACAGAAGTTTGCCATCTTTGCACACGGGGTAGAGGTGAGCATGTTGTCTCGCGACGCGCGCGGCTTTCGGCTGGCCGGCGTGCGCTCCGCCGGCCTCGCTGTCTCGGCGCTCGTCCTCTCCGGTGGCGTGCTCCTCAGCCCGCATCCGCCGGTCGCCTCGGCCACCGACTGCCCCGACGCCGAGGTCATCTTCGCCCGCGGCACCGACGAGCCGCCTGGTCTGGGCCGGGTCGGCGACGCCCTCGTCGATGCCCTGCGCAAGCAGACCGCCGGCCTGAACATCGACACCTACGCGGTGAACTACAAGGCCAGCAAGCTGCAACTGCACGGCGGCGACGGCGCCAACGACGTCATCTCGCACATCAAACAGACGGTGTCGGCGTGCCCCGACACCAAGATCGTCCTCGGCGGCTTCTCGCAGGGCGCAAGCGTCATCGACATCGTGGCCGGCGTTCCGCTGGGCGGCATCACCTGGGGTAGTTCGCTGCCGCCCGAATACATCGACAACATCGCTGCGGTCGCGACATTCGGCAATGTGGCCGGCCGCACGGGCGGCGCGCTGTCGGCCCAGAGCGCATCGCTGGGAGCCAGGGCGATCGACCTGTGCAACCCCGGCGACCCGATCTGCCACGCGGGGCCGGGCAACGCGTGGAGCGGACACACCGAGGGCTACGTGCCGGGCTACACCAACCAGGCTGCGGCGTTCATCGCGGCCAAGCTGCTCGCCGGGTACAGCCAGCACCTACCCGGGTACGGGTCCCCACCGGGCTACGGTCCGACTTATCCCTACGGGCCGGACTCCTCGCTCTCCGGTCCACTGCCCGGGTCCGGCCCCGCCCTGAGTTCGCATGGCCCGCGGCCGGGCTACCCCGCAGAGACGCCTGGCTACGGTTCGCAGCCGGTGACACCTGGGCCGTCGACGGCGGCGCCGAGTTCGCCGGCTCCCGGCGTCGGATTGGTGTCCGCGATCCGCTAGCCGACCGTTGCGGCAGTCTGCGCTTCGGCGCCGCGCTATCGCGTGATGACGAGGCGGCTCACGCTACGTAACAGTTGTGCGGGAATGCCGCGAATATCGTGTCGCTGCAGGATGGCTCGCCGGGCGAGCCGTCGACGGGCCAGCGCGTGCCCGACGAGTCCGGTGAGCACGCCGAGCACGAAATAGCCGTGGGCGCGCCGACGGCTGCTCTGGCGCCACCCGGCAAGGTAACCGCAGAGTGCGGCCAGGGCGGCGGTCGTCAACACCAGCACAATCATCGCTCCGACCGGATCCACGACAACGATCACACCACCGTCCGCGCCGCGCCTGCAGGGGTGTCCGGAGGTCGTGACCGAACCGAATACCGAGCGTTACCGTCAATTCCTTAGGAACTCGCATTCGAGTGCCGTCCCGACTATCGACGAATGGCTCGTTCGGCCACCGCCTGTTGACTAGGCTCCCGCTTGGCAAGCAGCGCCGTCCACGTCTAGCGAGTCCGATTCGGAGCAGACGACCATGGCCAACATCGTCCTCGTCAACCCGCGGTTCGAGGTCTCCTACTGGGGTTTGGAGCACGCGCTGCCGCTGCTGGGCAAGAAGTGCAACGTCCCGACCGCCTGCCTGCCGCTGTTGGCCGCGCTGACGCCGGCCGAGCATCAGGTAACGCTCGTCGATGAGAACGTCGAGGACATCGACTTCGATCGGCTGGCCCGGGCCGACATCGTCGGGCTGACCGGCATGATTGTGCAACGTCGGCGCATGCGCGAGATCCTCACCGAACTCAAGGCCCGCGGGGTTTTCGTCGTCGTCGGCGGCCCCTGGGTGAGTGTGGAGGAGGACTACTTCGACGGCCTGGCCGACGCGATCTTCGTCGGCGAAGCCGAAACCACCTGGCCGCAGTTCCTCGAAGACTGGAAGAACGGCCGCCACCAGTACCGCTACGAGCAGGTCGAGCGCACCGACATGACCACCGTCCCGGTGCCGCGCTACGACTTGCTGAAAACCAAGAACTACGTGTTCGGCAGCGTCCAGTTCAGCCGCGGTTGCCCGTTCCAGTGCGAGTTCTGCGACATCATCGTCACGTTCGGCCGCAAGCCGAGGCTCAAGACCAGCGCCCAGGTGATCGCCGAACTCGAAGCGATGCGTCGAGCGGGACTGTCGATCGGCTTCATCGTCGACGACAACCTGATCGGCAACAAGGCCGCGGTGAAAGTGCTGCTGCAGGAGGTCCACGCGTGGCAGGAGCGCGAGGGATATCCCTTGCAGTTCTTCACCGAGGCCTCGCTGAACCTCGCCGAAGACGACGAGTTGATGGAGTTGATGGTGGCCGCCAATATCACGGTGGTGTTCATCGGCATCGAGAGCCCGAACGAAGACGCGCTGAAAGAAGCGAAGAAGTACCAGAACGTGCGCAAGGGTGGCACGATCGTCGATCGCGTCCGCAAAGTACAGGACTCCGGACTGGAAGTCTGGTGCGGCATGATCGTCGGCTTCGACAACGACGACACCCGAATCTTCAAGGAGCAAGCCGAATTCATCAACCAGACCGACATCATGCACGCCATGGTCGGCATGCTGGCGGCCATTCCGAAGACGCCGCTGCACTCACGTCTGAAGGGCGAAGGCCGCCTCGATCTCGACGATGAACAGACCTTCGGTACCAACGTCATTCCGCTCAACATGAGCCGTGGCGAGTTGCGCGATGGCTACATCGACCTGATGCGTGACCTCTACGATCCCGATTCCTATTTCGATCGGCTCGAAAGCCTCTATCTCACACGTGAATTCGATTTCGGCCGGGCGCGCAACGCGTACCTGCGGCAACATCCGTGGCACCGGCGTAAGGTTCAATTGCTCGACGGGGCACGGGCATTCGGGCTCTTTCTGCTGCTGATGAAGAATGTTCACGACACGCACCTACGGCACGTCTACCGCAGTCGGATGTGGAGGATGGTCCGCAGCAGGCCGGATCCCGGAGTCTTGTTCGTCAGCGTCGTCAAGTGCGCGACGCACTATCACCATTACACGATGTCGCGGGAGATGTCCGAGCGTCGCACGCTGGTCAACACGTTCTAACTCCGCTGTGCGGTCCCGCCGCCGACCTGCTCGAGAAATTGCACCGCGAGCACACGGACCGGGACGTTCGTCTGCTGGCTCTGCTTGCGTAGCACGTCGAATGCCGCGTCGGCGTCGATTCCATGCATGGCCATCAGCGCCCCCTTGGCCTGCTCGATCGGCGCCCGGCTCTGCAGCACCCGTTGGATCGACTCCGCCGTGTCGCGGGCCGACTTGAAGCGGGCGAAGTCGCCGATCGCGCGGGACACCGCTTTGGTCAACAGCTCCAGGATCTCGGCGTCGAGGCTGTCGAAGGCATGCAACGACCGCCCGTACAGGTTGAACGACCCGAGCGTGCCATCCTCGGTGAACAGCGGCGCGGCCAGGAAGCTGTGGATACCGCCCTCTCGGGCGGCCGCGGCGAACCGGGGCCACCGCGCCATCGCGTCCTCGGAATCCAGCAGCACGATGGTGCGGTTCCGCGCGGCGTGCAGGCAGGGGCCTTCACCGGTCGTGTACTGCTCGCTGTCGATCAGCAGGGTGCGCTCGTCGGTATGTACGGCGGTGTAGGTCAGCCCACCGAGGTCGATGGTGATCCCGGTGGAGTCGGCTCCCTCGATGGCATCCTGGGCGATCTGAGCGACCCGCTGCAGCAGGGTCAGCAGGTCGTCTTCGTCGGCGATGCTGCGTCCGGCCTCGATCAGCAGGCTGGCCAAGTGGGACGCCGACATGGCGTTGCGGGTGGCGGCGTCGATGACGATCTCGGCCGCTTGCTCAGCGTCGGTTCCCTCCAGCGGCGCAGCCGGGATGGAGTCCTCGACACGCGGGTCGCTGTGGTCCATGGGCAGAGTGTCCCATCTTCGGGACTTCGCGTTGCTGAGAGTTCGGCTATGGCAGCACGGTGTGCATGAGCATGACGTTGTACGCCGACCACAGCGACAGGTTGTAGTACAACTCGCGGCCCGTTGACCAGGGATGGAGGAACGGCGCGTAGATGCCCCCGGGAATCTGCATCGACGACACCAGCATCTGCTCGGGACCCCATGGACCCTGCGGTGCGGGGGCGGTGCGCATCACCACGTCGTTGTTGCCGTTGCAGTACAGCACCAGGTACTGCTTCAGATAGGTGTTGAACTGGGCCGACATTTCGCCGACCGGGCCGGGAATCACCGGGGTGGCCGCCGCCGGGGTGCCGGGGACCCACGAGTTGCTGTCGGCGCTCCAGTACTCGTACTTGGTCAGATCGGGGATCAGCCCCGGTGCCACCCGCGCCACGTACGCCGAACCGCTGCGACCGTTGGGTGTCCCGAAGGTGTAGAGGTAGGGATCGCCGGGACCCGGCTTGAGGAACGCGCCCATCTGAAACTTCTCGTTGCCGTTGGACGGCTGACGGACAGTGCCGGGGTAGACGCCCCAGGTTTCGCCGTTGTCGGTGGACGTCGCGATCGCCGAGTAGTTGGTGGTCCATGCGCCGTAGTTGTCCCAGCTCCTGATCGACATGAAATTCAAGAACTGGTTTTGCCCGACCGCGACACCGGAGGTGGGGATGATGCCCGTCTCCTGCGGTGCGCCGTTGATGCTGTTGATGATCTGCTTGGCGATGCCGGGTCGCCACACCGGCGAGCCGGAGTATCTGTTGCCGACGACGCCGTCGGGCACGGCGACGGTGTTGGCCAGCGAACCGTCAGTGCTGCGCATGAGCACGTTGTAGCGCCACTGCTTGCCAGGGATCATGCAGAATCCGTTGGTGTCGCCGAACGCCAACAACACTTGGCGATGTGCGGGATCACCGTTGTCCCACATGATTCCGAGGTCGGTGCCGGTGATCGCGAATTTCTGGATGGTCTGGTTCGGGCTGTCCGGCCCGGTCACCCAGCCGACGACCGAGGTTCCCGGCGGGGAGGTCGACGGTGCCGGTGGAGCCGCGGCCGGCGCCGGCGAGGGCTGGGCGGGTGCGGGCTTGGGCGACGGAGCGACCGCGGCCTGCTTCTGCACCTGCCCGGCATTCGGCATAAACGCGTTGATGAGCATCTTGCCCAATGTCGGAAGTGGCGCTTGATCATTCGCGCCGACCGGCTTGTGCCCGATCGGCCGGTCGAAGGGCGCTATCGCCGACGGTTGCGGAATCTGGAACGCCTGGTTCGCGGCCGGCTGGGCGGCCGCCGATGCCCCCTCACACGGGTCCGCGCCCGCAGGCGGCGCGACACCTGTTGCCGTACACAGGCCGACGACCAGCGTCGAGGCGAGCGACAGCGAGGGAATCCGGCGGCGTGGCGACACGGCACACCTTTCGGGGTGAGACGTCGCGGTGACGTCGGTTGACACTGTGACGATAGGGACCACTGTGTCGTTTGAGACCGACGCTGTAGCGATAGGTATGCATCCGTGACCGTGTCGCAACCTGGACCGTGCTGTGTCGGCTAATGTGCGGATGACGAAAGCGGGGGGAGCAATGAAATTTGGTGTATGCGCAGCGGCAGCCCTTGCCGTTGCGTTTTGTCTGACAGTCACGGCCTGCGGTAAGACGGACTCCGAAGCGAAGGCGACGCCCTCGCCGGTGTCGGCGACCACCGGCGCCCCGGTTGACAGTGCCCAGCTCCCATCACTGGTGCCGACGCCCGCCGACACGCAGTCGACCAAAGGCCCGGACAGTATCCCCAACAACGGGATTCGGCTGCACTATCAGGTCAACGGTGCACCCAATGACGTGCTGAACGCCTTTAAATCGGCGCTCGAGTCCAAGGGCTGGGTGGTGACGACCATTGTCACGTCGGACGGTCCGGGCGGCGGCGGGGGAGCCACCTACACCGGGACCAACGGCAGCGCCTACGGTGTCTTCGACGGCGGTGGGTACAACTCGACGACCTACCTCGACGTCTGCGCCTGGCCCGAACAGCCGGCAAACCCGAACTGCACCCGCGGCGACCGCTGACGCGTTTCCCGGCTGAAGAAGGAATCCCGTGAGCCGCCGACTGCCCGCGCTCGTCGCTGCCCTGCTGTTGCTGTTCGCTTTCCCCGCCGATTACGCCTCGGCGACCGGTGATCCCCCCGGGGCACTGACCTACGGCGGCAAGCAGCGCACCTATGTCCTGCATGTCCCGCCCGGCCCCGAACACCCGAATGCGTTGGTGATCAACCTGCACGGCGGTGGACAGACCGGTCGTAAACAAGCCGCGCTGACCAAGTACAACGTGCTGGCCGACCAGCATGGCTGGGTGGTCGCCTATCCCGACGGCATCGACCTCAGCTGGGCCGACGGGCGTGGCGCGTCGACCCCGGACCGTCAGGGCATCGACGACGTCGGATTCCTGGCGACGCTGATCGGCCGGCTCTCCCACGATTACGGCATCGCGCCCGGGCGGGTGTTCGTCACCGGAATGTCGGCAGGCGGTTTCATGGCCAACCGGCTGGCGTGTGAGCGCGCCGACCTGGTTACGGCGATCGCGCCGGTGGCGTCCACACTCGGTACCGCGGTGCACTGCAACCCGGACAAACCTGTGTCGGTTCTGGCGGTTCACGGCACCGGCGACAAGGTGGTGCCCTACGGTGGCGGCCGCATGGTCGGCCGCGGTGGGGCCAGCACGGTGGTGTCGGCGCGCACGATGGTGGATCGGTGGCTCGCGTTCGACCAATGCCCCCCGGCAGTGGCCACGCCGATCGGCGGCGGAAAACGCCTGGCCGCCAACACGTGTGCCGGAGGTACCGAGGTTGTGTTCGTCACGATCGACGGGTGGGGGCACACCTGGCCCGCCGGGCCTGCTGCCGCGTTTGACGCCTCGCAAGCCAGCGCGAAGTTCTTCGCCGCCCACGGCGGCTGAGTCGCCCGTCCAGTTGTGGCCGTCGTTGAGCGGCACATAGTGCTGGGTGTCAGTGCCCCTGGCGGCCGCCGGGCAGCCGAACCACCTGGACGAAGAACTCGTCGATTTGGCGGACCGCGCTCATGAACTGGTCGAGGTCGACCGGCTTGGTGACGTAAGCGTTGGCGTGCAACTTGTAGCTGCGCAGAATGTCCTCTTCGGCCGAGGACGTAGTGAGCACGACGACCGGAATGGTGCGGAGGTCGTCGTCAGACTTGATTATCTCGAGAAGTTGGCGGCCGTCGTACTTGGGCAGGTTCAGGTCGAGCAGGATGAGGTCGGGCCGCGGCGCATCCGCGAACGGGCCGCGCCGGTACAGGTAGTCGAGACCCTCCTCGCCGTCATGGACGACGTGCAAGGTGTTGCTCAGCTTGTTGTGCTCGAACGCCTCCCTGGTGATCAGTTCGTCTCCGGGATCGTCCTCGATGAGTAGGACGTCGATGGCGCGACTGCCGTCGCTCATGAAGCGGTTCCTTCCAGTTGCAACGCTTGGGTTTCCGGTGCGGTATTGACAGGCAGGGTGAACCGGAAGCGGGTCCCGCCTTCGTACGACGTATCGATCCAGATGGTGCCGCCGTGGTATTCGACGATCTTCTTGACCAGGGCCAGGCCGATGCCCGTGCCGGCATAGGCATCTCGACCGTGGAGGCGCTGGAAGATCACGAAGACTTTGTCGACGAACTCATCGGCGATGCCGATTCCGTTGTCGGAGAACGTGAACACCCACCGCCCGTCGTGCTCGTCCGAACCGGGTTCACATGTGATCGCGATGCGGGGCGACGCGTCGTCGCGGCGGAACTTGACGGCATTGCTCACCAGGTTCTGCCACATCATGGTCAGCAGCGTCGGGTCGCCCATCACGCGCGGCATCGATTCCGGTCGGATGATCTGAGCGCCGGATTCCTCGATCGCGGTGGCCACATTGGCGATCGCCGCGTCGAGCACGGAATCCAGATCGACCTTACTCAAGGTGGTGTTCAGCCGGCCGACCCGGGAGAACGTCAGCAGATCGTTGATCAGGACCTGCATCCGCTTGGCGCCGTCGACAGCGAAATCGATGTATTGGACGCCGCGTTCGTCGAGCTGGTCGCCGTAACGCTTCTCCAGCAGCTGGCAGAACGAGGCCACCTTGCGCAGCGGCTCCTGTAGATCGTGGGAGGCGACGTACGCGAACTGTTCGAGCTCGGCGTTGGAGCGGCGCAACTCGGCGGCCTGCTCGTCCAGCTGCGCGCGGGCCTCGCCGGAGGCCTCCAACTCCTCGACGATGCGGCGCCG
This sequence comes from Actinomycetes bacterium, assembly GCA_023416315.1. Lineage (GTDB taxonomy): Bacteria > Actinomycetota > Actinomycetes > Mycobacteriales > Mycobacteriaceae > Mycobacterium. The sequence goes on from JAEZIA010000002.1 coordinate 9,912, forward strand.
CATGTCCTCGACATCGGCGGCGATCGCGCGAATGTCCTTGGGGCCCTCGGGAACAATGCGCTCGTCGAAATTGCCCTTGGTGATTCGCCGGCAGGCCGCGGCCAGCGCCTCCAGTGGACGAGTCACCGCATTGCGAATCAGGACCGCGATGGCCAATCCGGTGATCAGGAACGTCGCGATCACCACCGCCGACGCCCGGTCGCGCCAGGTCTGAGCCGTGTCGATTTGGTGCAGGGCCTCGATCCGCGCCTCGGACAGATGCTGGTTCTGGGTGTCGAAAAGCTCTCGCAGCGAATCGAATTTGGACTTACCGGCCTCCGCGCTGTCCTTCGTCACTACGCTGGGCCTGCCGGGCGTGACGGCGGCGATCAGCGGGTCTGCGTACTCGCCGCGCCAGGTGGCCGCGGTCCGCTGAATAGCATCCAGATCGGCGAGGAGCTCGGGGCGGCCGGCGAGTTCACTTCGAATCTCCTGTGCAGCATCCTGTTCGGCTCGTTGGCCGTCGTAGTACGGCGTCAGGAACTGCGTGTCGGCGGCCAGAACGTAACCGCGAACCGCGGTCTCCTGATCACGCAACGCGGCCTGCAATTGGTAGGCGGCCACGCGCGCGGGCTGGATGTCGTCGACCAGGTGCCGGCTCGTCTGATCGGTTCGGTTGAGCAACACGCCCGCCACCAGGGCGCCGCCGAGGACCACGACTCCGACCACGAGCAGCACGAGGTTGAGCCAGCCCCGCACCGTCATACCGGACAGGCGGGTGCCCGCGACCTCCTTCATCGGCGAGTCCGCTCCACGCGCAGCACGGCAATGTCGTCACTGATTCCGCCGTGCGATGCGGCGCGGGCCTCGGCGCCTTCGATGAGTTCATCCACGAATTGGGGTCCGGGCAGGGTCGCGATCGAACGGGCCAGCTCCAGCAGACCCTCTTCGCCGAGCCGCTGTTCGCCGACACCCGAGTGCCCCTCGAACAGGCCGTCGGTGAGTAGCACCAGCCCGTGACCGTCGGGCAGTTCCAACTCGTTCTGCGGCCACTGTTGCCCGCCGAGACCCAGTGCGGGTCCGGCCGGCGGCTCGAGCCACTCAACGGTGCCCGGTCCGTGGAGCAGCATGCCCGGATGTCCGGCGCGGAGGGCGGTGAAGCCGCGCGAGTTGGGCCACATCGCGACGCTGAGCACGGTCGCGAAGATCCCGCTGCCCGCCCGCTCGGCGCGCAGGATCTGCTCGAGGCGGCGCATGCGTTCGTTGCCCCGAAGCCCGGCGAAGGTCAGGGCGCGCCACGCGATCCGCAGCGCAGCACCCAGGGCAGCTTCGTCGGGACCGTGCCCGGCGACGTCACCGACCATGACGTGCACGGTGCCGTCGGGCGTTTGGACCATGTCGTAGAAGTCGCCGCCAAGGAGCGCGTTCTCCCGGCTGGGGCGGTACTTCATGACGATCTCGACGGGTGGATTCTCTTCGAGCAGGGGCAGCGGCAGCAGGGCGCGCTCCAGGCGGGCATTCTCCTGGGCGCGGACCTGACTGGTGTGCAGGTCGACGGCGGTCAGCTCGGCGCGCTTGCGTTCGATCGCATACAGCACCGAGCGGTGCAGGGTCTCGGGCTCGACGTGGCCCTTGACCAGGTAGTCCTGGGCGCCAGAGGCCATCGCCGACATGCCGAAGTGTTCGTCGTTGAGGCCGGTGAGCACGACGATCGGAAGCGCGGCGTCGATCTTGGCGATGCGGTCGACTGCGGAGATGCCGTTCGCGTCCGGCAGGTTGAGGTCGAGCAGGACACAGTCGGGTCTGCTGACGGCCAGCTTGTCTTCGGCGACGGCAATCGACGAGGCCCACTCCACGGTGATGTCCGCGCCGGCTTCGGAGATCAGTTCCTCGACCAAGATGGCGTCACCTTGATCGTCCTCGATCAGCAGCAGGGAGATCGGTCGCTTGATAGCTCCCGCAAAGCCGGCAGGGTTCAGCACCTGTGGGTCATATGGTGCGCGCATCAGAGATCAGATCCTTTGGGGCAGATCGGCCGCGCTTTGACCTAGGTTTTTGTACAACGCATGAACCTTACCGGCTGGGACTACGCCACCCCAACCCGAGCCTGCTTAACCCTGGTCAGCGGCGTGCCGGACCGGGTTTGCGGGGGGCCGGGGTGCTGCGGGTCACCCTCGGTTTACCGCAGCAAGCCGGCCGGGTACACCACCGGCCACCATGACACTCACCACGATGACTGCCAAGGTGGCGCTCACTGCTGCCGTCGCCGCCACGCTGTGGGGTGCGGGCGCGGGACTCGCCCACGCCGATCCCCACGACCCGCCACCACCGCCCTGGGACCCCAACGGGCCCGGCGTCAACGCGGGGGCGCCGGGAACCCCGCTGCCGCCCGGACAGGGCTATCTGCCGCCGCCCGGACATCGCGGCGATTACGCCGACGTCGTGCCTGCCTGGGCGCCGCCCGCGCCGCCACCGCCGCCGTGGGCACCGTGGCTGCCGGTGGTCTGGAACGCCGACCTGCCGGCGTGGGGCGTCTGGTGGAACGGCGGCTTCATCCGACTGGGCTAGAAACTGCTGTCCCGGTCCCGCACGTAGTGCAGCAGGGCGGGGTCCGAGGAACTGAAGCGGTCGACTTCTTCGCCGCCGTCGCAGCGATAGAGCCCAATGGTCACCGAACCCGTATGGCGGTCGATCACCGCCCAGTGCGCGCCGGCGTCTTCCCACCGCTGCAACACCGCCAGCGGGTCATCGCTCATGGTCACCATCATGGCCCGTGCGATGATGCGCAGTAGCGGTCGGCAATAAGGGGGCGCGGTGAATCACTGGACCGCCGCCGCGGGCGCGGCGGTTTTCCTCTGGTTGGGAATGGTGCTGGCCATCTCGTTCCTCGAGGCGCCGCTGAAGTTCCGTGCACCCGGCGTCACCATCCCGCTCGGTTTGGGCATCGGCCGCCTGGTCTTCCGGGCACTCAACATCTGCGAAGCCGTGCTGGCGGCGGTCATTGTTGTCGCGTTCGCCGCTGACACGCCATCCACCCCAGCGGTGGTGGCCGTGCTGGTCGCAATCGTCGCGCTGGTGGTGCAAGTAATCGGCGTGCGTCCGGCGCTGACGCGGCGCTCGAATGCGGTGCTGGCCGACGCCGGCCAAGCCGAAGCCGGACGCTCGCACGCCCACTACGTCTACGTGGTGTTCGAGGTCGTCAAGGTGTTGGCACTGCTGGTCAGTGGTGTTCTGCTGTTCAACGTGTGATGGAGGAGTGTCATGGATTCGGTGTCGTTGACCCAGCTCGCCGACGAGAACCTGGCTGCGGCCCGTGCGTCGAACAGCGGTCGCGCCGCGCACACCGTGCACGGCGGCCACGACCACCAGCTTCGGCAGACGCTGATCGCGCTGGCGAACGGTCATGAGCTCAGCGAGCACCACACGCCGGGGGAGACCACGCTGCAGGTGTTGCGCGGCCACGTGCGGCTGGCCACGGCCGACGACGCCTGGGAAGGTCGAACCGGTGATCTGTTGTTCGTCCCGCGGGATCGGCACGGCCTGCAGGCGCTCGACGACTCGGTGATCCTGCTGACGGTGCTCGCCGACAGCTGAACCCTCAATACCGGTAATCGGCGAGATCGGTTGCGCCGTGGCGGGAGTCGCCGTCGAGCAGCAACAGGGCGGGCACCATCTCGACCGTCACGAGCCCGTGACGGTCGGTGACGTCGTCGATGAGGTCGAAGCACTGGCCGATCACCTCGGGTGTGTCGACGACGATTGTGGTCACCGGGACCTGGCGACCGTACTGAATCAGCTTGTCGCCGTGCGGTTTATGGTCGCCGTGGAAGCCCCAGATGCCGCGCAACACGGTGGCGCCGCCGACGGTCCGTGACTCCCACAGCCGTCGCACCAGAGCGCGGTGGATAGGGACGCCGCCGTGGTGGGTGGATTGGTCGGTGTAGATCGTGAGCTTCTGGCGCAGTTCGCGGCCGTGGGCGTCGACGGCGGGCAGTGCGGGCGGGCGGACCAGGAGTTGGCCGTCGCGCTTGCACACCTGAACGCGTTCGACGGTCACCAGCGGCCGGTCCAGCATCGCCTCGAGTTCGGGCAGGGCACGCTGCGCCTGCGCGGCGGTGCCCACGGCGACGATCATGATCGGCACGTCGGTGTTGGCGCTGAAGAAGCGCGCGCGGCGACGCTGGCCGTGGGCGGTGCCATCGACGCCGAGGAACACCGTGGCCCCGGCGAAGCGGTGCTGGTGCAGCAGCTCGCACACGGCGTAGAAGGCGGCCGCGCCGTTCACGCGGCGCCGACGACCCACGTAGACGGTCAGCTTGACGGCATCGCCACCGTCGGGCAATGCGGCGGTGGACAGCGCGCCGGTGTGAAGCCGGGCGCGCTCCAGGGTGATCAGGCCCCGACCGGTGAGGCCGACGACGTCGCCGACCAGTGCGCCGATGGTGGCGGCGGTGTCGACGGCGGCGACCGCGACCGGCGGGTCCTCGGACAGCGTCAGTGACTCGTCGCTGCGGATGATGTGACGAGGGCCGAAGCTGGCGACGCCGCGCAGCATCACGCTGGTGGCGACGCCGCGTTCGGCGTAGAGGTCCAGCATGGCCTCGGCCAGGAAGCGGGATCCGGCGCGCTGGCGCTCACCGAAGAACGCGGTGAGTTTGAGGTAGGCGTCGTCGCTCACAGCAGACCCGCGACCCATTGGCCGAGCATCGCGGCGGCGACGCCGAGCAGCACGCTGACGACGAGATTGGCGACGGCGGGCCAGATTCGGCGTTCCTCGGTCAGCCGTTGGGTTTCCAGCATCCACGTCGAGAAGGTGGTGTAGGCGCCGACGAACGCCGTGCCGGCCAGCAGCGCGACGTGCGGGCTCAGTGTCAACCCGCTGATGAACCCGAGCAGCACGGCGCCGCTGATGTTGACGGCGAGGGTGCCGAACGGGAACGATCGCGCCGCCCGGCGGGCCACCGCGCGGTCGACCATGAACCGCGCCACCGAGCCCAGTCCGCCGATGAGCATCACCCCCGCCCACAACGCGATCGTCATGCGCGGATCCTGACCCGTCGCACGAGCGCGGTCGCGATATAGACCGCAAGCAGACCGGCGGCGATGCTGACCACGGTGTAGGCGACGGCCAGACCGTAGTGGTGGTGCTCGATCATCTTGAGCGTCTCGACCTGCATGGTGGAGAACGTCGTCAGGCCGCCGCAGAGGCCGGTGCCGAGCAGGGGGCGGCGATAGCTCGACAGCGGCAGGCGTTCGAGCAGGCGGGTGGTGAAGTAGCCCAGCAGGAACGCGCCGACGATGTTGACGGCGAACGTCGCCCACGGCCAGTGCGCGGGATCGTCGGCGATCACCGTCGCCAGGCCCGCGCGCACCAGGGTGCCCAGCGCACCGCCGACGAACACGGCCGCCAATTCCCGGTTGTCGTGGCCCAACATGGGCAACCCCCTAGTCGATGGATCCGCGAGCAAGTATCGCCCTTCGAAAGGCAGAATTGGCGC
>JAEZIA010000031.1 GCA_023416315.1 Actinomycetes bacterium
CGCCCCTGGTCGTCGAGGCCGACGATGCGGGCCGGGTTCTCGCTCATCACCCGCGCCACGCCCCGCCAATCCAGCAGGCCGGTCTTCACCATCGTCTCGACCACCACCGACAGCGCGGTCTGCAACCCCAGCATGCCGGGTCGGGCCCGGGAGAACTCGCAGCACTTCTCGTGCTCGGCGTGCGGCGCGTGGTCGGTGGCCACACAGTCCAGCACTCCCTCAGCCAGCGCCTGCCGCAGCGCCTGCGCGTCGGCCGCCTCCCGCAGCGGCGGGTTCACCCGGTTCACGCCGTCGTAGCTGGCCAACCGGGCGTCGTCGAGCAGCAGGTGGTGCGGGGTGACCTCGGCGGTGATCGAAATACCTTGTTGCTTGGCCCATTTGATGAGTTCGACGGTCCCCGCGGTGGAGGCGTGGCAGATGTGCACACGCGCACCCGCATCGCGGGCCAGCAGCGCGTCGCGCGCCACGATCGACTCCTCGGCCGCCCGCGGCCAGCCGGCCAGCCCGAGCCGGGCGGCGTTGGGGCCTTCGTGGGCGACGGCGCCGACGGTCAGCCGTGGCTCCTCGGCGTGCTGGGCGATCAGCACCCCGAGACCGGTCGCGTACTCCAGGGCCCGGCGCATGACCAGCGGGTCATCCACGCACATACCGTCGTCGGAGAACATCTTCACCTGCGCCACGCCGGCGGCCATCAAACCCATCTCGGTGAGCTGCTTGCCCCGCAGGCCCACGGTGATCGCACCCACCGGGTGAACGTCGACAAGGCCGACCTGCTGACCGCGGCGCCAGACGTGGTCGGTCACCACCGGACTGTCGGCCACCGGATCGGTGTTGGCCATCGCGAACACCGCGGTGTACCCGCCCAGAGCCGCGGCGGCCGAACCGGTTTCGATGTCCTCGGCGTACTCGCGGCCGGGCTCGCGCAGATGGGTGTGCAGGTCGACGAAGCCGGGCAGCAGCACCTGACCGGTGGCGTCGATGACGTCGGCACCGTCGGGAATCGCAAGGTCCGAGCCGATCTCGGCGATCTGCCCGTCGGTCACCAGGACGTCGACCGGATCGCCCTCGCCGTAGAGCCGAACGCCCTTGACTAACACGCTCATACCGACACCGCCTCGTCCGTGCCGACCAGCAGATGGAACAACACCGCCATCCGCACGTGCACACCGTTGGAAACCTGTTGCAGCACCGCCGATTGCGAGGAATCGGCCACCGCGTACGAAATCTCCATCCCGCGCAGCATCGGGCCGGGGTGCAGCACCACCGCATGCCCGGGCAGCACGGCCTGCCGACGATCGGAGAGCCCGTAGCGGATCGAGTACTCCCGCTCGGAGGGGAAGAATCCGCCGTTCATCCGCTCGGCCTGCACCCGCAGCATCATCACCGCGTCGGCGGCGGGCAGTTCGGCGTCGAGGTCGTGGGACACCGTCACCGGCCAATCGGCGACCCCGACCGGCAGCAGTGTCGGCGGCGAGACCAGCACCACCTCGGCGCCCAGCGTGGCCAGCAGCGACACGTTCGAGCGCGCCACCCGGCTGTGCAGGATGTCGCCGACGATCACCACCCGGCGGCCCTCGATGTCACCGAGACGCTGGCGCAGCGTCAGCGCGTCCAGCAGGGCCTGGGTCGGGTGTTCATGGGTGCCGTCGCCGGCGTTGATGACGCTGGGCCCGGTGCCGTCGTCCTCGAGCGTCCACTCCGCGAGCTGTTGCGCCGCACCCGAGGCGGGGTGCCGGATGATCAGCGCGTCGGCACCGGCGGCGCGCAGCGTCAGCGCGGTGTCGCGCAGCGACTCGCCCTTGGCCACCGAGGATCCGGAGGCACTGACGTTGATCACGTCGGCGCTCATCCACTTGCCGGCCACCTCGAACGACACCCGGGTGCGGGTGGAGTTCTCGTAGAACATCGTGATGATCGTGCGCCCGCGCAGCGTCGGCAGCTTCTTGACCTCGCGCCCCAGCAGCGCCTGCCGGAACCGGTCGGCGTCGTCGAGGATCGCGGTGGCCTCGTCGCGGGTCAGATCGCCCGCCGACAGCAGGTGCCTGATGGTCATCTCGCCGGCCCTCCCTGCGGTGCGATCCAGATCCCTTCCACCCCGTCGTCCTCGGTCAGCCGCACCTTGACGTTCTCGCTGCGCGAGGTGGGCACGTTCTTGCCGACGTAATCCGCCCGCAGCGGCAGCTCGCGGTGGCCGCGGTCGACCAGCACCGCCAGCTGCACGACCCTGGGCCTGCCGATATCGCGCAGGGCGTCCAGCGCGGAGCGGACCGAACGCCCGGTGTAGAGCACGTCGTCGACGAGAATCACCAGCGCGCCGTCGATCCCGCCCGACGGGATCGAGGTCTCCTCCAGTGCACGGGGCGGCTTGAAGTCCAGGTCGTCGCGGTACAGCGTGATGTCGAGCCCGCCGCGTTCCACGGTGACGCCGGAGAACTCCGCGATCTTGGCGGCCAGCCGGTTGGCCAGGGTGACGCCGCGGGTCGGGATGCCGAGCAGGATTACCCGGGGTGCGTCGGGGCCGTCGAGAGCGGTCTTCTCGATAATCTGATGAGCGATGCGGGAAACGGTTCTACCGACGTCCGCCTCGGACATCAATTCGCGATCGGTCGAGCCCACGAGCTTTCCAGACCTCCTTCTCCGCCTCTCTGGACGGATCGTTAAAGGATGTCGAACTGCCGGGCAGCTTAACAGGTGAACGAGCACCACCGCGAAACACGCCCATCAGTAGACTCCTGACGGTGAATCTCGGGGACAACCGCACCTCTGTTGTGCAGGCAGTCGAGTCCGGAGTGCTGGCCGGAGCCGTCACCTTGGCGTGGCAACACGGAAAAGTTCTGCAGGTCAACGAGATCGGCCACCGCGATGTCGAGGCCGGCCTGCCGATGCAGCGGGACACGATCTTCCGGGTCGCCTCGATGACCAAGCCGGTGACGGTCGCGGCGGCGATGGCTCTGATCGAGGAGGGCAAGCTCACACTCGGTGATCCGGTCACCCGCTGGCTGCCGGAGCTCGCCGACATGGCCGTCCTCGTCGACCCGACCGGTCCGCTGGACCGCACGGTCCCCGCCCGGCGACCGATCACCATCGACGACCTAATGACCCACCGCAGCGGGCTGGCCTATGTGTTCTCGGTGACCGGTCCGATCAGCCGGGCCTATAGCGGGGTGTCGCTGCGCCAGGACCAGGACCACTGGCTGGCCGAGGTCGCCCAGCTGCCGCTGGTCCACCAGCCCGGCGAGCGGCTCACCTACAGCCACGCCACCGATGTCCTGGGCATCGTCCTGTCCCGGATCGAGGGCAGGTCGCTGCACACGGTGCTCACCGAGCGGATCTTCGAGCCGCTCGGCATGGCCGACACGGGGTTCTTCATCTCCCCCGACAAACGTGCCCGGGCCGCCACGATGTATCGCCTCGACGAGGAAGACGGCCTGCAGCACGACGTCATGGGTCCGATTCCGGTCACCGAACCCCGGTTCTGCCAGGGCGGCGCGAGCCTGGTGACGACCGTCGACGACTACCTGCGGTTCGCCCGGATGCTTCTCGGCGGCGGCGAGGTCGACGGCGTGCGGGTGCTCTCCGAGGAATCCGTGCGGCTGATGCGCACCGACCGGCTGACCGACGAGCAGAAGCGCAACCCGTTCCTGGGCCTGCCGTTCTGGGTGGGCCGCGGTTTCGGCCTGAACCTCTCGGTGGTCACCGACCCGGCGAAATCCGCACAGCTGTACGGTCCCGGCGGCCTCGGCACGTTCAGCTGGCCGGGTGCGTACGGCACCTGGTGGCAGGCCGACCCGGCCAACGAGCTGATCTTGATCTACCTGATCCAGAACTATCCGAACCTCAGCGCGCCCGCCGCCGCGGTGGCCGGCAACACCTCGCTGGCCAAGCTGCAGTCGGTCCAGCCGAAGTTCGTCCGGCGCACCTACGGCGCGCTCGGTCTCTAGATCATCGCGATCGGCGAGATCGGGACGCCGACCTCCAGCGCCCCGGCCAGTTCGCGGCCGACGTCGTAGTCGAACACCACGTGGCCGGCGATGACATCGATATCGCGCTTGGCCCGCTGAAGCGGATTGTTCAGGAAATGTGCACTGGCGCCAGCCGATTCGAGCAAGTCGGCCACGACGGCACGGGATTCGTGCACGATGTGCGCGGCCGCCAGCCGGGCGTGAGCGCGCACGTCCCGTGGGATCTCGACGCCGTCGCCGACCAATTCCTCGATGGTCGCGACGGTGTCATCGAGCAGTCCGCGCAGCGCGCGCAACCGCACCCTGGCCCCGCCGAGGCGGATCTGCGCGGACGGCTGTTGCTTCTGTGCCACACCGGAATAGGCCAGCACCCGCTCGCCGAGTCGGGCGGCGAACCCGTCGGCGACCGACTCGGCGGCACCCAGCGCGGGCATCGCGGCGAGCAGCGCCAGGGCCGGCACCATCGGCCAGCGGTAGGCCGTGGCGTCGTGCAGTGCCGCACCCGGCGCGGTGCCGCCGTATACGTCGATGACGCTGACCAGCCGATGCTCGGGGACGAAGACATCGTTCACCAGCACGTCATGCGAGCCGGTCCCCCGCATTCCGTCGGTATGCCAAACATCTTCCACCGCAACATCATCGGCAGGAAGTAACACCAGCGCGGGATAGATCGCGTCGTCGGGGCCGCACAGCGCGCCGACCATCACCCAGTCGGCAGCCATGATCCCGGTCGCCCAGGACCATCGCCCGGACAGCCGCACCCCACCCTCGGCCGGCAGCCCGCGCCCGGTCGGGGCAAGCGGTGCCGGGCACAGTACCGGACCGTCGGCGAATACCTCGTCCTGCGCCTGCTCGCCGAACAACGCCAGCATCCAGTTGTGCAGCGTGTAGAACCCGAGCGTCCATGCGCTCGACGCGCAGCCGTGCGCCATCCTGCGCACCGGGTCCAGAATCGCCGGAAACGGTGCTTGCTCACCGCCGTAACGCGCGGGCAGCAGCAACCGGCCCAGGCCACTGGCGCGGAAGTCGGCGATGGTGGCGTCGGGAAGCCTGCGCAGCTCCTCGGCCTCGGCGGCCCGATCGGCCAGGCATGCCACGAAGTCGTCGCTGATCATCGCGGGGAAGGTTACCATACCAAAAAGTATGGAGTGCGCGAATGGAGTCAGTGCCGCAGCATGATGTCCAGGAAATGCTGTTGTTGCGCAGCCGCTTTCGGCCCGGGGGGCACGGCCGACAGGTGCAGAAACCCCACCCCGGCGGCGAACGTCGCATCGGCCCGCACGTCGGCCTGCTCGGTGCTGAACCCGTCGTCGAGGTAGGCCTGCCGGACCGCGCTGCGCACCCTGCGGTCGGAGGCGGCCACCGCCGCGGCCACGTCGGTGTCGGTGCGCGCCCACTCCCGCATCGCCCGTTCCAACATCCAATGCCGTTGGCCCAGAAGGGCTTCCATCATCCGCGCCAGCCGCTCCCGTGGTGGCAGGTCCGAACGATCGGTGAGCTCCGCACGGTCGGTGTCGTGCACCTCCGCCCAGGTGTCTGCCAGCGCCCGCCGGTAGGCACCCATATCGGCGAAGTGCCAGTAGAAGCTGCCCTTGGTGGCCCCCACCTGCTTGCAGAGCCGGTCCAGCGTCAGCGCTTTGACGCCGTCGGTCGCCAGTAGGAAGAACCCCGCCTCGACCCAGTCGGTCGCCGCAAGGCGACCCCCTGCCGCGCCTGCCATCAGGGTTGCCGCGCCCGCGGAACTGGCAAGTCGGCTACCTCACCCCGGTGACCAAAGCCAGCGAACATTGGGTGCAATTTACCCGCAAACGACCGACACCGACTCGTCAGTCGACCTACTCTTCCTCACCATGCCGATCCGATCGCAGCTGCGATTTCTGACGATGTACGGCCCAAGCTTGGCGGTCGGTCTGGCGGATGACGTGTCACACACCATCACGCGCAAGATCCGCACGCCGCGGATTCCCGCGGGCGTCGAGCTCACCGACTTCGACCCTCTCGATCCGGTGACGACGGCAGACCCCTACCCGCACTACCGCCGGCTCTTGGACAGCGGGCCGGTGCACTACAACCCCAAGCGGGGCGTCTACATCTTGAGCCGCTACGAGCACGTGCGAGCAGGGGCACGCGCATCTGATGTGTTGTCGAGCGCAGATGGCATCTCCTACAACCGGATGCGGGCACCTTCCCTGCTGACTGTGGACCCGCCACGCCACACCCAGATGCGCAAGCAGGCCCAACCGGCATTTACCCGCGGGCTCTGGAGTCATGGCAGGCAACCGTGGTTCGACTGGCCCGCCACCACACCGCAGGTCTGTTTGACCAGCCGTCGGTGGACGTGGTCAAACTGCTTGCAGAACCCCTGCCGACCGCCGTGATCGCCCATATCCTCGGCATCGCCGACGACGACCTCGTGGCGTTCAAGGACTGGTCCAACGAAACCGTTCGTCTGGCCAACGCCGATCTGTCCGTCTCCGGCTTGAAGCAGGGAATCGCGGGCATGCGGGCGATCGGTCACTTCCACCATTACTTCACCGAGAAACTCCGAGAAGGCCAGTTGCTGGGCGACCACACGGTTTTGGGCCGTCTGGTCGCGAACGCCCACGACGGCAAGCTCAGCAACGACGAACTGTTCTTCTTCGCCTTCCTGCTGTTGCTCGCGGGAAACGAAACGACGACGAACATGCTCGGGACTCTGTTCTTGACGTTGTCGGCGAACCCCGACCAGCTGCGACTCCTGCAGCGGCGCCCCGACTTGATTCCCAGCGCAATCGAGGAGCAATTGCGCTATTACGCGCCGATTCAAGGGTTGTACCGGACGGCACGAGCCGACTACGACACCGGCGCGGCGATCATTCCCGCAGGTTCTCGGGTGCTGTTGCTGTGGGGTGCTGCGAACCGGGACCCACGTCAGTTCGAGGACCCGGACGAGTTTCGAGTCGACCGCAATCCCACCGCACATGTGTCGTTCGGCTCAGGAATTCACCTGTGTTTGGGCGCCCAGTTGGCGCGTCTCGAAGGGCATTCCGTGCTGCGCGAGATCGTCGACAATGTCGAGCAGATCGACGTTGTAGGCCGGCCCGGCTGGCGGACCAACCCCATTCTGCGGGGATTGGCCAGACTCGAGGTGCGGGTGACGCGCCGTAGCGATGCTGCCACCGACGCCGCCGAATTGGCGAGCGCTCACTGAGTCACGCCTCGGGCGTGGCACCCCGGACCGCGTCTGAGACTGCCTGCGAGGCCGCACGGATCTGCGGGGTCACCAGCATGACCTGGCCCAGCACCCCGTTGACGAAGCCGGGCGACTCGTCGGTGGACAGCTCCTTGGCCAGCTCGACCGCCTCGTCGACGGCCACCGGCTCCGGAACATCCTCGGCGTGCAGCAGCTCCCAGACCGCCACCCGCAGGATCGCGCGGTCCACGGCGGGCAGCCGCTCGAGCGTCCAGCCCTGCAGATGCGAGGTGATCAGCTCGTCGACGTGGGCGGTGTGGGCGGTGACGCCACGGGCGACGGTCACCGTGTAGGGATTGAGCGCCGACACGTCCGGGTTGGCCTCGGCCAGCGCCGTGCGCGCATCGGCCACCTCGGCAGGCGTCAGCCCGCGGGCCTCGGCCTCGAACAGCAGATCGACGGCACGTTTGCGCGCCTGGTGCCGACCCTTGTCGGC
>JAEZIA010000136.1 GCA_023416315.1 Actinomycetes bacterium
CACATGCCGCCCTGGGCGGCGCCGGTGTGGGAGCGGGTCGGGTACAGCTTGGTCAGCACCGCGGTGCGCACCCGTGGGCCCGCCTCGACCGCGGCGCGCATGCCCGCTCCGCCTGCGCCGACGATGACCACGTCGTAGCGGTGTTCGGTAATCATTGTTGCCTCGGAAAGCTTCTAGGAGATGTTCGGGTCGAAGGTCAGCAGCGCGTAGGTGCCCACCACCAGCGTGATGAGCAACGAGACCACCAGCAGCGAGTTCAGCCAGAACTTGGTGGAGTCCTTGCGGGCGTAATCGCCGATGATCGTGCGGATGCCGTTGCCGCCGTGCAGCTGAGCCAGCCACAGCAGCAGCAGGTCCCAGGTCTGCCAGAACGGCGAGGCCCAGCGCTGCGCGACGTAGTTGAAATCGATGCGGTAGACGCCGCCGTCCCACATCAGGCCGATGAACAGGTGACCGAGCGCCAGGAAGATCAGTACGACGCCGGAGAACCGCATGAACAGCCACGCGTACTTCTCGAAGTTCGGCATGCCTGCGCGTCGCCGTGGGGCGCGCGGGTTGTCCAGCCCGGCCGGCCGGTCGTGGCTGCGCTCCAGGATTGGGGCCGGCGGGCCGAGCCGGCTTTCCGGCGCGCTCACAGGAACCGCTCCGCCATGTGCATGCCGATGATCACCAGTGAGGGCACCATGACCAGCAGCCAAACCGCGGCCACCGCCCACAGCATCTGCCGCTGGTAACGCGGCCCCTTCCACCAGAAGTCGATCAGGATGATCCGTACGCCGTTGAGCGCGTGGTAGAGCAGGGCGGCCACCAGGCCGATCTCCATCAGGCCGACGATCGGGGTCTTGTAGGTCTCGACCACCTCGTTGTAGGCCTGCGGACTGACCCGTACCAGCGCAGTGTCGAGGACGTGCACGAAGAGGAAGAAGAAGATCGTCGTGCCGGTGATGCGGTGCAATACCCACGACCACATTCCGGGGTCGCCGCGATAAAGAGTGCGCCGGCGTCGAGCCGACTTGTCGCGTGGGCTCGGCACGACCGGTGCCGCTGTACTCATTCAGCGCCTCCAACACCACATTGCGTTTGGGTGGACTCTAACTCCGTTTGTACGGTCGAAAGAATTACGGTGCAGAGACAGAAGCGACTATTCGGGCGGATTCGGTCGGTGTAGCCGTAGGCGACAATTTTGGCGAGGTGTCTGGTGAATGCATTCAGATCCGGTGTGGTGAAGCCCACATGACCACTGAAATCGACTGGAATCACCTGCGCGACAAAGCAATTGAAGTCTCGACGCGAGCCTACGCCCCCTATTCGAGGTTCCCGGTGGGGGCCGCGGGTCTGGTCGACGACGGGCGAGTCGTCACCGGCTGCAATGTGGAGAATGTCTCATATGGCCTAGGTCTCTGCGCGGAGTGCGCTGTGGTCTGCGCGCTGGTTTCCGGCGGTGGCGGACGGTTGGTTGCGGTCGCGGTGGTCGACGCGATCGGCACCGCCCTCACCCCGTGCGGGCGGTGCAGGCAGCTGCTTCTCGAGCACGGCGGGCCAGAGTTGCTCGTCGACCACGCGGACGGACCGCGCCGGCTGGCCGAGCTGTTGCCCGATGCGTTCGGGCCTGACGACCTGTCCCGCGTGGAGCGGGAAAAGCCGTGACCCAGTTCACATTCGACGCGCCAACGGTCATTCGCGCCAAGCGTGACGGCGGCCGGCTGACCGACGAGGCGATCGACTGGGTGATCGACGCCTACACCCACGGCCGGGTGGCCGATGAACAGATGTCGGCACTGCTGATGGCGATCTTCCTTCGCGGAATGGACCGGGCCGAGATCTCCCGATGGACCTCGGCGATGATCGCCTCGGGGGAGCGCCTGGACTTCAGCGATCTGCGCCGCGACGGCCGCCGGGTGCCCACCGTGGACAAGCACTCCACCGGCGGTGTGGGCGACAAGATCACGATTCCGCTGGTGGCCGTCATCGCCGCGTGCGGTGCGGCGGTTCCGCAGGCCGCCGGCCGCGGTCTCGGGCACACCGGCGGCACCCTGGACAAGTTGGAATCGATCCCGGGCTTCACCGCTGAGATCACCAAAGAGCAAGTACGACAACAGCTGTCGGAGATCGGTGCGGCCATCTTCGCCGCGGGTGAACTGGCACCCGCCGACCGGAAGATCTACGCCCTCCGCGATGTCACCGGCACGGTGGAGTCGCTGCCGTTGATTGCCAGCTCGGTGATGAGCAAGAAACTGGCCGAAGGCGCTGATGCCCTGGTGCTCGATGTGAAGGTCGGCCGCGGGGCGTTTCTGAAGACCGAAGACGAATCGCGCGAGCTGGCCGCCACCATGGTCGCGCTTGGTCTGTCGCACGGTGTGCCCACGCGGGCGGTGCTGACCGATATGGACATTCCGCTGGGTCGCACGGTCGGCAACGCCCTCGAGGTCGCCGAGTCGCTCGAGGTGCTCGCCGGTGGCGGGCCCGACGACGTGGTGGAGCTGACCGTTGTGCTGGCGACCGAGATGCTGGAGCTCGCCGGGATTGACGGGTGCGACCCCGCTCAGACGTTGCGGGACGGCACCGCGATGGACCGCTTCCGGGCTCTGGTCAGCGCGCAGGGGGGAGATGTTCACGCGCCGCTTCCGATCGGTGCCCATTCCGAGACCGTGCCGGCACCGCGAGGCGGCACAATGGGTGACATCGACGCGATGGCGATGGGGCTGGCGGTATGGCGGCTCGGCGCAGGCCGGGCCACCCCGGGCGAACGTGTGCAATTCGGGGCAGGTGTGCGCATCCATCGCCGGCCCGGTGAGCCGGTCAGTGCGGGTGAGCCGCTGTTCACCCTCTACACGGACACGCCGGAAAGGATCCCCGCCGCCATGGCGGAGCTCGACGGTGCGTTCACCGTGGTCGACGCCCCGCCCACGACTCGCCCGCTGATCATCGATCGGATCACCCGATGACCACACCGCTGACCCTCCCGATGATCGAACGGGCACCCAAGGCGCTGCTGCACGATCACCTCGACGGCGGCTTGCGCCCGGCGACCGTCCTGGATATCGCCGGGCAGATCGGGTACGACGAGTTGCCGGCCACCGACGAGGCGGGGCTGGCCAGTTGGTTCCGCAAGGCCGCGCACAGCGGATCGCTGGTGCGCTACCTGGAGCCCTTCGCCCACACGGTCGCGGTGATGCAGACCCCCGAGTCGCTGCATCGGGTGGCCTCCGAATGCGTCGAGGACCTGGCCGCCGACAACGTGGTCTATGCCGAGGTGCGGTTCGCCCCCGAGCTGCACATCAACGGCGGGCTGTCGCTGGACGAGGTGGTGGATGCGGTGCTGGCCGGATTCGCCGACGGGGAGAAGGCCGCGGCTGCCGAAGGGCGGCCCATCGTGGTGCGCTGCCTGGTGACCGCGATGCGCCATGCCGCGCGGTCGCGGGAGATCGCCGAACTCGCGATCAGGTTCCGCGACAAGGGCGTGGTCGGATTCGACATCGCCGGCGCCGAGGCAGGTTACCCTCCGACCCGCCACCTCGACGCGTTCGAGTACATGCGGACCAATAACGCCCGCTTCACCATCCACGCCGGCGAGGCGTTCGGCCTGCCGTCTATCCACGAAGCACTGGCGTTCTGCGGGGCCGACCGGCTCGGGCACGGGGTGCGGATCGTCGACGACATCGAGGTGCTCCCGGACGGGAGCGCGCGGCTGGGGCCGCTGGCGGCGATCCTGCGTGACAAACGCATCCCGCTGGAGATGTGCCCGAGCTCCAACGTGCAGACCGGTGCGGTCAAGAGCATCGCCGCCCATCCCTTCGACCTACTGGCCCGGCTGCGGTTCCGGGTCACGGTCAACACCGACAACCGGCTGATGAGAGACACCACGATGAGCCAGGAGATGGCGCGGCTGGTCGAGGCGTTCGGCTACGGCTGGAGTGACCTGGAGCGGTTCACGATCAACGCGATGAAGTCGGCATTCATCCACTTCGACGAGCGGCTGGCGATCATCGACGAGGTGATCAAGCCGCGCTACGCGGTGCTGATCGGCTGAGCCTGTTTGTTTGCTCCGAGCCGAACCTGCGCCGTTTTCACAGCGCGTGGCCGCCTCGGTCGGCGTACGATCCGATTCGCGGGCGTGGTTGCGCCACGAATTGGCCCGCCACCTCGTGATACGTCTGCGGGCGCTCGCGCGATGTAACTTGGTGTGATGTCCAAGCGCGCCATTTTCAGGGGCGTGTCACCACATAAGCTCCTCACGGGCTTGGGTCGGGTGAT
>JAEZIA010000216.1 GCA_023416315.1 Actinomycetes bacterium
CAGGTGCGCGATATCCTCGAATTGACCGCCGGCGTTGAGGATTTCGACCACTTCGCGGGACACCGAATTGCTCGCGACCCGGCCGGTGTTGCGCAGGGTGCGGAAGATCAACTCGGTGCCCAACTCGTTACCGGCGACGATCGCTTCCTTCACCTTCTGGTGGATCGGCGACTCGACCGTGCACATGAACCGTGACCCCATGTTGATGCCGTCGGCACCGAGTGCCAGGGCGGCCACCAGGCCACGTCCGTCGGCGAAGCCGCCGGAGGCGATCATCGGGATCTCGATCTCCTTGGCCGCTGCCGGGATCAGCACCAGGCCCGGGATATCGTCCTCACCCGGGTGCCCGGCACACTCGAAGCCGTCGATGCTGATGCCGTCGACACCCAGGCTCTGGGCCTTGACCGCATGCCGCACCGACGTGCACTTGTGCAGCACCTTGATGCCGTTGTCGTGAAACATCGGCAGGTGCGGGGCCGGATTGGACCCGGCGGTCTCCACGATCTTGATACCGGCGTCGACGATCACCTGCCGGTACTCGTCATACGGCGGCGGGTTGATCGCGGGCAGGATCGTGAGGTTCACCCCGAACGGTTTGTCGGTCAGGTCCCGGGTGCGGGCGATCTCGTTGGCCAGATCGGCGGGCGTCGGCTGGGTGAGCGCGGTGATGAAACCGAGCCCGCCCGCATTGGCAACGGCCGCAACGAGTTCCGCGCGACCGACCCACTGCATACCGCCCTGGGCGATCGGGTGCTCGACGCCGAACGCTTCGGTGAACTTCGTCTTGATCGTCACTTGTGCTGCCTCCCCTACCTCGGCGCCATCCGGATCGCCCCGTCGAGGCGGATCACTTCGCCGTTGAGCATAGGGTTCTCGACGATGTGAGTGGCCAGGGCACCGTATTCGTCCGGATCGCCGAGCCGGGCCGGGTGCGGCACCTGCTTGCCCAGGGAGTCCTGCGCTTCCTGCGGCAGCGAACCCAGCAGCGGCGTCTTGAACAGGCCGGGGGCGATGGTGACGACGCGGATGAGTTCGCGGGCGAGATCACGCGCGATCGGCAGGGTCATGCCGACCACGCCGCCCTTCGACGCCGAGTAGGCCGCCTGGCCGATCTGCCCGTCGAACGCCGCGACCGACGCCGTGTTGATGATGACGCCACGCTCTTCGCCGATCGGGTCGGTCTTCGCGATCCGTTCGGCGGCAAGGCGCAGCACGTTGAAGGTGCCGATCAGGTTGACCTGGACGACGGCGTTGAACCAGTCCAGCGGGAACGGTCCGTCCTTGCCCAGGGTCTTGACCGCGTTGCCGATGCCCGCGCAGTTGACGTTGATGCGCAGCGGCCCCATCTCCTCGGCGATGTCGAGCGCGGCCGACACCGACTCGGGGTCGGTGACGTTGGCCTGGGCGAACCGGGCACGCGGGCCGAGCTCGGCCACCACGTCTTCACCCTTGAGGTCGATCACCACCACGGATGCGCCCTTGTCGAGCAGCCGCTTGGTGGTGGCCAGGCCCAGGCCCGAGGCACCGCCGGTGACGACAGCTACGGCGTCCTTGATCTCCACGAATGTGCTCCTTTTCGATAGCTCGACCTACTGGTTGGTTGGGGACTATACCCAGTCGCGCAGAACGGACTCGTTGTCGGCTCCCGGAACGCCGGGCGCCGTCGGCGCATCCAGTCCGGTGCGGGAGAACCGCGGCGCAGGTGCGGGGAACGTCGAACCCGCTTCGGTGTAAAAGGTGTTGCGCTCGGTGTTGTGCGGCTCGGTGTCGACCTCGGCGAACGACAGCACCGGGGTGCAGCAGGCGTCGCTGCCGGTGAACACCTTGGCCCAGTGGTCGCGGTCGTGGGCGGCGAAGGCCTCGGTGAACACCGCGCGCAGCTCCGGCCAGCGGGCCATGTCGTTCTGGTCGGGCAGATCGGCGGCATCCAGGCCCAGCTTCTCCAGCAGTTCGGCGTAGAACTGCGGCTCGATCGCGCCGACCGCCACGTAGCGGCCGTCGGAGCATTCGTAGGTGTCGTAGTAGGGCGCGCCGGTGTCGAGCATGTTGGTGCCGCGCACATCGCTCCACATGCCCATGTGCCGGAAGGCCCACATCATCTGGGCCAGCACGCTGGAGCCGTCGACCATCGCGGCGTCGATGACCTGCCCCTTGCCGGAGCGCTCCCGCTCCCACAGCGCGGACAGGATGCCGACGAGCAGGAACATCGAACCGCCGCCGAAGTCACCGGCCAGGTTCAGCGGCGGGACGGGCCGTTCGCCCGCCCGGCCGACGGCGTGCAACAGGCCGTTGAGCGAGATGTAGTTGATGTCGTGACCGGCCTGCTGGCTGCGGGGACCGTCCTGGCCCCAGCCGGTCATGCGGCCGTAGATCAGCCGGTCGTTGACCTTCGCGCAGTCCTCCGGGCCGAGGCCGAGACGCTCGGTGACGCCGGGACGGAAGCCCTCGATCAGCACGTCGGCCTTGGCGATGAGGCCGAGCACCATATCGCGGTCGTTCGGGTCCTTGAGGTTGGCGCCCACCGAGCGACGGTTGCGCAGCAGGTAGTCGTTGCTGGGGGTGCCGGTGCCCTTGCCGAGCCGGTCGATGCGGACGACGTCGGCGCCCAGGTCACCGAGGATCATCGCGGCGTGCGGACCCGGGCCGATGCCGGCCAACTCGATAACGCGCAACCCGTGCAGTGGTCCGCCCATAGCTGTCTACCCTCCAGTTGATTGATCGCCGCCTTAACTATTTACACCTGGCCCGACCCGGCGCGGGCTGCGCCCCCAGCGGGGCTAAGGTGCAGCCATGACGACCATCGATGCTTACACCGGTATCCCCGAACTGACCGTGTCGCTCGACGGCGGAGTGTTGTCGGTGACGCTGAACCGGCCGGACAGCCTGAATTCGTTGAACGCGATCATGCTGCGAACGCTGGCCGACGTGCTCGAGCACGCCGCCGACGACCCGGCGGTGCGGGTGGTGCGGCTCGGTGGGGCGGGCCGCGGGTTCAGCTCGGGTGCGGGCATCAGCGCCGAGGATCAGTCGAACCGGCGGCCGGACAGCCCCGACGAGGTGCTGCAGGAGGCCAACCGCGCGGTGCGCACGATCGTGAATCTGCCCAAGCCGGTGGTGTCGGTGGTGCAGGGCCCGGCGGCCGGAGTCGGGGTGTCGCTGGCGTTGGCCTGCGACGTGGTGCTGGCTTCGGAGAAGGCGTTCTTCTTGTTGGCGTTCACCAAGATCGGGTTGATGCCCGACGGCGGCGCTTCGGCGTTGGTGGCCGCCGCGGTGGGCCGGATCCGCGCGCTGCGGATGGCCCTTCTGGCCGAACGGCTGTCGGCGACCGAGGCATTCGACGCCGGGCTGGTCAGTGCGGTGTATCCGGCCGATGAGCTGGACGCCGGGGTGTCCGCGGTGATCGAGAAGCTGGTGTCCGGGCCTGCGTTGGCGCTGCGCAAGACCAAGCAGGCGATCAACGCCGCGACGCTGACCGAGCTCGAGGCCGCGATCGGCCGGGAGAGCGAAGGCCAGTTGATTCTGTTGGAGTCCAACGATTTCCGCGAAGGCACCCAGGCGTTCCAGGAGCATCGCACCGCGAAGTTCACCGACGACTAGTTTCGCCCACACTGCAGTTGTTGACACCCTGCCCTGGCGGTTTGCGTTAACAACTGCAGTTTCACGCGCCGAAAATCGTTGGACGTGGCGTTGATCCGTCAGCGACCATCAATGCCATGAGTAACGTCGTCGACCCGGTGAAACCCACCGGCCGCTGGCGTGTACTCGCGCCGTTCCACTACCGCGAGTTCCGGTTGCTCATCGCGGCGATGTCACTGTTCCTGTTCGCCGAGGGCATGTGGACGGTCGTGATGGCCCTGCAGGTCATCGCCCTGGCCGACGACCCGGCCGCACTGTCCCTGGTCGCCGCCTGCCTGGCCGGCGGGATGCTGGCCTTCATGCTCGTCGGCGGCATCGTCGCCGACCGGGTCCCCCAGCGGGCGATCATCATCGCCGTCGAGATCGCCAACGTCGCCGCCACCGGCGCCGTCGCCGCACTCAGCCTCGCGGGGCACCTGCAGCTGTGGCATATGGCCACTGCCGCAACGGTTCTCGGCGTCGGCGCGGCGTTCTTCTTCCCGGCCTACAACGCGTACCTGCCGCGGATCCTGCCTGCCGAGCAACTGCTGGCCGCCAACGGCGTCGAAGGCGCCGTCCGGCCGACCCTGCAGCAGGCTGTCGGTCCCGCGACCGCCGGCGTCCTCGTCGGCCTCACCTTCCCCGCCCTGGGGTCGGTGACCGTGACCGTGCTGATGGCGCTCGGGTTGCTCCTGCTGGTGGCGATGCGACCGGGCGACGGTGCACACATCGTGCTGACCGTGAAGCGGGAAAAGCCGCATGTCCTCACCGATCTGCGCGACGGCATGCGGTTCGTGGTGCGCACCCCGTGGTTGCGCTGGACGCTGCTGTTCGCCAGCACCTGGGTGTTCCTGGCGCTGGGCCCGATCGAGGTGTTGCTGCCGTTCATCGCCCGCGACCGGTTCGCCCACGGCGAGCAGGTGTACGGCCTGATGCTGGCCGCGTTCGGCGTCGGCAGCGCGGTGGGTGCGGTGGTCGTGTCCTCACGACCACTGCCACGGCGCTACCTCACGGTGATGATGACGATGTGGGGCGTGGGCTCGCTGCCGTTCGTGATCGTCGGCACGACGACCTCGCTGCCGGTGATGCTGGTCGCGCTGTTCGTCATCGGGATCGCCGAGGGCGCCGGCGTCATCTGGGGCACGCTGCTGCAGCGGCGGGTTCCGCCGGAGATGCTGGGCCGGGTGTCGAGTCTGGACTTTTTCGTCTCACTCGCATTCATGCCGGTATCGATGGCGGTCGCCGGCCCGCTGTCGAAAGTGGTTTCGGTGGAAGTCATTTTCGCGGTCACCGGTATCGCACCGGTGCTACTGGCGGCGATCGCGCTGATCGCCGCCCGCATGCCGCGCGACGAGATCGCCCACCCGCTGAGCTAGTCCCATACGCCGAACATCGGCGGCAGTGCCAGCACCATGATCAGCCCCCACACCATGTGGGTGAGCACCGGTGCCAACACTCCGCCGGTGGCTCGGCGCTCCAGCGCACACACCGTGCCAAGGATGACCGCGGCGAAGCCCAGCATCGGGTTGCCACTGGCACACGTCGCGATCGTGTACAGCAGCGTCGAGATCACCACCGGATGGAACGCACCCAGCGCGGTGTACAGCGCCCCGCGGAAAAACAATTCTTCGGCCAGCCCGTTCACCAGCGTGATCACCACGATCAGCAGCAACGGGCCGTGGTTCGCGTACTCCAGCACCCGGGTGATGCGTTCGGCCACCGGCGGGATCTCGCGAGCGACCAACCCGCCGGCCACGAAGGCGGCGCCGAGCAGCAACCCGATCGTGAGCCCGGTGATCACCGGCCGCTGATTGCGCCCCCGCCAACGGATGCAGCCCAGGTGCACGGGACCGGATAACAGCGCGCCGAACGCCCACGCCGCGGCCAGCGCCATCGTCAGCCAATAGAACGCGGCGTCGCCGGGGGTGCGGGTCAGCGAAGCGCCCAGCAACACAGCCCCGAGAACCAGCACCACGCACACCGAAATTCGCCGCCGGCGGATCACCGTTGGGGTTTCCTGGTGCGGCACAGCCACATTGGCGGCGATCGAACGGATCTCGGTCAGCACCGTCATAACAGGCGAACCTTCGCCAGCAGCAGGTCCACTCCGGTGCGCAGCACACCGGCCAGCGGGCCGGGCACCGAGTTCAGCAGCCCCAGCGCGGGTCGCGCCACTGCGGGCGTCACCGTCGCGACCACGCGTCGCAGTCGCAGTGCATCACCGCCGGCCCAGACCGGGTCGCTGTCGGCCAGGTGATGCGGGTCGGCCAGCCGGTCGACGGGTTGCGGCCGCGGGCTGGACACCGCGGCGGCGACGGCGTCGGCGATGGTGGTGAGCCCACCGGGTGGATCCGGTACAACGTCACGTAAGACAGTGTCCGAGGCCGTCATCGGATGGTCCAGCGATTCGATGAGATCAGCGGCCAGCCCGGTGGGTACCGGCACCGCCGCGCCGGCCACCCGGCCGACCACGGCATGCGGAACGACGTCGCCGACGGGGAGCCCTGCCCGATACGCACCCGCGGCGGCGATGTAAGTCTGCAGCAGTTCACGATACGTCGCGGTATCCGGCCCGACGATGTCGTAGGCGCCGGCCGCGACGACGTCCGGGTCGGCGGCGGCGACCAGGTAGTAGAGCACGTCACGGATGGAAATCGGCTCGATATCGTGATCGGCCCACGGCGGCAACGGAATCACCCAGAACCGGTCGCCGACGTAACGGACCATTTCGAACGATGTCGAACCCGCGCCGATGATCACCGCGGCGCCCAGCCACACGAGTTCGGCGCCGCCCTCGATGTTCAATGCCGCCGCGACCTCGGCCCGCCCTGCGAGGTGTTCGGACAGGGTGTCGTCGTCCGGCACGAACCCGCCCAGGTACACGATCCGCTTCACGCCCGCGGCCGCTGCGCCCCTCGCCACGTTCGACGCGGACCGATTGTCGCGCTCCCGGAAGCCGGGCTGACCGATCGCGTGCACCAGGTAGTAGACGACGTCGATCGGACCAGCGACGGTGAACGCCGTTTCGATCGAGGTCGGGTCGTCGGCGTCGAAAACCACGGCCGTCACCCGGTCGCACCAGCCGAACCGGCCCAGCTTCGCCGGATCGCGGGTGGCGGCAACGACCTCGTGCCCGTCCTCGAGCAGCGCGCTCACCAGGCGGGAACCGACGTACCCGGTTGCCCCGGTGACCAGGATCCGCTTCGACTCCACGGTAGGACTTATGCGCCGTCTGGCGTCAACGCAAACCTGACCCGGGTGTGAGATCGATCCCGCCGGCCCCTAGGCAGGGTCGCGATGCAGGTCGATGAGGTGTTCGTAGACAGCCGCGTTCATCTTGTTGCCGTCGAGCTCGGCGTCGGTCAGTTCGCGGCGGACCTTCGCGGGCACCCCGGCCACCAGCGAGCGGGGCGGCACGACCGCGCCCTGCGGCACCACCGCGCCAGCGGCCACGATCGACCCCGCGCCGATCACCGCGCCGTTGAGCACAACCGCACCCATCCCGACCAGCGCCCCGTCCTCGACCGTGCACCCGTGCAGCACGGCGTTATGCCCGACCGTCACACCGGCGCCGATCCGCGCCGGGAAGCCGGGGTCGACGTGGACGGTCGAGCCGTCCTGGATGTTGCTGCCCTCGCCGACCTCGATCAGCTCGGCCTCGGCGCGCAGCGTCGCCGAGTACCAGACACTGGCCCGCGGGCCCAGCCGCACCTGGCCGATCACCGCCGCGTTGGGAGCGACCCAGGATTCGGCATGGAGTTCGGGGCTGTGCCCGCCAACGGCGGAGATCAATGGTTCGGCCATGGCCGACATCGTAGGCAGCCCGGCTCAGGCGCCTTGGAACACCTTGCGGTAACTCGACGGCGACATGCCAAGCCCGCGCCGCAGGTGATGGCGCAGGTTCCCCCCGGAGCCGAGGCCCGCGCGGCGGGCCACCTCGTCGACGGGCAGGTCGTGCGTTTCCAGCAGCTGGCGGGCCAGCTCCACCCGGCGGCTGCGCACCCAGCCGCCGGGCGATTGCCCGGTCTCTTCGCGGAACCGGCGGCAGAAGGTGCGCTCGCTCATCCGGGCGTGCCGGGCCAGCTGTCCGATCGTCAGCGGCTCGTCGAGGTGGTCCAACGCCCACTGCCGGGTCGCCGCCGTCGACGCGTAGCCGTCCGGATCGGCCGGCGCGTGCCGCTCGATGAACTGCGCCTGTCCACCCTCACGCCACGGCGGCACCACGCAGTAGCGCGCCACCTCGTTGGCCACCGCTGCACCATGGTCACGACGAATGATGTGCAGGCACAGGTCGATTCCGGCGGCCAGGCCCGCCGAGGTCAGCACGTCGCCGTCGTCGACGAACAACACGTTCTCATCGAGCTTCACCCGGGGGTGCAGGGCGCGCAGGTCGTCGGCGAAGCGCCAGTGCGTGGTGGCCGGCCGCCCGTCGAGCAGGCCGGCGGCGGCGAGCACGAACGCGCCGGTGCAGATCGACACGATCCGAGTGCCGGGCCGGATCGACGCCAGCGCTGCGGCCAGGTCGGCGTCGAGTTCGCCGCGGGCGCGGGCCGGGGCGTATCTGGTTCCGGGGACGACGACGGTGTCGGCGGTGGCCAGCGCCTCCGGACCGGCCGACGGCAGGATCGCGTAGCCGGTGGTGGTGGCGACCGGCGCGTCACCGAGACCGCACGTGACCACGTCGTAGAGCGGGGCACCGTCGACATCGGCGGCCGCACCGAACAACGTCGGCGCGATCCCGGCGTCGAAACCGACGGCAGGCGCCACCAGCAGAACCGCGATCCTGTGCATGCGCCGAGTCTGGCATGTTTTTGACGAATAGTGTCATTCTTGCCACTAGCCCGCGCGGGACCGACCCGCCACAGTGATCGGGTGACCACGACATCCACCCCGAACACCCGCACCGGCCTGCACTGGGCATGGGTGGTGGCCGGCGTCAGCTTCGTCGCGCTGCTCGGCGCCGCCGGCTTCCGCTCGGTGCCCGGCGTGATGATGAACCCCCTGCACCACGAGTTCGGCTGGTCGCACGGCGTGGTCGGGCTCGCGATGTCGGTCAACATGATGCTGTTCGGTCTGACGGCGCCGTTCGCGGCCGCGCTGATGGACCGGTTCGGCGTGCGCCCGGTACTGGCCTCGGCGCTGCTGCTGATCGCGACGGGGTCGGCGGCCAGCGTGCTGATGACCACGAGCTGGCAGCTGGTGCTGCTGTGGGGCGTGCTGGTCGGCGCGGGCACCGGGGCGATCTCGATGGGCTTCGTCGCGACCATCGCGGTCCGCTGGTTCGAGGCGCGCCGTGGCCTGGTCACCGGGGTGCTGACCGCCGCCAGCGCCACCGGGCAGTTGATCTTCCTGCCGGTGGTCGCCGAGGTGACCACCCGCCATGGGTGGCGGTGGGCATCGTTGATCGTGGCCGGGGCCGCACTGGCCGTTGTGCCGCCGGTACTGGTGCTGATGCGCAACTACCCGGCCGACAAGGGTCTACTCCCCTACGGCGCGACCGAAGCCGAAGCGCCACAAGCGGTTCCGCCATCGAGCTTCCGGGCCGCGTTCGACGGACTGCTGATCGGCGCGCGTGTTCCGGCGTTCTGGTTGCTGGCGGGCAGCTTCGCGATCTGCGGCATGACCACCAACGGTTTGATCGGCACGCACTTCATCCCGGCGGCCAACGACCACGGCATGCCCACCACCGTCGCCGCGGGGCTGCTGGCGACGGTCGGTGTGCTCGACGTCGCGGGCACGATCCTGTCGGGCTGGCTCACCGATCGCGTCGACCCCCGGCTGCTGCTGGTGATCTACTACCTCGGCCGCGGGTGCTCGCTGCTGGCGCTGCCCGCGCTGCTTTCGCCGCACGCCGAGCCGGGCACGTGGGTGTTCATCATCTTCTACGGGCTGGACTGGGTGGCCACCGTGCCGCCGACGATCGTGCTGTGCCGCGAATACTTCGGCGCCCGCTCACCGGTGGTGTTCGGCTGGGTCTTCGCCGCGCACCAGGGCGGTGCGGCCGTGGCGGCCGCGGGGGCGGGCCGCTTGCGCGATCTGCAGGGCAGCTACGACCTGGCGTTCTACCTGGCCGCCGGACTGTGCGCGCTGGCCGCGCTGCTCTGCTGGCGGGTGCGCAGGCCAGCGCTCTGAACTGCGGCTTCACCGGCCGTTTTGAGACCTACGCTTTGCTGCACGTACGATTCTTCGCGGCGCAGCGGTAACGGGGACCCGCATTTCGCCGACTCCATTAGAGAATCGAAGGAGCCGAAGTGAGCACTCGCACCAAGTCCCTGGGCGTTGCAGCAGCGCTGGCTGCCATTGCCGTCGCGATCCCGACGGCCGTCCAGGCCTATGCCGATCCGACCACGGAGCCCATCACGCCGGCGGCGCCGACCACGACGCAGATCCCGGTGCCCAGCATGAGCCAGCTGCCCGATCCGCAGGGGTCCGGCTGCGATGCCTACAAGAACCGGATCCCGTCCGGTTCGGGCTCGTTCACGAACATGGGTGCGCAGAACGCGACCGCGGCCATCGCCGCCAACCCCGATCTGAGCACGTTCAGCGCGGCGATCTCCGGCGGCCTTAACCCGGCGGTCAACATCGTCAGCGTGATCGACGGCGGCCCGTACGTGGTGTTCGCGCCGACCAACGACGCCTTCGCCAAGCTCGACGAAGCCACGCTGGAGCACCTCAAGAATGACCCGGCCGCGCTGACGGCCACGCTGTACTACCACCTGGTGCTCGGCTACCTCGGCCCCAATGATCTGCAGGGCAAGATGCCGACGCAGCAAGGCAGCCTGGTGACGGTGACCGGCAAGGGCGGCGACATCAAGGTCAACGACACCGCAAAGCTGGTGTGCGGCTACACCGCTCGCGGCGCCTACATCTACATGATCGACACCGTGCTCAGCCCCGATGATGCGCCGGCGCCCAACACGTCGACGAGCACCACGAGCACGACGCCGACCACGACGACCTCGCAGTCGGAGTCTGCCGAGGCGCCTGCGACCAGCCAGCCCGCCGAGGCCTAGCGCGTCGCGCCCCGCACGAAGGCGGCCAGCGCGCGCGCCGGCAAGGTCGGGGCCAACGTGGTGTCGGCCGCCCGCTGAAGCGCCAGACCATGCGACAACGCAACCTGGGCGACACCGAATTCGTATGGGGTGAGCGCTGATTCGACCCCGAGGCGATCGAAGTGGGTGGCGATGAGTTCGCCGAGCCTGCGCCGGTACGACTCGTAGCTGGCCGCGAACTGTTCGGCCATCTTGCCGCCGCGCATCGCGTACAGCTGGAACTCCGTGGTCAGCAGGCACCAACTGCTGTCGTCACCGAGCACGCGATATCGGCGTTCGATGGCCGGCGCAAGGTCCTCGGCCTTCTTGATACGGTCTAGCGCCCGGCTCAGCGTCTCGATCTCGTCGTCGACGTGACGGCGGAACAACTCGACGAACAGGTCGTCCTTGGACTCGAAGTTGGAGTAGAACGCGCCGCGGGAGAACCCCGCCTCCTCGGCAATAACGTCGATCGCAGCGGCTTCAAAGCCGGTGCGACAGAACACCTTGCCCGCCGACTCCAGCAAGCGTCGACGAGTCTCCTGCCGTTGTTGCACCCGGGACAGTCGGGGCATGCTCAGTCGCTCCTCTTGACAGCTCGGTGACGCTTCTGCATTGTGATACACAACTGTATCTGAATACGATGCCGTACCGGAGGTCCGATGGCCGGGAATTTCCCGAGCGCCGCCGAATGGATAGCTCAGAGCGAGGAGCTTCGCACTCGACGCGGGCACCGAGTCTCGTTCCGACGGCGCGGTGCCGGACCGACCGTCCTTCTGCTGCATGGCTTTCCGACCTGGTCGTACGACTACGCCGCGGTTGCCACCGACCTGGCGCGCGATCACGACGTCGTCACCGTGGACTTTCTCGGCTACGGCGCGTCGGACAAGCCTGCCCCCTACGACTACTCGGTGGCCGAATCAGCCGACATTGTCGAGGATCTGCTCGCGCACCTGCGACTGGCGTCGGCGTATCTGGTGGTCCACGACTACGGCGGAATCGTCGGTCAGGAACTCGTGGACCGCCAGCGCGGCGGCCGCTTACCGTTCACCGTCGACGGTCTCACCGTTCTCAACTGCGGCATTGTCTACAGCGTATACCGCCCCACCCGTCTGCAGCAGATGCTCAACACACCGCTGCTGGGCAAGCTGGTCGCCATGCGTGTCACGGCGGCGACGCTGCGCAAGGGACTGGCGGCCGTGTGGGGCGAGACGAAGCCGACCGACGCCGAATTCGCCGAACTCTGGCATGGCGTTTCGCTGCGCGACGGGCACAAGCTCGCACACCTGCTCATCCGCTACAACCGCGAGCGTGCCCGCCACCACGCCCGCTGGGAGGCGGCCTTTGCGACGTGGGACGGCCCGCTACATCTGGTCTGGGGGCTGTCCGATCCCGTCTCGGGTCAGCACGTATTGCGCGAGGCGACGCGACGGCTGCCGCACGCCAGGGTCACCGAACTCGACGGTGTGGGGCACTTCCCGCAGTCCGAGGCGGCGGCCGACGTGGCCGCCGCCATCCGGGCCGACGTCCGATCTACCTAGCGCGCCTTCCACACCGGCGGGCGCTTCTCGGCGAACGCCAGTGGACCTTCCTTGGCGTCCTCGGACTTCATCAGCGGACCGATCTCACGCATGGTGCGGGTCCAGCCGGCCTCGTCGGCGGTGATCACGCCGTCGTCGACGCCGACCGCCACCCGCTTGCTGGCCTGAACGGCCAGCGGTGCGTTGACCGTAATGCGTTGCGCCAGCGCCAATGCCGCGTCGACGACGGTGCCGTCAGGCACCACGTCGTTGATCAGGCCCCACTTGAGAGCTTCGGCCGCCGTGATCGGTTCACCGGTGAACAGCAGCTGCATGGCCACCTTGCGGGGCAGCTGGTCGACGATCCGGAACACCCCGCCCGCCGCCGCGACCAGGCCACGCTTGACCTCCGGCAGCCCGAACTTGGCACTCTCCTCGGCGACCACCAGATCGCTGGCCAGCGCGAGCTCGGTTCCGCCGCCCAGCGCGGTGCCGTTGACCGCGGCGATGGTCGGCTTGTCGATGAAGTGCCGGACGTAGCCGGCGAAGCCCCACTCCGGGTGCTGCGGGTGAAACAGGTTCTCCCGCCGATAGATTGCCTTCAGGTCGGCACCGGCGCAGAACGATTTGTCACCCGAGCCGGTGATCACCACCGCCCACACGTCGGCGTCCTCCTGCGCCTGCTGCAGCAGGTCACCCACCGCGGTGCTCACCGCACCGTTGACGGCGTTGCGGGCCTCCGGCCGATTGATCGTGATCAGCAGGACGTTCCCCCGC
>JAEZIA010000310.1 GCA_023416315.1 Actinomycetes bacterium
GCCCGCTGGCCGCGACCGCCATGTTGCCGTTGATCAGGAACGCCAGGCCGCCGAACATCCGCTTCTCGTCGACACCATGCTCGGTGGCGAGCAGTTCCCGCAGCCGGTTCGCCAGGTCTTCGTCGTACGCCATGGGATGTTTCCTACCACTACGAACAGACACAAACTCGCACGATTCGTGGCGAATCCGTGCGAGTCTGCGTCTGCTCGTGGGTCAGGCCGCGGTCGTGACCGCCTCGGTCGCCGGCTCCAACGCCTGCGCGACGATCTCCGCGACGTCCGTCATCGGCTTCACGGTCAGCGCCTCGAGCACCTCGGCCGGAACGTCGTCCAGGTCGGCCTCGTTGCGCTGCGGAATGAAAACCGTTGACAGCCCGGCACGTTGCGCGGCCAGCAGTTTCTGCTTGACTCCGCCGATCGGCAACACCCGGCCGTTGAGGGTGACCTCACCGGTCATCCCGACATCCGAGCGGACCTGCCTGCCGGTGGCCATGGAGACCAGCGCGGTCACCATCGTGACACCGGCGGACGGCCCGTCCTTGGGCACCGCGCCGGCGGGCACGTGCACGTGGATCTTGCGGTCCAACGCTTTCGGGTCGACTCCGAGTTCGACAGCGTGGCTGCGAACGTAGGACAGCGCGATCTGCGCCGATTCCTTCATCACGTCACCCAGCTGACCGGTCAGCTGCAGGCTCGGCTCACCGTCGACTGCCCCGGCCTCGATGTAGAGCACATCGCCGCCCAGGCCCGTCACCGCCAATCCGGTCGCCACCCCCGGCACCGCGGTGCGTTCGGCGGATTCCGGTGTGAAGCGCGGACGGCCAAGGTAGCCAACCAGATCCGGTTCGTCGATCACTATCGGTTCCGGGTTGGCATCGAGCTTGGTGGTGACCTTGCGCAGCGCCTTGGCCAGCAGTCGCTCGTACTGCCGCACACCGGGTTCGCGGGTGTAGTCGGCGGCGATCTTGCGCAGTGCCGCGTCGGTGACGGTGACCTCCTCGGGGGTCAGCGCCGCGCGGTCGCGCTGCCGGGGCAGCAGGTAGTCGCGGGCGATGGCCACCTTGTCGTCCTCGGTGTAGCCGTCGATCTGCACCAGTTCCATGCGGTCCAGCAGGGCCGACGGGATGTTCTCGATCACGTTGGCGGTCGCCAGGAACACCACGTCGGACAGGTCCAGATCCAGGTCCAGGTAGTGGTCGCGGAACGTGTGGTTCTGCGCCGGATCCAGCACCTCCAACAGGGCCGCCGACGGGTCGCCGCGATAGTCCGAGCCGACCTTGTCGATCTCGTCGAGCAGCACCACCGGGTTCATCGAACCGGCCTCGCCGATCGCCCGGACGATCCGGCCGGGCAGCGCCCCGACGTAGGTGCGCCGGTGCCCGCGGATCTCCGCCTCGTCGCGCACGCCGCCCAGGGCAACGCGAACGAATTTGCGGCCCAAGGCCCGAGCCACGCTCTCACCCAGTGAGGTCTTGCCGACACCGGGCGGGCCGGCCAGCACCATCACCGCGCCGGACCCGCGTCCACCGACGACCTGCAGGCCGCGTTGGGCGCGCCGGGTGCGCACCGCCAGGTATTCCACGATGCGGTCCTTGACGTCGTCCAGCCCGTGGTGGTCGGCGTCGAGGATGCCGCGCGCCGCGGCCAGGTCGGTCGAGTCCTCGGTGCGGACGTTCCACGGCAGGTCCAGGACGGTGTCCAGCCAGGTGCGGATCCAGCCGCCCTCGGGGCTCTGCTCGCTGGAGCGTTCCAGCTTGCCGACCTCGCGCAGTGCGGCCTCGCGGACCTTTTCCGGCAGGTCGGCCGCTTCGATTCTGGACCGGTAATCATCGGAGCCATCGGGCTCACCTTCGCCGAGTTCCTTGCGGATGGCGTTGAGCTGCTGGCGCAGCAGGAATTCCTTCTGCTGTTTGTCCATACCGGACCGGACGTCCTCGGCGATCTTGTCGTTGACCTCGACCTCGGCCAGATGGTCGCTGGTCCAGTCGATCAGCAGCCGTAACCGCGCGGCCACGTCCTCGGTCTCCAACAGCTCGCGCTTCTGCACGTCCGGCAGATACGACGCATAGCCCGCGGTGTCGGCCAGTTGCGATGGGTCGGTGATCTTGTTGACCACGTCGACGATCTGCCACGCCTCACGCCGCTGCAGCATCGCGAGCAGCAGCTTCTTGTACTCGACGGCCAGCGCCTTGGTCTCGTCCGTCGGTTCGACGTCGTCGATCTGGGTCACCTCGACCCACAGCGCCGCGCCGGGTCCCGTGGTTCCCGATCCGATGTGCGCGCGATGTTCACCCCGGACGACGGCAGCGGCGCCGCCCCCGGGAATGCGGCCGACCTGCACGATCGACGCGATCACGCCGTGCGTGGGATAGCGATCGTCCAGGCGCGGCGCGATCAAGAGCTTGCCGGTCGGGGTGGCCTGCGCCGCGTCGACGGCGACGCGGGCGGCGTCGTCGAGTTCCACCGGCACCACCATTCCCGGCAGCACGATCGGCTCACTGACAAACAACACCGGCAGAGATTTGGCTTCAGCCATCAGTCCTCCAAAGTTCAGTCTGATCGACTCAACCTTGACTGGGTCCAGATTGTTCCCGCACACAAAGCAGCGAGCCTGCCGCCGGGGGGTGGCGACAGGCTCGCTGTTGTTCGGGTTGATCAGCCAGCGGACGGGGTGGCGCCCAGAACCCGCTGCATGTCCGGGATCATCTGCTGCAGCTGCTGTCCCCAGTAGCCCCAGCTGTGGGTGCCGTTCGCGGGGAAGTTGAACACGCCGTTGCGTCCACCAGCCGCGAGGTAGTTGTCCATGAACGTCTTGTTGGTCCGCAACGTGAAGCCCTCGAGGAACTGAGCGGCCATCAGGTTGCCGCCGCCACCGGAGGTGTCGAGATCCGACGGCGTACCGGTGCCGCAGTAGATCCAGATCCGGGTGTTGTTGGCGACCAGCTGGTTGATGTTGACCATCGGGTCGTTGCGACGCCACGCCGGGTCAGAAGACGGACCCCACATGCTCTGCGCGTTGAACCCGCCCGCGTCGTTCATCGCCAGACCGATCAGCATCGGCCACCAGCCCTCGGAGGGGTTCAGGAAGCCCGACAGCGATGCGGCGTAGGTGAACTTCTGCGGGTAGTAGATCGAGTAGGTCAGCGACGCGCTACCGGCCATCGACAGACCGACGACGGCGTTGCCGTTCGGGTCGACCCCGTAGTTGGCGGCCAGGTAGGCCGGCAGCTCCTGGGTCATGAACGTTTCCCACTTGTAGGTGTAGTTCTGCCCATTGCCCTGCGACGGCTGGTACCAGTCGGTGTAGAAGCTGGACTGCCCGCCGACCGGCATGACGGTCGACAGACCCGAGCCGTACAGCCACTCGAACGCCGGCGTGTTGATATCCCAGCCGTTGTAGTCGTCCTGCGCGCGCAGACCGTCGAGCAGGTACACCGCGTGCGGGCCGCCGCCCTGGAACTGGATTCGGATGTTGCGCCCCATCGCTGCCGACGGGACATCGAGGTAGAGCACCGGCAGTCCGGGCTTGGAGAAGGCGGCCGCGGTCGCCGACCCGCCGACAACGCCGATAAGGCCGGGCAGAGTGAGTGCGGCCACAAAGGCTGCGGCCAGGCGGCGCAACCAAGTGCCTCGCATCATTTCGACGATCTTCATGACGGAAACCATCACCTTTCGTACGCGTTTCACTAGCTGAAAATGCTGTGCGCCGGTAGCTAATCACGGTGCGCAGCCCGGCTTCGGTACGCGCCACGGTGCGCCAAGTCGCGGTTCGCTAACGATCAGGAGACGCGCCGGACTCGGGATACGCAGCACCCCAACGCCTTTGACCTGGCGTCAATAACGGTAAGGTCACACGCA
>JAEZIA010000330.1 GCA_023416315.1 Actinomycetes bacterium
GATCAAACCTTAGGTTTCGGAGGCAGCCATGGCTGGTCAGTACCGCGTTGTCGTCTGGTCCACCGGGGGCATCGGGTCGATTGCCATCCGCGCCATCCACGAACGCCCCAATCTCGACCTGGTCGGTGTCTGGGTGCACTCGCCGGACAAGGACGGCCGCGACGCCGGCGAGCTCGCCAATGGGGAACCGATCGGCCTGCCCGTCACCACCGATGCCGACGCGTTGATCGCGTTGAAGCCGGATGCCGTGATCTATGCCGCCAGCGGCCCGGAGCGTGACGCGCTGGCGATCCCCGACTACGTGAAACTGCTCAGCGCGGGCATCAACGTCGTCACGACCAGTACGACCCGGCTGGTCAACCCGCACGCCTACGAACCGACCGAGTGGCGCGATCAACTCGCCGCCGCGGCGAAGCAGGGCCAGGTGACGCTCTACGCCTCCGGCATCGAGCCCGGGTTCGCGGCCGACTATCTGCCGCTCGTGCTCTCGACCCAGTCATCGCAGATCGAGAAGATCCACTCCTACGAGATCGGTCTGTACGACGACTACGGGGTGCCGGACATCATGAGCGACGCGCTGGGGTTCGGCCAGCCGCTGGACTACACACCGTGGATCAGTTTCCCCGGTGCGATCGCCGGCGAATGGCAGGGCCAGATGCGCATGATGGCCGAAGCGCTCGGTGTCGAAATTCAAGAGGTGCGCGAGACATTCGACCGCGCGGTGACCGAACGGACTCTGGAAGTCGCGATGGGCACCGTGGAGGCGGGCACCTGTGGTGCACTGCGGATGCAGGCGATCGGCATCGTCGACGGCAAGGAAGCCATCGTCATCGAGCACGTCACCCGGCTGGCTCCCGACGTCGCTCCGCATTGGCCGACGCTGCCCAACGCGCTGGGCTATCGCGTCGTGATCACTGGAACACCGGATATCGACTGCAGTTTCGACGTGACGCTGCGCGACCGCAAGAAGGCCGGTATCGAGTCGATGACCTCCGGCGCCGGCGCGATGGTCGCCACCGCGATGCGCGTGGTCAACGCGGTGCCCTATGTCGTCGACGCCCAGCCCGGCCTGGTGAGTTCGGTCGACCTCCCGCTGACGATTCCCCGCCAGGCGTTCAATCCCGCGTAGTCCAGCGCGACAGCAGGTCGGCGGCGTCCCCGGTCAGCTGCGAGATCACGTCGGCGGCCGAGCACACAGCGGTCAGTGCCCCGACCCCCTGCCCGGCGTTGATCGGCGCCGTGGTGAAGTCCTCGGCGGTGATCGCTGCTGCCAACGTATCGGCCGCAGCGCGGTCGAGGGCGTCCTCATCGCCGTCCCAGTGGTCGCTGAACTCGTTGCGCAACACGCGTTCCGGCAACGACGGCGGCCATGCGTAGCCCAGCGCGACGTCGAACGCCCGGGTGGTCACGGTGTCGCCGCCCGTAGCCGCGATCAGTTGCTCACGCGTCTTGTCCGACAGCAGCGACTCGGTACACGCGGTGAACGCGGTGCCCACCCACGCCGCCGCGGCACCGGCGGCAAGGACCGCAGCCAGCCCACGCCCGGATGAGATGCCCCCGGCGGCGAGCACCGGAACGGTGAGGTGGTCGAGCAGGTCGGTGAGCAAGGGCAGGGTACCGATCAGCGGCTGACCGTGGCCGCCACCCTCGGCTCCGCGCGCGATCACCACGTCGACACCGGCGGCCACCGCGCGTTCGGCGCTGGCCAGGTCAGGAACCTGCGTGGCGGCGAGCACGCCCGCATGGTGTGCGCGCCGCACCCAGTCCCACCGCTCGCCGAAGCTGACGCTGAGCAGCGCCGGGTGGGCGGCGAGCGCCGTATCGAGCAACTCCGGCTGGTCGGCCGCCACCCACTCCACCAACCCAATACCGAAGGGCCGGTTCAGGTTCGCCACATGCGGGAGTTCCGCCTCGAGTTTGGCCGCGGTGGCCGAACTACCCATGCCGATCATGCCGAGGCCGCCCGCGCGGGAGACCGCGGCGGCCAGCGCACCACCGGCGGCACCGCCCATCGGAGCATTGACGATCGGCACCTCGATACCGATCGCCCGCGACCAGTCCGTCGACAACATCGCGCCCTCCTCACACATAGCGGTTGCGGCCGGCCAGCACGCCCAGCACGATCTGCACCACATACACGCCCAGCACCATGATGAACGGGACCGTCCACCCGCCGGTCACATCGTGGAGCGTCCCGAACAGGAACGGCCCGATGCCGGCCAGCAGATAGCCGAAGCCCTGCGCCATCGCCGAGAGTTGCACGGTGTCCTCGGGAGTGCGCGACCGCAACGCAATCACGGTCAGCGCCAACGAGAACACGCTCATCCCGATGCCGACCAGCACACTCCACAGCAGCGGGCTGAAGTCCGGAGCGACCAGCAGCCCGAGGACACCGACGAAACCGGTCACCCCCAGCGCGGCGATCCAGCCGCTCTGGTTCGCCGACCGCGCCGCCATCGGCGCGAGGATCAGACTGATGGGCACGGCGATCACCGAGAGCAGCCCGACCAACAGGCCCGCGGCGGTCTTGCTGACTCCGCTGTCGATGAACACCTCGGGCAGCCAACCCATCATGATGTAGGCGAGCAGCGACTGGGTTCCGAAGAACAGCGTCACGGTCCACGCCAACGGATTACGCAACAGCGACCGCCGCCCGCCCGCTTCGCTCGCACTGTCGGGGTCCTCGACGCGGCGAGACGCGATCAGCCAGAACACCAGCGCGACGAGGGCAAGCACCGCCCAGGCGCCCAGCGCCGGACGCCACCCGCCGTAGATGTTCTCCAGGGGCGGGGTGACGGCCGAGCCCAGCGCGCCGCCGCCCTGCAGGGCCGCGGTGTAGATACCGGTCATCAGCCCGAGGCGCGCGGGAAACGACTGCTTTATCACCACCGGGATGAGGACATTGATGACGGCGATGCCCGCCGTCGCCACCAGGGTTCCGCCGATCACCACCAACGGCCCGTCGAGAACCCGAACCAGAAGCCCGATGATCAACGTGACCAGCGCGAGGCTGATCGACCGGCCGAGCCCGAAGCGGCGGGACAGTGCCGCCGAGGCCAGACCCGCGCCGGCGAAGCACAACCCGGGCAGGGTGGTCAGCACGCCGGCCCAGACCGCGGAGGCGCCGAGAGCGTGCTGCATATCGCCGAGGACCGGACCGACGCTGGTGACGGCGGGGCGCAGATTCAGTGCGGTGAGGACGACCGCGACGACCAGGATGCCGCCGGCGGCGACGCGCCCGCCGGGCGGCACTTCACAGGCGCCGTCGAGTTCGAGGGCCAGGTCGCGCTCGTAACGGCTCACTGCCGCCATCCTGCCAGGCGCCCCCAAAGCCACTAGTCGTAGTAGCGCGCCTCGACGACGTTGCCGTCGGGATCGGGGAAGTACATGCCTTCCGGGCCCCAGCCGCGGGCGCCGAAGGTGGGTGCCAGCCGCGCACCGGTGTCGATGCCTTCGGCTTG
Organism: Actinomycetes bacterium; assembly: GCA_023416315.1. Lineage (GTDB taxonomy): Bacteria > Actinomycetota > Actinomycetes > Mycobacteriales > Mycobacteriaceae > Mycobacterium. The sequence continues at coordinate 3,462 of JAEZIA010000330.1, forward strand.
CAGGCGCTGATCGAGGGCGTCGTATTCGTCCTTGGTCATCGCCAGGCACACGTGGTTGACGGGGTGCCCGGCGCTGCCCGGGACGCGGGTTTGGGTGTCGGTGCCTGCAGCCTTGGCCATCGGGAGCAAATCGATGATCGACTCGTCGGAGACCCGCACGCTGGGAAACGGCGCCTCACCGGCTCTGAATTCGTCGAAGCGCACCGGCCCGAGACCGACGACGCGCGTGTAGAAGTCCATGGCGGTGGCCGGATCGTTGACCCACAGCACCACGTGGTCGAGTCGCATGCACGGATGCTACTGCCGGAGTATTTCGACAGGCGCCGCGTTCCGGTGCAGCCCCGAAAATGGCCGCAGGAGAGAAGATTCGCTCTCGTCCAGGCGGACGAGACGTTGCCACTGCAAATATCGCGTTCGCCAGAAGTAATTAACGCCCAGTTAGGGACCTTTGCCCCTGTTTGCCGGCGAGCCAAGGTAGTCCCATGGAGGTGAGTCGGACCGGATTCGGTCATGAGGTATGAAATGAACGCAGCACCATATGTAGGCCGCGTCGGGGGGCTGGCGATCGCACTCGGTGTCGGGTTCGCCGTGGCATCCGGTGCCGCGGTGGCATGGGCAGATGGCACCGATTCTTCACCGGCGTCAGACACGACGTCATCGGGTGCCGGAGCACAACAGAAGGATTCCCCGGCCGGCGCAGGTATCGGTGGGCCCAAAGTGCCGCAGTCCGCCACCGCGGGTGCGACGCTCGGCCAGCCGAGGGTGAAAACCTCACGCGCGCATCGTGAGTCGCCGGTAGTCAAGCCGCCTGCCCCAGCTGCCACCAAGCGCCGAGCAGTGCCGCCATCGGCGACCGACACCCACGCGCCGCGACCGGTCACCGATAGAGCGGTGCAGGTGGTGCAGACCCAGCCGGCCGTCGTCACGCCCCCGGTTAAGGCCGTCTCGTCACCGGTGATCAATACACAGCCGGCGATGGTCGCGGTGGCGCCGCCCGCCCCGGGGGTCGCACAGAAGGTGCCCGATGTTGTTGGAGGCGTGCTCGCGGCCTTCAGGTTTGACCCGCTCGCGGCCAACTCGCCGCTGGCGCCCGCCGAGTCGCCCACGCTGTGGGGTCTGCTGGCCTGGACCAGACGCGAGTTCGACACGATGGTGTCCGGCCTCCGCGGTGCAGCGCCCTCGGTTGCGCCGCAGCCGCTCGCAGCGGCCGCAGTGGCGACCGGACCCACCACGACGCCGGTGGCATGGGTGACCGGCAGCGGGACCACCGGCCCCTATCTGCTGAGACGGACCAACAACACCGCGTCGATGTTCGGCATCGCCGGTACCGACCTGGGCATCATGTGGGACAACGGAATCACGGACAATCCGGCAACCGCCATCAACGAGCACCAGGTCTTGATGGCATTCGGCGACACGTTCAGCGGCACCGGACAGACAGGGGTCTGGCGGTCGAACACGCTGCTTCGCAGTTCGGATCAAGTCCTGTCTGACGGCATCGGCGTCGCGCCGGGTCAGGTGGGCAACGTCTTCAGCGGCTCGCCGCTGTCAAGTCCGGGCTTCTCTAAACAGATCATCAACAGTCCGGGCTACCTGGGGCCGCTGGGGTCCGAGGTCACCATCATTCCCACGTCGGGCATTTCGGTCCCCTACAACAACGCCTACGGCTCGCGTCAGTACGTGAGTGTCATGTCGGTGAAGTCCTGGGACACCCCGGGGCGGTGGACGACGAACTACTCGGCGATTGCCTACTCCGACGACAACGGTCAGACCTGGACCATCGCGCGGTCCTCCATTCGGTCCGCCGCGTCCTACCGCACGACGACGGGTTACGTCTCGGGCAATCAGAACTTCCAGCAGAGCGCCTTCGTGCGCCCGCCGGCCGGCTCGCCCGATGCCAACTATGTCTACGCCTACGGCACACCCTCGGGCCGTGGCGGCACCGTCTACCTCTCCCGGGTGCAGCAGGCGAACATCCTCGACCAGACGAAGTACGAATACTGGAACGGAAGCACGTGGGTGGCCAACAAACCATCGGCGGCCACCCCGATTTTGCCCGCCACCACCACCGCCAGCACCGGCTTGGCGGGCTGGTTCGGCAGCCTGTTCGGTGGCAGCAAGAAGACCTATCCCAGCGCCGGCGAGATGTCCGTGCAGTACAACACCTATCTCAACAAGTACGTGATGATGTACGCGGACAGCAACAACAACGTCGTGATGCGTACCGCCGACCGGCCGGAGGGGCCGTGGTCGGGACCGACGACGCTGGTGACGTCGACGCAATACCCGGGTCTCTACGCGCCGATGATGGATCCGTGGTCGACCGGGCAGGACATCTACTGGAACATGTCGATGTGGGGTGACTACAACGTTCTACTGATGCACACCAAGCTGGCGTGAGTTCTTATCGTCGCCGGTGTCCGCCCGTTCGAACCGCTGACGTTGCCGAACGCCGTATGCCGCAGCCCGCACAGCGTCGTCGTCCTCCATCCCCGAGCCCAACGCACCGCCCAAGGTCGCCACTGCGGCAACCAGCCAGGCCAGAAACAGCAGCGTCGACATGCTCACGGGGTGACCGATGTTTTGCGCGAGCAGTTCCGGCGGAAGGGTCCACCACGCGGTCAGCAGCAGCAGGACAAATAGCCCGGCATGGAAGATGACCACCCCGATGAGTAGCGTGACGACAGTGGCGGCGTTGTACAGCACCGCGCGTTCACGCGCGTCGGCCGAATGAGGACGTTCCCACAATTTGTGCTCGATGATGAGCCAAGCGACCAGGGCTGCGATCGCGAGAGTTGTTGCCGTACCGAGCCGCACGGGCCCCATCGTGTCCGACAGTTGCCACATCGTCGGGTAGGCCAAGCTCACTGCACCCGTGGCGAACGCCGCCATCATCACCTTCGACATTCCGGTCACCAAGCGCCACGGCCGGTTCGCGTAGACCATGCCGGCCAGGAGCCGCAACCGCGACAAGGTTGCCGGCGCGACGTACCGGACGATGCCGCCGTCCTGCGTCCGCGTGAGCCGCCCCGTCGACGAAATATCTTCTGCCGGCTCGTCAGTCACCTCGGCCACGACGATCCGCGTCATGTTCCGCACCCGGCGATCGATCAGGAGACCGCCGGCGCTGGGAATGGAGATCATTCCGAATCGGTCGGAAACGCTGATATCGGCGATCACCGGTGTCGTGCCTTGCCGTCGGGGCAGATCGGTGAGGTAAATGACGATGTCTGGCGGATCGCTGGGCGAGTCGATCGCATGGACGACATCGGAGACCTCGGCATATTCATCGATGGGTACTGCGTGCCGCCGCACACATACCGCCCACTCGCGCCCCGCCGACGCGTGGTCGCCCAACGCGTTCGGCAGCGACTCGGACAGGCGTTCGGCAAGCGCGGCCGGTGCTCCGGGATCAGCGATGAGCATGATCGTCGACGGTTCGCTTGGCACCGTCCCGGCCTACCCGCGCTGCGCGCGACCAAACGGGGCAGGACTTTTTGGTGGGCGCGGACGGTATCGAACCGCCGACCGCTGGTGTGTAAAACCAGAGCTCTACCACTGAGCTACGCGCCCGTGCTGGGGCAGGTTACACGGCCGCCAGCGCTTGAGTCCAAACCGCTTGATCGCGTGCCTCACCAGGCTGCTTGCACTCGGCGAACCGAATCACGCCGCCGCGGTCGACCACGAAGGTGCCGCGGTTGGCAAATCCGGAGTCGGTGTTGAACACCCCGTACGCCTGGGCGACCACGCCGTGCGGCCAGAAGTCGGAGAGCACCGGGAACGTGAAACCGCTCTGGGTGGCCCACACCTTGTGCGTCGGCGGGGGTCCGACGGAGATCGCCAGCGTCGCGGTGTCGTCGTTCTCGAACGTCGCCAAGTGGTCGCGAACGTAGTCGAGCTCACCCTGGCAGATGCCGGTGAACGCCAGCGGGAAGAACACCAGCAGCACGTTCTTGGCGCCCCGAAACGAACTGAGCGTGACGGGCTGACCGTTCTGGTCCTTGAGCGTGAAGTCGGGGGCGTCGGAGCCGACCCCAACCGTCACGAGTGCCTCCCGGCCGCCTTCGACTTCGGCTGCACCAATCGGCTGGCGCTCCAGTCCCCCAGGTTGGCCGAGGACGTCTGCATCAGTCCGGCAGTCGGCGCCGACTCCGCGATCTCGGCGGGCTGCACATGGCCGGGCTTGCCGGTCTTGGGTGTCAGCACCCAGATGACACCGTCGTCGGCCAGCGGCGCGATCGCGTCCATCAACCGGTCCACCAGGTCACCGTCGTCGTCACGCCACCACAGCAGGACCACGTCGACAACCTCGTCGGCATCCTCGTCCAGCAGCTCGGAGCCGCTGGCATCCTCTATATCGGCCCGGATGTCGTCGTCGGTGTCTTCGTCCCAGCCCAACTCCTGCACGACCTGATCTTTTTGGATGCCCAGCTTCTGGGCGTAGCTCGGGGGGCCACCCTCCGCGACCACCGTCGGAACCTCCTTCAAATCAGGGTCGGCTGTCTATGGCTATCGTCGCACGCCAGCGGCGATTGCTCGCCGTGCGGGGGAAATCAATACGTCGCGTCGCACAAGCTCAGCGCATTCGACCTGGTGTCATTGAGATCTTGAATTGTCTGATTGAACTCCGCGGGCCCCGCATGTCCGGTGATCGCGGCGGCTACTCGGTGCGCTCCGCTGACCCAGTCGTTGAACGCGGCCTTGAGTTCATCCGGGATCGCCTCGGTGATGCTGGCGGCGACGGCGTCGGCGCTCTTGTTCAGCGCATCGACCGCCGGACCCTCGGTGGCGGCGATGTCGGGGGTGGCCTGGTTGAAGGCGCTCACATAGGCGTTGACCGCCTCGATCGCATCAGCACTCGAGGTCGACAGCGTCTCGCAGGTGTCGTGGATGGCCTGGGTGGTCAGCGACGCCTGCCGCTCGGATTCGCGGGCACTGGACGAGGCGGCCGACTCCGAGATCGACACCGACATCGAGGTCCGATAGGCCGGGGCGTCGCGCGCGTTCACCGACGGATCGCCGCCGGTGATGCTGGTGCAGCCGACCACACCGGCCAGCACCGCCGCGGCGCTGCCGACCACCAGCCCGCCAATCCGCAGGCCGCGCGCTCGTCTGATCAGCACAGCCCGGAAGGTTACCGGGTAACCGCCCTGCCCGGCGCGCTGCGCGGAATTACCAACTGGGCAGTTGACTACTCGTCGGTACGACCCCGATTGCGGCACGATAGGAGTCAGATGGTGCAAAACCTGCACCAGCTACTAAGGAGCTGAAGTTGACCACCGAGTTCGCGCGCCACGATCTGGCCCAAAACTCAAGCAGCCCAAATGAATCCGATCGAGTCCGGGTGATCCGCGAGGGGGTCGCGTCGTATTTGCCCGATATCGACTCCGAGGAAACCGCGGAATGGCTCGAGTCGTTCGACGACCTGGTGGCCCGATCGGGTCCCGCCCGCGCCCGCTATCTGATGCTGCGGCTGCTGGAGCGCGCCGGTGAACAACGCGTCGCGATTCCCTCGCTGACCTCCACCGACTACGTCAACACCATTCCCACCGAGCTGGAGCCGTGGTTCCCCGGCGACGAGGACGTCGAGCGCCGCTACCGCGCCTGGATCCGCTGGAACGCCGCAATCATGGTGCACCGCGCGCAGCGCCCGGGCGTCGGCGTCGGCGGGCACATCTCCACCTATGCCTCCTCGGCCGCGCTCTACGAGGTCGGCTTCAACCACTTCTTCCGCGGCAAGGCGCACCCCGGCGGCGGCGACCAGATCTTCATCCAGGGCCACGCCTCCCCCGGCATCTACGCCCGCGCGTTCCTCGAAGGCCGGCTCACCGCCGACCAGCTCGACGGTTTCCGCCAGGAGCACAGCCACCCGGGCGGCGGGCTGCCGTCGTACCCGCATCCGCGGCTGATGCCCGACTTCTGGGAATTCCCGACGGTGTCGATGGGCCTTGGCCCGATGAACGCCATCTATCAGGCGCGGTTCAACCACTACCTGCACGACCGCGGTATCAAGGACACCTCGGATCAGCATGTGTGGGCGTTCCTCGGCGACGGCGAGATGGACGAGGCCGAGAGCCGCGGCCTGGCGCACGTCGCCGCGCTGGAGGCGCTGGACAACCTGACCTTCGTCATCAACTGCAACCTGCAGCGCCTCGACGGCCCGGTACGCGGCAACGGCAAGATCATCCAGGAGCTGGAGTCGTTCTTCCGTGGCGCGGGCTGGAACGTCATCAAGGTGGTGTGGGGCCGCGAGTGGGATGCCCTGCTGCACGCCGACAAGGACGGCGCGCTGGTGAATTTGATGAATACGACGCCTGATGGTGATTACCAGACCTACAAGGCCAACGACGGCGCCTACGTTCGCGACCACTTCTTCGGCCGCGACCCGCGCACCAAGGCGCTGGTGGCCGACATGAGCGACAGCGAGATCTGGAACCTCAAGCGCGGCGGCCACGACTACCGCAAGGTGTACGCCGCCTACCGCGCGGCGATGGAACACAAGGGCCAGCCCACGGTGATCCTGGCCAAGACCATCAAGGGCTACTCGCTGGGCGCCCACTTCCAGGGCCGCAACGCGACACACCAGATGAAAAAGCTTGCGCTGCAAGACCTCAAGGACTTCCGCGATGCCATCCGGATTCCGGTGTCCGACTCCCAGCTCGAGGAGAACCCCTATCTGCCGCCGTACTATCACCCCGGCCCCGAGGCACCGGAGATCCGTTACCTGATCGACCGCCGCCGCGCGCTCGGCGGCTTCCTGCCGGAGCGGCGCACCAAGACCAAGGCGCTGACCCTGCCGTCGCGCGACGTGTACAAGGCGCTGAAGAAGGGCTCCGGTCAGCAGCAGGTGGCCACCACCATGGCCACCGTGCGAACGTTCAAGGAACTGTTGCGCGACAAGGAGATCGGGCACCGGATAGTCCCGATCATTCCCGACGAGGCACGCACCTTCGGGATGGACTCGTGGTTCCCCAGCCTGAAGATCTACAACCGCAACGGTCAGCTGTACACCGCCGTCGACGCCGAACTGATGCTGGCCTACAAGGAGTCCGAGGTCGGCCAGATCCTGCACGAGGGCATCAATGAGGCCGGGTCGACGGCATCGTTCACCGCGGTGGGCACCTCGTACTCCACGCACAACGAGCCGATGATCCCGATCTACATCTTCTATTCGATGTTCGGCTTCCAGCGCACCGGCGACGGATTGTGGGCGGCCGCCGATCAGATGGCCCGCGGCTTCGTGCTCGGCGCGACGGCCGGGCGCACCACGCTGACCGGAGAAGGCCTGCAGCACGCCGACGGCCACTCGCTGCTGCTGGCCGCGACCAATCCCGCGGTGGTGGCCTACGACCCGGCGTTCGCCTACGAGATCGCCTACATCGTCGAGAGCGGGCTGGCGCGGATGTACGGCGAGGACCCGGAGAACATCTACTTCTATCTCACGATCTACAACGAGCCCTACGCCCAGCCGCCGGAGCCGGAGAACTTCGACCCCGAGGGCCTGCTGCGGGGCATCTACCGCTACCGGGCGGCCGACAAGAAGCGCTCGAGCGTCGCGCAGATCCTGGCGTCCGGGGTGGCGATGCCCGAGGCGCTGCGGGCGGCCGACCTGCTGGCCGAACGCTGGGACGTCGCCGCCGACGTCTGGTCGGTGACCAGCTGGGGTGAGCTCAACCGCGACGGCGTCGAGGTCGAGAAGGAACTGCTGCGCCATCCGGACCGTCCCGCCCGGGTGCCGTACGTGACGCAGGCGCTCGCCGATACCGCAGGTCCGGCCGTCGCGGTGTCGGACTGGATGCGTGCGGTGCCCGAGCAGATCCGCCCCTGGGTGCCCAATACCTACGTCACGCTGGGCACCGATGGGTTCGGCTTCTCCGACACCCGGCCCGCCGCGCGGCGCTACTTCAACACCGACGCCGAGTCGGTGGTGGTGGCGGTGCTCGAGGCGCTGGCCCGCGACGGGGAGATCGATCCGTCGGTGGCGATCGCCGCGGCCAAGGAGTACCGGATCGACGATGTGATGGCCGCCGAGGTCTCCTACGTCGATACCGGCAGCGCGTAGCGCCGCCCCGCCCGCGGTGAGCGTGCGCCCAGGTACGCCCACAGCGGCGTGTCCCGTACCAACACGCACCCTCACCGCAGGCGGCCAACCCCCATTTGGTGGGAACATCCAGAAAAGCGGCGTAGCTTTTAGGGGTGAGTGACAACCCGCTCGTCGAGCCGCTGCCACCCGCTGCGTTGCAGCTGCTCCAGAACGTGCCGGACTCGACGCTGCGGCGGCTCAAGCAGTACTCCGGCCGGCTGGCCACCCAGGCTGTGCAGGCCATGCACGAGCACCTGCCGTTCTTCGCCGAGCTGGAGGCTTCCCAGCGGGCCAGCGTGCAGCTGGTGCTGCAGACCGCGGTGGTGAACTTCGCCGAGTGGATTCGCAACCCGCTGAGCAATGTCGGCTACACCGCCGACGCGTTCGCCCTGGTACCCCAGGACCTGACCCGCCGGATCGCGCTGGCTCAGACCGTCGACATGGTCCGCGTCAGCATGCAGTACTTCGAAGCCGCCGTGCCCGCGCTGGGCCGCAACGACGAACAGCGCACCGCGCTGTCGATCGGCATCCTGCGCTACAGCCGCGACCTCGCCTTCGCCGCGGCGGCCTCCTACGCCGACGCCGCCGAGGCCCGCGGCTCGTGGGACAGCCGGATGGAAGCCAGCGTCGTCGACGCCGTCGTCCGCGGTGACACCGGACAGGAGCTGCTGTCCCGCGCGGCCGCACTGAACTGGGACACCACCGCACCGGCGACCGTCGTCGTCGGCACCCCGCCCGCCGGCCGGGAGGAACTCGCCGGCGAGGACGTCCGCGAGATCGCCTCCCGGCACCACCGCTCGGCGCTGGCCGATGTGCACGGCACCTGGCTGATCGGCATCATCTCCGGGCCGCTGGCCCCCACCGACAAGTTCTTCAACGATCTGATCAACGCGTTCTCCGACAATCCCGTCGTGATCGGCCCGACCGCACCCATGCTCACCGCGGCCTATCACAGCGCCCGAGAGGCGATTTCGGGGATGAACGCCGTCGTCGGCTGGAGCGGCGCGCCGCGGCCGGTGTTGGCCCGCGAACTACTGCCGGAACGGGCGCTGCTCGGCGACACCTCGGCCGTCGCCGCGTTGCACACCGAGATCATGCGGCCGTTGGCCGACGCCGGACCGGCGCTCACCGAGACCCTCGACGCCTACCTCGACAGCGGCGGTGCCATAGAAGCTTGCGCAAGAAAACTGTTCGTTCATCCAAACACCGTCCGCTACCGGCTCAAGCGAATCGCCGACTTCACCGGGCGCGATCCCACGCTGCCCCGCGACGCGTACGTGCTGCGGGTGGCGGCAACGGTGGGCCGCCTCGGCTACCCTGCGCCCGCGAATACCACGGGAAATAGCTCTGTAGCCCAACTCACACCGCCGCTGGTCGGAACCGCAGGGAATCTCTGATAAGGGAATAGATCGCGGCCAGATATCGATGGAGTCGCATCACATGCACTTTTGTGGGACCCCCACAAAAACCTAAGACGAGGTTCATAATCTCTTACACCGTGCAAATCCGGTTTCACAATGTTTTCTTAATGAGTGCCTCATGAATCCGTGATCGCATTGCTGGCGCCCGGCCAAGGATCGCAGACCCCCGGGATGCTTGAGCCCTGGCTCGAGCTGCCCGGCGCTGCCGATCAGATCTCGACCTGGTCCGATAT
>JAEZIA010000356.1 GCA_023416315.1 Actinomycetes bacterium
TCGAGGGCGCGGTGAACTCGTCGCAGACACCCGAGCGGGATCTGTCGGTGCAGCTGTCGGGTTGGATGTTGATGGAGGCGGCACATACGGTGACAGCGTGAAAGGCAGCCGGCTGGGTCGGGACCCGACAGCGAAGCGCTTTGGCGAGAATGCCGCCGCAGCATTACTGCTGACATTCACCCTCGTGGCGATTCTGTGGGCGAATTCGCCGTGGGCACATACCTATTCCGAGTTCTGGGAGACCGACCTCGGCTTGAGCTTCGGCACCATGCACGCCGAGCTGACCGTCAAGGAGCTCGTCAACGACGCGTTGATGGCGTTCTTCTTCTTCATCGTCGGCCTGGAGGTCAAGGCTCAGTTCACCATCGGTGAACTCACCGAGCGCTCCCGCGCGATGGTGCCGGTGGTCGCTGCGATCGCGGGGCTGACGCTGCCCGCGGTGATCTTTCTGTTGTTCAATCCGTCCGGTGACGCCGCCAGCGCGTGGGGTGTGGTGATCTCCACCGACACCGCGTTCCTGGTCGGGGCACTCGCCATCATCGCGCCCAAATATCCGGCGCGGCTGCGGACCTTCCTACTGACACTCGCCGTCGTCGACGACGTGGGTGCACTCGCCGCGATCGCGCTGTTCTACTCCGAGCGGATCCGGGTGATCCCACTGCTGATCGCCGTGGTGCTCGTCGCCGCGCTGATCGGAGTGCGCTACCTGCCTGCCGCCATCCGCGGGGTGGCGTATTCGATTCTGGCCGTTGCCTTGTGGCTGGCCCTGTACTCCGGCGGGGTGCACCCCACGCTGGCCGGTGTGGTGGTGGCGCTGGTGATCCCGGTGTTCACGCCCGAACGTCAGCGGGTGGAAGCGGCCGTCGACGTCATCCGCGCGTTCCGCCAGTCACCGAACTCCGAATACGCCCGCGCTGCCACCCGCAGTCTGCGGGACTCGATCTCGATCAACGAGCGCCTGGTGACCGGGGTCGGACCCTATGTGTCCTTCGGGGTGCTGCCGCTGTTCGCGTTGGCCAACGCCGGTGTCCGACTGGACACCGACACCGTGCTGGCGGCCATGCGGTCACCGCTGACCTGGGGTGTGGTGGCCGGCCTGGTGGTCGGCAAGCTGATCGGCATCACCGCGGCGACCTGGCTGGTGCAGCGCACCGGGCTCGGCAGGCTCTCACCGGGTCTGACGTTGCGGCGGATCGCCGGCGGCGCGGCGCTGTCCGGGATCGGGTTCACGATATCGCTGTTCATCGTCGACCTGGCCATCGACGACCCCCGCTCGGCCGACCTGGCCCGGGTCGGCGTGCTGGCCGCTTCGGCGATCGCATTCACGTTGGGGTGGGCGATCTTCCGCCTCACCGATCGGTTCAGCCCGCCGGTCGCCGTCGGCCTCAAGCTGGTCCGCGACGTCGACCCCGCGCGCGACCACATGCGCGGACCTGCCGACGCCCCGCTCACGTTGGTGGAATACGGCGACTACGAATGCCCGTTCTGCAGCCGTACCACCGGGGCGATCGACGAAGTCCGCGCACACTTCGGCGACCAATTGCGTTACGTATGGCGGCATCTGCCGCTGGAGCGGGTCCACCCACGCTCCCTGGACGCCGCCCGGGCCAGCGAGGCCGCCGCCCTGCAGGGCAAGTTCTTCGAGATGGGCGCGATGATGTTCAAGTTCCAGGACCACCTGGAATGGCAGCACATCTACCGCTACGCCGACCAAGTGGGTTGCGACATCGCGCAATTCGATGAGGATCTGCATTCGCCGCGGGTGCTGCACCACGTCGACGACGACGTTCAAGACGGCGAACTGATGGACCTCAACGCGACGCCGACATTCTTCGTCAACGGCATCCGCCATCGGGGGCCGTGGGATTCGGCCAGTCTGATCCGTGCGCTGGAGGCGACCCGGCCCACCACCTAGGGTGCGCGGCGCCCGGCGATCATCATGATCGGCGAGCCGGGAATCCGGGCGACGGTGACGTCGACCAGATCCGGGCGGTCGGCAAGCGCCCGGCCGTCGTCCAGGTCGATCGCGCGTCCGGCGATCCAGGTCCGGAAGATCGCCAGGTTGACCCGGTCCAGAAAACGCGGTGCCTTGTAGAAGGTGATGAACCGTTCCGCGTCCTCAAAGGTGGCGCTGCGATCCGCCTCGGTGACGAACAGCGGCCCACCCCGCTTGAGTACCCGGATGCATTCGCCGATGCCCTGGGGTTTCGAGGTCCAGTGTTTGATCGAGCCGTAGCTCAGCACTCCGTCGAAGGTCTCGTCGGGGAAGTCCAGGTTGGTGGCATCGCCGAGCCGGAACGAGACCCGGTCGGAGTAGCCGGCCATCCGCTTGCGGACGCGGTCGATTTGCGGCTGGGAGAGGTCGATGCCGACGATACGAAGGTCGGGCCGCTGGTCGGCGAGGTACTTGGTGAACAGCCCGCCGCCGCAGCCCACGTCGAGGACATAGCCGTTCTGCGGTAGCTGGGGCAGGAAGTACTCGTCGACGGCGTGACGCGATTCGTAGACCGCGGGGGCGACGACGGTCTCGTACATCCAGGCGTGCGCGCCGGTGTACGTGTTGGTGATCTTGTCGAACGGTGCCATAACCATGGACGGCTCCTGTTGTTCGCGTCGAGTTGGCTGATAGTACCAATCAGCGGGGCTGCGGCAGTGGGCGGCGGCGGCTGCGCGTCGAGGCCGGCCCGGCGTGCGCCAGCCGGAGGATCAGCACCAGTGATTCGCCGGGCTGGACGCCGGCCAGCTCGGCGAACTGCGCCTGCAGCTCGACCAGTGCACCGGCGAAAGGTGGTGACAATTCGACGAGTTCATTGCGGTGCACGGCATGCAGAAACACCGGGGAGATCGGATGCACCGCCAACCCGTGGTGCTGCGCGACGATCCAGACCGCCTCGGCTGCCGAACCACCGCGGGCGTAGTCGATCAGCCGGCCCCCGCTGGTCGTGATCACAGCCACCGCGGACGTCGCGTGGACACGCTCGGCGACGTCGTCACCGAGCGCCTCCCCGGCATCCCAGTCGGCCAGCAGGCCCATGACGTCGGAGCGGCGCAGGATCTCCATCACCGCGAAGTCGCCAGGGTCGAGTTCCAGCCCCCGGACGTCGATTCCGCTGTCTGCGGGTTCGTCGCCGGGCCAGCGCATCTCGGAGATCATCTCCCGGTGCAGGCGCGGCGTCAGGAAGCGAAGCCGGTCGGTGGTGGCCAGAATCGTTGCGGCCTTATCGATATCGCTACGGTCGGTGATCAGGTGTAGTCCGGCCCCCTCACGAGCCGCCCACTGGTGAAGCTGGTCGATCGTCTCGGCGGAGAGGGGTTGCGGAGTTCCCTTGCGGCGGTTGGTCTCCCGTTGCAGCATCGGCTGGTACAGACCGGCCAGTGCGGGGTCGACGCCATCACCGAGTCGCAGCGTCGCTTCGAGCAGGGCGGGACCGTCGGTCACCCAGTCGACCGGACCGAGCACACCCGCGTGGGCGGCGGCCACCCGGGCGTTGAAGGTCGCCGCACCGACCGCGACCGCGCTGCCCCGGAAGGCGACGTCCATCATCGACTTGTATTGCGGCGCAATGCGGATCCGCACGGTGTCGGCCTGGGTGTCGATCTCCCAAGGCTGGGCGTTGCCGCCGGACGGCGCGCGCACCGCGGCGCTGGCGATTGCGGTCACCGGGTCACCGGGCGCTTCGACCTCGGTCGGCGGCGCGTCGGCACCGGGCTGCGTCGGATCGCCGAGGGCCGGTTCGGCGATGTCGGAAAGTGCCTGGCCGATGTCGATGCGGACCTGACCGGACCCCAGCGGCTCCCCGAGGCCGATGCGGCGGGCGGCCTCGGCCACGATGGTGGCGCCGAGGGTGACCTCGCCGGCCAGCTGTGGCCAGGTGGACAGGGTGTGGCCGACCTCGACCAGCGACGCGGTCAGCCGCCCGGAGGATCGGCTGGCGTCGAGATGGCGCAACATGTACGGGATTCGGTCCTGCTGCGACAGCGCGGCCAGCTGTGCGGAGTCCACTCCGCCCAGGACACCGTGCATGACGGGACGGTCCGGCGCGAGATCGAAGCGCTCCACGTCGATCAGACCTCTGTCGCTGGTCGCCATCAAGACCGGCAGCCGCCGATCCCGGGCGGCCTCGCGGATGCGGACCTTCATGTCCAGCGAGTCGCACTCCTCGACCACGATGTCGATGTCGTCGAGAAACTCCTCGAGGGACTCCGCCCGCACACCGGCGGTCATCACCTCGACCCGCAGGTACGGATCGAGTTCGGCGATGCGCCGCGCCGTCACCACGGCCTTGTTGAGCCCGATGTCCAGGATCGTGGCGGGCACCCGGTTGAGGTTGGACAGCTCGAGGTGGTCGAAGTCGGCGAGGCGCAGCGTGCCGCACAGCCCTTCGGCGGCGAGGGTGTGCGCAATGACGTGGCCGACGCTGAGCCCGGCGATCGCGATCCGGACCGTACCGAGCCGGCGCTGCTCCGCCGCGGTGATCAGGTTGCGGTTGCGGTCGGTGCGGACCGCCCGAAACCCGTTCGGCCCCAAGATCGCGACGAGGGTTCGACGCCACGGGTAGTACGCCCACCGGGTCGGCTCGTCAAGCAACTCCGCGCCCGGCGCCGGCTGGAGCTTGTTGAGGTCGGCGAGCAGCGCCGCCCGATGGTCGATGACATCGACCCCGGGGTCTGCGCGCAGCGCGTCGAGCGCGGCGTCACCGTCGTGGAGAATGTCGGCGGTGTAGCCCGCTGTGTGGTCAACGGCCATGGATCAGCGCTTCCGGATTCGGGCGCGGATCGGCGCGCCGGCGATCATCGTGAAATGCAGGGCGAGCGGGAAATCCGGCTCGAGCGAGGTGATTTCGGCTCGGCGGATGATGCTCGCCAGAGCGAGCGTGACTTCGAGCATTGCGAAGTGGTCACCGATGCAGGAGCGGGGACCACCACCGAACGGGATGTACTGCCACCGTTCCGGCTTTTTGGCGGCGTCGGGACCGAACCGGTCGGGATTGAACCGCAGCGGGTCGTCCCACAGGGTCGGGTCACGCTGGACCGCCATCCTGCCCAGCACCACCATCGTTCCCGCTTCCACGCGGTAGCCGCCGACTTCGAGGTCGCGGCACGCCATCCGGGTGCCGGTGGGTGCGGGCGGGCACAGCCGGAGCGATTCGCGCACCACCTGCGCGGTGTAGCCGAGGCTGGACAGGTCGTCGGGGTCCAGCGGTCGATCGGGCAGCGCGGCCACCTCGGCGGCCACGCGGTCCTGGCAGGCGGGATCACGCCCGAGCGCCCACAACGCATACGCCAGTGTGGTTGCGGTGGTGTCGTGGCCGGCGAACATAAAGATGATGATCTCATCGCAGATTTCGCTGTCGGACAACCGCTTTCCGGTTTCCGGGTCCTGCGCGGCGATCAGCGCGTGAACCAGCGGGGCCACCCGGTCGGGATCGCGCCGACACTCGCTGACGATGTCACCGGCCAGCCGGTGGAGCCTGGCGCTGGCTTGCCGCGCCCGTCGTCGTGCAGGCGTCGGCAACCAGTGTGGGGCGCGGACCGGGCGGGTGGCGCGGGCGATCGCATACGACAGTGCGACGCGCAGCGGTTCGGCGACGTCGTCGGCGCGCGCCTCCAGGTCCATGCCGAGCACCGAGCGGCCCAGCGCGCGCAGGGTGAGTGCCCGCGATTCGGCGTCCAGGTCCACCTCGCCGCCATCCGGCCAGTCGCCGCAGACCGACTCGGCGGCCTGCGCCATGTGGCCGCCGAATTCCCGGACCCGCTGCTTGGTGAACACCGGCTGGATCGTGCGGCGCCGCGGTCGCCATGGTTCATACGGCAGGTCGGCCAGATTCGCGCCGATGATCCGGCGCATCTCGTCGAACACCGGGCTGGTCTTGTCGACCGAACCGTCCTTGATGCTGAGCACGTCGCGCAGCGCGCTCGGCGAGGTGACGAGCACCATCGGCGGCATCAGCCAGCGCGGGCCGACGGTGAAGCGCGTGACGGGTCCGCCGGCGTCGCGCAACCGTTCGGTGCCGGTGCTGAATTCCTTCACAGCTTTGAGGCGCTCGCGCAACGGCATCGGGTTGACCGGCGCCAGCGGCAACGATTCGAGGCCACCGCTGATT
The DNA here is from genome assembly GCA_023416315.1 of Actinomycetes bacterium. Classification (GTDB taxonomy): domain Bacteria; phylum Actinomycetota; class Actinomycetes; order Mycobacteriales; family Mycobacteriaceae; genus Mycobacterium. The sequence goes on from JAEZIA010000356.1 coordinate 6,105, forward strand.
GGGGCCTGAGTCACGGGGTCCTCCACTATTTCAATAAGGAACGAAGTGTACCGAGTGGTCCCGGGTTTAATGAGGGGGCGCAAGTGGGCGCGGGCAGAAGGGTTTCGTCAATGGGGATTCGACCGCTGTGGCGGATACCGGGCATCGTCGTGCGGGAGCGGATGCATTCGCCGGGGCGTGAACGCATCCCCGAGCCGATGGTGATGGACGACGCCGAAGCGGTGGCGTTCTTCCACGCCGGGGGTGGGGCGAACCCCGGCATGCGCGCCGTGTACGACCTGTGTGCCCGCGCACTGGACGCGATGCTGCCGCAGGGCGGCCGCCTGCTCGACCTCGGCATCGGCTCCGGTCGTGCGCTGGGCGCGGTGCTGCGCAGGCGCCCGGACATCACCGCGGTCGGCGTCGACCTGGCGCCCAACATGCTGGCAACGGCCCGAAAACTGTTCGCCGCCGAAGGTCTCGACGGACGTGTGGAACTCGTGCAGGCCGACATCACGGCGCTGCCCGACTCACTCACCGGTGCGCCGTGGGACGCGATCTCGTGCATGTGGACGCTGCACCAACTTCCCGACGCCGACGTGCTCAGCGCCGCCCTGCGCCAAATCGCCGCGGTGCGGCGGGACAGCGGCGCGGCGTTGTGGATCTCCGATTTCGCTCGGCTGCGGGACCCGTCGGCGTGCCCGGCGATGTTGCAGTGCGTGGACCCCGACTCGCCGATGGGCCTGCGCCAGGACGCGATCGCCAGTGAGGCCGCGGCGTTCACCCGCGACGAGCTGTCGGCGGCGCTCGACTTGGCGGGGCTCGGCGATCTGAGCTCCGGGCACGCCACGCCGCTGCCGTACCTGCAGGCGTACTGGAGGTTCGGGGAGAAGGGTAAACCAGCCCCAGTCGGTAAGCGACCCGCCCAGTTACACGGCCAGGCCCGACGTGAGGCGGCGTTGCTGCGCTGGGGATTCACCGCCAAACCGTTCTGATTCCTAGACCGGAATCGTTGTGCCGGTTTCGGATTCGGCGAACTGCACCACCCGCGCGGCGGCCTCGTAGTCACACGCCTTGGGCGAGCGGCCGATCAGCGCGGGCTCGCCGCGCAGCCCGAGCCGGGAGCTGGCACCGACGTAGCTGCCCGGCGGGATCGGCTCGCTGATGCAGTACAGCGTCGGCACGGCACCCTCATCGATATCGTTGGCGAACCGGTCGGCCACCCCCTTGACCACCGTGTGCGCCAACGACATCAACCGCGAATCGCCGGTGTGCGACAGGTTGGAGGCCACCCAGCCGGGATGGACGAGCTGACTGGTGACGCCGGAGCCGGCGGCGCGCAACCGCCGGTCGAGCTCCAGCCCCCACAGCATCATCGCCAGCTTGGAGTGGGTGTAGGCACCCATCGAGGTCCACTTGGCCCGGCGCAGGTGCATGTCGTCGAGGCGGAGTGTCGCGGTGCGGTGGCCGTCGGAGGCCACATTGATGATCTGCGAACGCACCCGGGGCAGCAGCAGGTTCGTCAGCGCGAACGGGCCGAGCAGGTTGGTGCCCAAGGTCGCCTCGAAACCGTCGACGGTCTCCCGGCGCCGGTCGGTCAGCGCACCGGCGTTGTTGATCAGGATGTCGACATCCCCGTTGAGCCGGTCACCGAAGCCGCGGACCGACGCAAGGTCGGCCAGATCGAGCTCGACCACCTCGGTGGAACCGTCGATCTCGGCGGCGCGCTGGGCTCCCAGCGCGGTGTTGCGCACCGCCATGATCACGTGCGCACCTGCGCTCGCGAGGGCCCGCGTCGTGCCGAGCCCGACGCCGTTGGTCGCGCCCGTCACGATGATCCGTCTTCCGGCCAGATTGCCGAGCCGGCTCGGCGACCATTGCGTCACGCGGGGCAGCTTAGCGGGGAATCTTGGACAAACAAGGCCATCTAAGCAATTGCTCTGCGATCATCCCTTAGACATGAGTGACAGTGCGCAGGCGATCACCAACCTCATCTACCACTACGCCGAGCTCATCGATGCCGGCGATCTCGACGGGGTCGCGGATTTGTTCGCGCACGGCCGGATCTGCGGCGTGGAGGACGGCCCGCCGGAGACCGTGTTCGAAGGCCGGGAGCGCGTCCGCCAGATGTATGAGATGGCGACCCGCCTCTACGAGGACGGCACGCCGAAGACCAAGCACAACACCAGCAACGTGCAGCTCTACATCGACGACGAGGCCGGCACCGCGCGCAGCCGGTCGTACTACTGCGTCACCCAGGCGACACCGGATCTGCCCCTGCAGGTGATCGTGACGGGCCACTATCACGACACCTTCCATCGGGTCGACGGCCAGTGGTGGTTCGACTCGCGCACCATGTTCGTCGACCAGGTCGGCGATGTCAGTCATCATCTGAAGTTCTGAGCTGTGATGCCGGGGACTTTTGCGATGGCGGGCGTCCTGGCGGATGCGCAGCGCAAGGAAGGGCTCAGCGATTGGGGACCTGGCGACTTCACCGAACCGCTGGGCGTGCTGCTCGAGGACTATCCCGGAGCCGGGCTCAACGCGATCGGTGAGCACATCCTGCGTTCGGGGATCGTGCACAGCCTCCGGATGCGGCTGCGCACACAGGAATGGATCCGCCGCCACCCGGAGATCCTCGACGAGCAGATCGAGGCGCCGATCGTGGTCGTCGGGATGATGCGCAGCGGCACCACGCTGCTGCAGCGTCTGCTCGCCGCCGACGCCCGGCTGCACTGTGCCCGCGGGTGGGAAGTGGTGGAAGCCGCGCCCAAGCTGGACTGCGACTTCGCAGGCACCGACCCGCGTATCGCGATCAGCGAAGGGCGGGAGGCCAAGTCCCGCGAGCTGGCGCCGGAGTTGTTCGCCATCCACCCGATGTATGCGCGGGAGGCCGAAGAGGAGATCGTCTTCCTCGCCGACGCGTTCCTGTCGCACGTGCCGGAGTCCGGTGCCTACCTGCCGAACTACCGATCCTGGCTCAACACACAGGATTTCGCTCCCGCCTACGACTACCTGCACCGCATGCTGCGATTCCTGCAGTGGCAGCAGCGCCGCCGCGGCATCACCGCCGGACGCTGGGTGCTCAAGTCGCCCGCCCACCTCGGCTACCTGGACGCACTGCTGGCCGAGTTCCCGGGCGCGCACGTCGTGCACATGCACCGCGATCCTCGCACCACCGTCGCGTCCGGTGCCAGCCTCAACGCGACCCTGCACGCCATGCACGCCGACGACGTCGACGCGCACCGGGTCGGAGCGCAGTGGCTGGAGCGGATGGGGTGGACCAACGATCGCGCGATGACCGTGCGGGACGGATGGCCCGACGAAGGCGCGCGGGTCACCGACATCCACTACGCGGACGCGGTCGCCGACCCGATCGGCCAGGTGAGCCGGGTGTACGACGCGGTCGGCATGACGCTGACCGACGCGGCGGTCACCGCGATGACCGACTGGCTGGCCGACCGCCCGCGCGAAGTGCCGCGGCCGCCGTACGGCCTGCACACCTACGGCCTGACCGACGAGCAGGTCGACGAACGTTTTGCTCTGTACAACAAACGTTTTCGAAAGGACACGCCATGAGTGCCGAGAATGCGGTGGCGACTCCGTCTCAGCATGAGCAGGAGTTGGCCGCGCTCGAGCTGACCGAACATCCGACCGTCAAGGAGGCCTACCGGACGGTCGCCGAGAACTGGTTGAGCCGCGCCAAGGCCTCCGACGCCATGCGTGAGCGATTCGACGCCGCGTTCGCCGAGGTGATGTTCTCGGCGGCGGTGTGGTCGTCCAATCAGGACAAGCTGCGGCCGAAGGTCAGTTGCATCACCCGGCTCGCGCACCCGGTGGACGGCCGGCAGATCCCCGGATCCCGTTGGGGCATCGACAATCCCGACAGTGTCTACCGGGTGATCCCGATCTCGGGTGACGAGCGGTACGTGATCAGCGGCCGGGTCGGCGAGCACCGGATGGCCGAGAACTACTTCACTCTCTGGGATGCCAATATGGGCACCGTAGCGGTACTCAACGGCAAGACGATGGACGTCGACAGCGACGGCAGCTACACGATCACGGTGGACTCCGAACCGGCCAACGGTCGGCGAAACCATGTGCAGACGACGCCGGAGGCGCATGAGTTCTACATCCGCGACGTGCTGTTGGACTGGGCCACAGACGATCCCAACCACATCGCGGTGGAGCGTCTGGGCGCTGCACCGGACACCCCGGCGCGCACCCTCGACGAACAGGCCGAGGCGACGGCGGCGATGATGGCGTACTTCGCCAACTTCACCGGCAAGCTCAGCCACGGCATCTATAAAATGCCTGCCAACCATTTCAACCTGGCCTGGTCGGCGGACAAAGTCGGCGCCATGAAGAACCAGGTGTACGTCATGGGCCGCTTCGACCTCGGCCCCGACGAGACGTTCGTGGTCGACGTCAACGACGGTGGCGCCGAATACTTCACGGTGCCGCTGAGCAACGTCTGGGGCACCACGCTCAACATCGTGGACCGCACCGGCAGCCTGAACAAGGCGCAGTCGGTGCCCAACGACGACGGCAGCTACACCTACGTCATCTCACCGGTCGACCCCGGCGTCGCGAACTGGATCGACTCCGACGGCCTGCGGGAAGGCATCCTGACGCTGCGGATGGCGGAGTTCGACGAGGGCGGCCCGCGGCCCGATCTGGGTGCGACGGGTCGCGTCGTGCCGCTCGACCGCCTCGACGAAGAGGTGCCCGGCCTCGCGCGGGTGACGCCTGCGCAACGGTCCGAACAGTTGGCGCTGCGCAGGCGGGCCTATCTGCGCCGGCTACCCGAAGGTACCCCGAACGAGAGGACCAACTGATATGGCCCGCTGGCTGGTCACCGGCTGCTCGACCGGTTTCGGACGTGAAATCGCCAGGGCCGCACTACAAGACGGGCATCAGGTGGTGGTGACCGCCCGTCGTGCAGACGCAGTCGCCGACCTGGTCGACGAGTTCGCCGGCCTGGCGGTCGCTGCCGCGTTGGATGTAACTGACAAAGACCAGATCGCCGCCGCGGTGCGCACCGCCGGCGATGCCTTCGGTGGCGTCGATGTGCTGGTGAACAACGCCGGCCACGGCTACCTGTCCGCGGTGGAGGAGGGGGAGGACGCCGAGGTGCGAAAGCTCTTCGACGTCAACTACTTCGGCTCCGTCGACATGATGAAGGCGGTGCTGCCCGCGATGCGTGCCCGCGGGTCGGGCCACATCGTGAACATCTCGTCAATGACCGGGCTGGTGGCCAACCCGCCCAACGCCTACTACTCGTCCACGAAGTTCGCCCTCGAAGCGGTCAGTGAGGCGCTGGCAGCCGAAGTGAAACCGCTCGGCGTCAAGGTCACGCTGATCGAGCCCGGGGCCTTCCGCACCGACTGGGCGTCGCGGTCGATGAAGGAATCCGGCGCGCCGATCGGCGACTACACCGATGTGGCCGCGCGCAAGGATCTGATCAAGCAGTTCGCCGACCACCTGCCCGGCGATCCGCGCAAGGTGGCCGAAGCGGTGCTGATGGTGACCAAGCTGGACGAACCACCGCTGCGACTGCTGCTCGGCCGCGACGTGCTCAAGGCAATGCGCGACAAGATCGCCACGCTGTCGGCAACGATCGACGAGTGGGAAGCCGTCACCAAGGACGTGAACTTCCCGAGCTAGCTCGGCGCCCAAACCGACACATGGGCGCCAAAGTGCAAGTAGTTCGCGCTATTTCCTCGATTTCGGCGGACGTCAACTCCACAGGGTGACATGGACTTTGGGCCGAAACCGCGTAACGCCGACGCCGGTGCCCCGAATCATCGCCTGTGTGCAGCGTGGGGTGGTGATGAAGTTCAGCAGCTCGGTGACCGCGGGCTGGCATGCGCTGGCGGGCAGTGTCGAGGCGCACCATTCGCCGGACAGCTGTAGGCCCGGGCCCTTCACATGCACCAGTCGGCCGGCCGAGAGGTCCTTGCCGACGGCGAAGCCGACCGCCAGCGACACCCCGCCCACCCGCTGGACCTCCTCGAGCGCAGCGGCGTCGCTCTGGAAGATCCGCTGATTGGCCTCGGGGATCGCCAATGACCGCAGCACCGAGGCGATCTCGCCGTCCGCCCCGCCCGCCGACGGACCCAGCATCCACTGCTGTTCCCGCAACAGCGCAGGCGTCGGCGTGCCGGCGAGCAGCGGGCTACCCGGCGACGCGACGGTGATGATCTGATACTTCAGGAACGGCCGCACCGTACTGGCCGCCGCTGCGGGGCCGAGCGCGATGTCGACGGCCCGTGACTCGATCAGGTCGCGGAACCGGCTTGTCGGGTGCACGCTCAGCTCGACCGACAGGTCGTCGGCCCGCGAGGAGAACAACTCGATGAGCCCCGGGGCGGCGTGCTCGGCGAACGCGCTGGAGGCCGCGATGCGCAGCAGTCGGCGGCCGTGCGCGGCCTCCGTCACCTCGATCGCGGTCTGCTGCTGCAGACCGAGGATCTCGATGGCCCGGCTGGCCAGCCGTAGCCCACCCGGGGTGAACGCCAACCCGGCCGCGGTACGGCTGAACAGCGGGTCGTCGAGCTCCTTGCGGAGCTGCGCCATGTGCATCGAGATGCCGGCGTCGGAGACGCCCAGTTCGGCGGCTGCCGCGTGCACGGAGCCCAGCCGTACCACGGCGGAGAAGGCCCGAAGTTGCGCCGGTGTCACGAAATCAGCCTACTTTTGAAGCTGTGCAGGACGTTCTGGCTGAACTCGCAGCGATCTGGCGAACCGGAGAAACCGCCGGTCTGGGTACCGTGGTGCGTACCTTCTCCTCGGCGCCGCGCCAGCCCGGTGCGGCCATGGTCGTCGCCCCCGACGGCACCGTCGCCGGCTCGGTGTCGGGCGGGTGCGTGGAAGGTGCGGTCTACGACGCGGCGACCGAGATCATCGCCACCGGGATGCCCCGGCTGGAACGCTACGGCGTCAGCGACGACGACGCGTTCGCGGTCGGGCTGACCTGTGGCGGAATCCTGGACATCTTCATCGAGCCGGTCTCGCGGCGCACCTTTGCGCACCTCGACCAGGTCGTGGACGCCATCACCGGGCACCGGCCGGTGGCCATCGCAACCGTGATCACCCACCCCGACCCGGACTGGCTGGGCCGGCGGCTGGTCCTCGGCCCGGACCAGGTCGAGGGCACGCTGGGCGCGGACCGCGCCGACGCCGCGGTGACCGACGACGCCCGCGGTCTGCTGGCCGCCGGGCGCAGCGAGGTCCTCACCTACGGTCCGGACGGGCAGCGCCGCGGCGAGGGTATGGAGGTCTTCGTCGCCAGTCATGCGCCGCGCCCGCGGATGCTGGTGTTCGGGGCCATCGACTTCGCTGCCGCGGTCGCCGCGCAGGGGTCGTTCCTCGGCTACCGCGTCACGGTGTGCGACGCCCGCGGCGTGTTCGCCACCCCGGCGCGATTCCCGACCGCCGACGAGGTCGTCGTCGACTGGCCGCACCGGTACCTGGCCGCGCAGGCAAAGGCGGGCGCGATCGACGCCCGCACCGTGATCTGCGTGCTCACCCATGACGCCAAGTTCGACGTGCCCCTGCTCGAGGTCGCGCTGCGACTCGACGTCGGCTACGTGGGCGCGATGGGGTCCCGGCGCACCCACGACGACCGGCTGGCGCGGCTGCGTGACGCGGGCCTGACCGAGGCCGAGCTGAGCCGGCTCGCCAGCCCGATCGGACTGGACCTGGGTGCCCGCACCCCGGAGGAGACGGCGGTGTCGATCGCCGCGGAGATCATCGCCCGCAGGTGGGGCGGCGGCGGCCGTCCGCTGTCGGCGCTGGACGGACGGATACACCACGATGACGACGGTAACCCCTCGCAGACAGGGGAGTTAAGCGATCACTTAAGTCGCTATTGACGCACCGGAAACGCGGCCCGAGACTGGGGTCCCCTTCGGCGGACGCGAGGTCGGTCTATGCAAGTTCCTGGCCCATTCGAATACGAACGCGCTACCAGCGTCGACCACGCAGTCGGCCTGCTGGACCGACTGGGCGAGGGCGCATTCGTCGTCGCGGGTGGGCACAGCCTGCTGCCGATGATGAAGCTGCGCATCGCCAACCCGGAATACCTGATCGACATCAACGACCTGGCCGCCGAGTTGGGTTACGTGACTGTCGAACCCACCCTGGCCCGACTCGGCGCGATGACCCGGCACCGCGAGGTACTCGAGTCGACTCCGCTGCTGCAGGTCTGCCCGATCTTCGCCGATGCCGAACGGGTGATCGCAGATCCGGTGGTGCGCAACCGCGGCACCGTCGGCGGCTCACTGTGCCAGGCCGATCCCGCCGAGGACCTGTCGACGGTCTGCGAAATTCTCGACGCGGTGATCGTGGCCCGTGGTCCGGCCGGCCAGCGCGAGATCGCCATCGACGACTTCATCCTCGGACCGTACGAGACCGCACTGGCCCACAACGAGATCCTCATCGAGGTCCGGATCCCACTGCGGCACAACACCTCCAGCGCGTACGCCAAGGTGGAGCGCCGGGTGGGGGACTGGGCGGTGGCCGCAGCCGGCGCGGCGGTGACGCTCGATGGCGATCAGATCGTGGCGGGCCGGGTCGGGTTGACGGCGGTCAACGCCGACGCCGAGGGGCTGGCTGCCGTGCGCGACGCGCTGATCGGGTCGCCGCCGACCGAGGACACCTTCGCCGAGGCGGGCCGACTGGCCGCACAGGCCTGCGAGCCCGCCACCGACCAGCGCGGTACTGCCGACTACAAGCGTCACCTGGCCTCCGAGCTCACCATCCGCACCCTGCGTACCGCCGTCGAGCGGGTACGCGCGATCCCGGCACCGAAGGGGAATTGATGCACGTCACGATGACTGTCAACGGCGAGCAGGTCGACGCCGAGATCGAACCCCGGATGCTGCTGGTGCACTTCCTGCGCGACCAGCTGCGGCTGACCGGAACCCATTGGGGCTGTGACACATCCAACTGCGGCACCTGTGTGGTGGCTGTGGACGGTGAACCGGTGAAGTCCTGCACGATGCTGGCCGCGATGGCCTCCGGTCACGACATCCGCACCGTCGAGGGACTGGCCGATGGTGCCACCCTGGATCCGGTGCAGGAAGGTTTCATGCAGTGTCACGGCCTACAGTGCGGGTTCTGCACCCCGGGCATGATGATCACCGCCCGCGCCCTGCTGGACCGCAACCCCGACCCGACCGATGACGAGATCCGCGAGGCCATTTCGGGCCAGATCTGCCGCTGCACCGGTTACACCACGATCGTCCGCTCGATCCGCTGGGCGGCCGAGCATGCCACTGCGGAGGTACAGGCGTGACCACCGTCGAGAAACGCCCCGAGGACACCGCCGACAACGATCAGAAGCCTTGCGGCTACGGCCGGATGCTGCGCAAGGAAGATCCCCGGTTCATCCGTGGCCGCGGCAACTATGTCGATGACGTGCAGCTGCCGGGCATGCTGCACCTGGCGATCCTGCGCTCGCCGTACGCGCACGCCACGATCAACAGCATCGACACCACGGCGGCGCAGGCCCATCCGAAGGTCAAGGCCGTCGTCACCGGAGCCGACCTCGCCGAGAAAGGCCTGGCGTGGATGCCCACGCTGTCCAACGACGTACAGGCCGTCTTGGCCACCGACAAAGTCCGCTTCCAGGGCCAGGAGGTGGCGTTCGTCGTCGCCGAAGACCGGTACTCGGCGCGGGATGCCTTGGAGCTCATCGACGTCGACTACGGGCCGCTGGATCCGGTGATCGACGTCCGCACCGCGCTGGACCCGTCCTCGCCGGTAATCCGTACGGACCTCGACGGCAAGGCCGATAATCACTGCTTCGACTGGGAGACCGGTGACGCCGCGGCCACCGATGCCGTCTTCGCCGCCGCCGACGTCATCGTCAAGCAGGAAATCGTTTATCCCCGAGTGCATCCCGCGCCAATGGAAACCTGCGGTGCAGTGGCTGACCTTGATCCGGTCACCGGCAAGCTGACCCTGTGGTCGACCACTCAGGCGCCGCACGCGCACCGCACGCTGTACGCATTGGTGGCCGGACTGCCCGAGCACAAAATCCGGATCATCTCGCCCGACATCGGCGGCGGCTTCGGCAACAAGGTGCCGATCTACCCGGGCTATGTCTGCGCGATCGTGGCCTCGCTGGTGCTGGGCAAGCCGGTCAAGTGGATGGAGGACCGCAGCGAGAATCTGACCTCCACCGGCTTCGCCCGCGACTACATCATGGTCGGCGAGATCGCCGCCACCAGCGAGGGCAAGATCCTGGCGATCCGCTCCACCGTGCTGGCCGACCACGGTGCGTTCAACGGTGTCGCCGCACCGGTCAAGTATCCGGCCGGGTTCTTCGGGGTGTTCACCGGCAGCTACGACATCGAGGCCGCCTACTGCCACATGACGGCCGTCTACACGAACAAGGCGCCCGGCGGCGTCGCCTACGCCTGCTCGTTCCGGATCGCCGAGGCCGTGTACCTCGTCGAGCGGCTCGTCGACTGCCTGGCCCGCGAGCTGGAGGCCGACCCCGCCCAGCTGCGCCTGGCCAACCTGCTGGCCCCCGAGCAGTTCCCCTATGAGAGCAAGACCGGCTGGACCTACGACTCCGGCGACTACGCGGCGACGCTGCGCACGGCGCTCGACCTGGCCGGCTACGAGGCGCTGCGCTCCGAGCAGCGGGCGGCGCGCGAGCGGGGCGAGCTGATGGGCATCGGGATCGGCTTCTTCACCGAGGCCGTCGGCGCCGGCCCGCGCAAGCACATGGACATCATGGGCCTGGGGATGAACGACGGTGCCGCGCTGCGCATCCATCCCACCGGCAAGGCGCAGCTGTCGATCAGCGTGCAGACCCAGGGCCAGGGCCACGAGACGACGTTCGCCCAGATCGTCGCCCAGGAGCTCGGCATCCCGCCCGAGGACGTCGACGTCGTCCACGGCGACACCGACACCACGCCGTACGGGCTGGGCACGTACGGGTCGCGCTCGCCGCCGGTGTCGGGCGCCGCGACGGCGCTGGCCGCGCGCAAGGTGCGCGAGCGCGCGCGGGTCGTGGCCGCCGCGATGCTCGAGGTCTCCCCCGACGACCTCGAGTGGGTCCCGGGCCCGCCGTCCCGGTGGGCGGTCAAGGGCGACCCCGAGCAGGCGGCGACGCTGCAGGACATCGCGATGGCCTCGCGCGGGTCGATCGAGCTGCCGCCCGGCTTCGAGGCGGGCCTGGACGCCGAGGCCGTCTACGACCCGCCCAACCTGACGTTCCCGTTCGGCGCGTACGTGTGCGTCGTGGACATCGACCCCGGCACCGCCGCGGTAACGGTGCGCCGCTTCATCGCCGTCGACGACTGCGGCACGCGCATCAACCCGATGATCATCGAGGGCCAGGTGCACGGCGGGCTGACCGACGGGGTCGGGATCGCGCTGATGGAGACGATCGCCTACGACGAGGCGGGCAACTGCCTGGCGGGCACGCTGATGGACTACCTGATCCCCACCGCGCTGGAGGTGCCCGACTGGGAGACCGGGTACACCGTCACGCCCTCCCCGCACCATCCGATCGGGGCCAAGGGCATCGGCGAGTCGGCCACCGTCGGCTCGCCCCCGACGATCGTCAACGCGATCTGCGACGCGCTCGCGCCGTTCGGCGTGCGCCACATGGACATGCCGTGTACCCCGTCGAGGGTGTGGGAGGCGATGCAT
>JAEZIA010000070.1 GCA_023416315.1 Actinomycetes bacterium
GCGTCGTACAGATTCAGCATCGCGTTGAGCGCGTGGTAATCCGTCTCCCCGGGCAACGCGTGCCCGGACGTCATTACCGGCTCAGCAGCTGTGACCGTAGGTGCCACGTGTCCTCGTCCTTCCAGAATTTCGTCAATTCCGCACGAACGGCTTCCACGTCCTCTGCGGTTCCCATCATTTCGAAGCGGTACAGCATCGGCACCTGACACTTGTGTGCGACCAGCCTGGCCGCAAAGCAGTATTCGGCACCGAATTGGGTGTTGCCCGCCCCGACCACCGCCCGGATGTGGGATCGATTGTGCGGGTCGTTCAAAAACTTGATGACTTGCTTGGGGACATACCCCTTGGCCTCGAGGTGCGGGGTGTCGCCGCGGCCCCTGCCATAGGTCGGCAGGAGCAGGACGTACGGCCGGTGCACCTCGATGCGCTCGTGGAGCGGAATCCGGATGGCCGGCACACCCAGCTTCTGGACGAAGCGGTGGGTGTTCTCCGAAACGCTGGAGAAGTACACCAACCGCTCCGGGCCCGCCAGGCTGAGGCTGCCATCCGGATTCATCACTACTCTTTCCGTGGCGCCGGAGCCGTCAAGCGCTCAGTGTGGCACCAGCGAGGGCCTTGATCCGGTCTGGCCGGAAACCCGACCAGTGATCGCCACCGGCGACGACGACCGGTGCCTGCAGGTAGCCCAACGCCATCACGTAATCACGGGCCTCGGCGTCCTCGCTGATGTCGACGACGTCGTAGGCCAGCCCTTCCTTGTCCAGGGCCTTATAGGTCATGTTGCACTGCACGCAGGCGGGCTTGGTGTACACGGTGATGGTCATCTGCGGTATGACTCCTCAGCGAAACATAGAGATGGACTCAACGGGACTGCTGTGCGCAGGCACTCAATGAACTTCAGCGAGCTGGCGGACCATGAAATTCCTGGTCTGCGGAGCGGCTCGGACCGACATCTCAGCTTCGGTTCCGGCGTTCCGGCGGACCTGTGACTTTCTGGTCTGTCGGCCTCACGAACACTACACCTAGTGGCCGACAGCGAGAAGAGATACAACATGTTCTGAATAACAAACTTGAAATTCCCTGGTCGTAAGCCCTTCACCCCTTCCTCACCCGGCGTGTCGCGGATCACAACACGCCGAGCGGCACTGTCTGCGCCTAGATGTAGCACGAGGTACCGACAAACTCGGCGCGCGCGGACCGAAGGACGCCGCGGACAGCAACCCATTCACTCACTCGCGCAGGCGGGCCAGCCACTCGTCGAGGACGAGGCGCTCTCCGGCGGTGAAAGTCCCCGAAGCGGCCGGCCGGGCGGCCAGCAGGGCGGCCAGTCGCGCGGCAACATCCGCGATGTCGTCGGCCGCACCACGGCCGGCAGGCGCTTGCCCCTGAGGGGATAACGCCGCTGCCGCAATCAGCCCGGCCAGCACGTTCTCGCGCAGCCTCGCCGACAGCGTGAGGTCTGCCGTCCCGGCGGGTTCCGCGATCAGGTGCAGGGTGATGCCGACATTGGCGGCCACGATCTGCTGCACGACGTCCCCGACCGGAGCCAGCAGCAACCCGTCCCGGTCCAGGCGTTCGACCAACGCACACAGCCTGGCTTCGGCCACTGCGGTCACCTTGCACGGCCGACCGGGTGCGATGCGTCCGTAGAGCAGGACGTAGAACGCCGGGTTATCCAGCCCGTAGCGGACATGGTTGTCCCAACCTGCCCGCAGACTCGCGACCGCGTCGCCGTTCTCGTCGTCGAGGGAGTACTGGCCAAGGCCGTAGTCCACGACGGCGTCCAGCAGGCCCTGCTTGCTGCCGAAGTGGTGGTACAGCGTCGGTGCACCCACTCCCGCCTTCGCGCAGATGGCCCGCGTCGAGACCGACTGCCCCGGCGTCGCGTCGAGCAACTCGGCGGCCGCCCGCAACAACCGGTCGCGGGCACTGCCCTCAGCGATGTCTTGCACATCGATATAGTACTTCTATATCACCGCTACACGCTGCAACCCAGGAGGTCTGCCATGCCCGTTTCCTCATCCGGTCCCGCCGAGTTCACCAACCGCCGTGCACTGGTCACCGGTGGCACCCGCGGCATCGGCCGAGCGATCGCCGACCGCCTGCGGGCGGGCGGAGCCACCGTTCTCGCCGTCGCCCGCTCCCTGCCGGCCGGCCAGTCGCCGGACTTGGTCGTCGTCGCCGACATCGCCACCCGAGAGGGCACCGACGCCGTCGTCGACGCCGTCGCTCGACGGCTCGGCGGAATCGACATCGTCGTGCACAACGCAGGCGGATCGGGACAGAACCCGGGCGGGGCGGCCGCTACAACGGATGAGGAGTGGTCAACCACGTTCGAGCAGAACCTCTTTGGTGCGGTTCGGATCGATCGCGGACTGATCCCACGGCTGACCGATGACGGCGCGATCGTTCATGTCACATCGATCCAACGGCGCAACCCGCTGCCCACGACGCTCCCGTACGCGGCGGCAAAGGCCGCACTGACCAACTACAGCAAGGCACTGGCCAACGAACTCGCACCGCGCGGTATCCGGGTCAACGCCGTCGCCCCGGGCTATGTCGAAACCGAATCGGCTTACCAGATGGCCGCAGACATGGCCGCCATCCACGGCGTCGAACTCGATGCGGCACGCCGCCAGATCATGGACTCCATCGGCGGCATTCCGCTGGGCGCCCCCGGTCGCCCCGAGGATGTGGCCGAGCTGATCGCCTTCCTGGTCTCTCGACGGGCGGCCTACATCACCGGGGCCGAGTACGTCATCGACGGCGGCAGTCTGCGCACCGTCTGAGCAGCGGTCAGCCGACCTCGGCGGTGAGCTTGCCGAGCACGTCGGCCACAGCGGCGGCCACCTCGGCGTTCTCCCGCGGGTGCTTGCCGTCGAACACCTTCGATGGCAGCGACAGCTTCACGGTGTCGACCACGCGGGGGCCGGCGATCCCGAACGACTTGCGGGTCTCGTCGTGGGCCCACACCCCGCCGTACTGGCCGAGCGCAGTGCCGATCACGGCCAGTGGCTTGCCCTTGAGCGCGCCGTTGCCGTACGGCCGGGACAGCCAGTCGATGGCGTTCTTGAGCACCGCGGGGATGCTGCCGTTGTATTCCGGCGTCACCACCAATGCGGCGTCGGCCTGCGCGGCGGCCGCACGCAGCGCCACTACCGCCGCGGGTGCGTCGTCGGTGTCGATGTCCTCGTTATAGAACGGCACCTCGCCCAAACCCTCATAAACGGTGACTGTGACCCCGGCCGGCGCCGACTCCGCGGCCAGCTCGGCCAATTGACGGTTCACCGATGCCGCCCGCAAGCTACCTACCAGCGTCAGCACATTGATATTCGCCACGTCCACAATCCCTTCGTCGCCCGACATCCTCGCACGGTAAACCGGACCACGGTCCGGTTTATTTCCCGCTGAGCTAAAGTGTGGGAGTGAGCGCGATCGACCGGGCCGGTGAGCTGCCCGTTTCCGCGCCGCACGAGCGAGGCGACGCTGCTCGCAACCGGCTCCTGCTGCTTGACGCAGCACGGACCCTGATCGCCGAGCGCGGCGCCGATGCGGTGTCCATGGACGATATCGCCACGGCGGCAGGTGTGGGTAAGGGCACGTTGTTCCGGCGCTTCGGCAGCCGCGCTGGGTTGATGATGGTCCTGCTCGACGAGGACGAACGCGCGATCCAGCAGGCCATTCTGTTCGGGCCGCCGCCGCTGGGCCCCGACGCACCTCCCCTGCAGCGACTCCTGGCCTTCGGCCGCGAACGGCTGCGCTTCGTACAGACCCACGGCGAGCTGTTGCTGGAGGCCATCCGCGACCCCGATACCCGTTACGGCGCCCCATTCGCGGTGATGCGCACGCATGTGCGGGTACTGCTGCAGGCCGCGGGCACCACCGGCGACCTCGACGCGCAGGCCGATGCGCTGCTGGCACTGCTCGACGCCGACTACGTCACCCGCCAACTCGTCGAACACGGGCGCACGCTCGACAGCCTGGGCGACGCCTGGGACAGCGTCGCGCTCAAGCTGTGCGGGAGATGACCGCGCCACCTGCCCGCGACTGGGTTCTACACGTCGACCTCGACCAGTTCCTGGCGTCGGTCGAACTGCGCCGCCACCCCGAACTCGTCGGTCTGCCCGTGATCGTCGGAGGCAGTGGCGATCCCACCGAGCCTCGCAAGGTCGTCACCTGCGCCTCCTATGAGGCTCGCGGCTTTGGCGTGCACGCCGGGATGCCGTTGCGCAGCGCGGCCCGCAAATGCCCGGACGCAACGTTCCTGCCGTCCGACCCAGCCGCCTACGACGAGGCCTCCGACCAGGTGATGGGCTTGCTGCGCGACCTGGGCCACCCCGTCGAGGTATGGGGATGGGATGAGGCATACGTCGGCGCTCACGTCGCCGACCCGGTGGAGCTGGCCGAGCGGATCCGGACCGTGATCGCCGCCGAGACCGGGCTGGTCTGCTCGGTGGGGATCAGCGACAACAAGCAGCGCGCCAAGGTCGCCACCGGCTTCGCCAAACCCGACGGCGTCTACATCCTGACCGACGCCAACTGGATGGAGCAGATGGGCGACCGGCCGGTCGACGCGTTGTGGGGTGTCGGACCGAAGACGGCGAAAAAGCTTGATGGCCTTGGGGTTACGACGGTGCAGCAACTCGCCCACACGGATGCCGAGTTACTCACGGCGACATTCGGGCCGCGCACCGGCCTGTGGCTGCTCCTGCTGGCCAAGGGCGGCGGAGATGCAACGGTCAGCGCCGAGCCGTGGATTCCCCGCTCCCGCAGTCATGTCACGACGTTCCCGCGCGATCTGACCGACCGCGCCGAGATGGACGCCGCCGTCGTCGATCTCGCCCGGCAGGCACTGGCCGACGTGGTTGCCCAGTCGCGCATCGTCACCCGCGTGGCAGTCACGGTGCGCACCAACACGTTTTACACCCGCACCAAGATCCGCAAGCTCGACGAGCCGAGCGTCGACCGCGAGGTGATCACCGCCGCGGCGCTGCGAGTGCTGGATCTGTTCGAGTTGGACCGCCCGGTACGGCTTCTCGGTGTGCGCCTGGAACTCGCTCCCCCACTGTGATTTCGGCGCGAAAACCGCCGCTGAGCGAACGAAAACGCGCCGAAATCACTCAGGGCGTGCCGCGTGGACGCAGCGCGCGGGTGAAGAACACGTTGACCCGACTCATCGCCACGCTGTAGGGCCACCACGCGAGCCGCTTGAACGCATAGAAGGCGCGGATGTCCGGTGAGGTGTAGATCAGGAACCGGTTCCGGGTGACGCCGGCCAGAATCTTGTCGGCGACCTTCTCGGGCGACACCGCATGCCCGCTGAAGCGCTTCACCCACTTCTGCACCTTCGGGTGGTCGCGGTTCACACCGACGATCTGGATGGTCTGCACCAGCGGTGTGTCGACCGCGCCCGGCACCACCACGGACACACCGATGTCGTGGCGGGCCAGATCGAAGCGCAGCACCTCCGAAAGTCCGCGCAGCCCGTACTTACTCGCGCTGTAGGCGGCATGCCACGGCAGCGCGACCAGACCGGCGGCCGAGGAGACGTTGACCAGCTGCCCACCGCGGCCCGCGGCGACCATCGGGGGCAGGAACGTCTCGATGACGTGGATCGGGCCCATCAGGTAGACGTCGATCATCGACCGCCGGTGCCGGTGCGTCAGCTGATCGACCGTGCCCCACGCCGAGATCCCGGCGATGTTCATCACAACGTCCATCACACCGACCTCGGCGTCGACCTGGCGCGCGAAGTTGGCCACCCAGTCGTAGTCGGAGACGTCTCCGGCGACATGGTAGAGCACGGTGCCGTCGGCGCGGAGGATTCCGGCGACTGCCTCGTCGAGCTGGTCGGCGTGCAGATCGGTCAGCACGAGCTCGGCACCCTGCGCCGCCGCCGCTTGGGCGGTCGCGCGCCCGATCCCACTCGCCGCGCCGGTGATCAGGACCTTGCGTCCACGCAACGACGGCACCGGAGTGTCCATCACCAGGAGATCTCGAATGCCCATGGGGCCGAGGTTAGTCGCCGGAGGCGGGCAGGCTCAGCCGCTCGGCAGCTTCCCGTCGAACAGGCCGTACAGGATCGTCAGCATCGCCTTGAGGACCTGCGCCGACACGTCCTGCCCCTGAGTCGCCAGCAGCTGCACGACGGCTTCGGGCTCCTCGGTGGCGCGCAGCTGCTGG
>JAEZIA010000137.1 GCA_023416315.1 Actinomycetes bacterium
TGCTGAGGGTCACCGTCGGCGTCGAGGCGCACACCCACGAGTTCATCGCCACCGCGCACGAGGACCAGAAGTTCGGGCTGTCGCTGGCCAGCGGCGCCGCCATGACCGGCGTCCGCCGGGTGTTCGCCACCGATCATCTGCGCCTGGTCGGGCTGCACAGCCACATCGGGTCGCAGATCTTCGACGTGGCGGGCTTCGAACTGGCCGCCCACCGGGTCATCCGCCTGCTGCGTGATGTCATCGCGGAGTTCGGTGTCGACAAGACCACACAGATCGCCACTGTCGACCTCGGCGGGGGATTGGGCATTTCCTATCTGCCCCAAGACAATCCACCGCCGATCGAGGAACTCGCGGGCAAGCTCGCCGAGATCGTCCGCAAGGAGTCGGCCGACGTCGGCCTGCCCGCCCCCCGCCTCGTGGTCGAGCCGGGCCGGGCGATCGCCGGGCCGGGCACGGTGACGCTCTACGCGGTAGGCACAGTCAAAGACGTCGCACTCGGCTCGGGCACCTCGCGGCGCTACGTGAGCGTCGACGGTGGGATGAGCGACAACATCCGCCCCGCGCTCTACGGCTCCGAATACGATGTCCGGCTGGTGTCGCGCACCAGTGACGCGGCGCCCACCTTGGCCCGCATCGTCGGTAAGCACTGCGAGAGTGGCGACATCATCGTCAGGGATACCTGGGTGTCCGACGATGTGGAACCGGGGGACCTGCTCGCGGTGGCCGCCACCGGTGCCTACTGCTATTCGATGTCGAGTCGGTACAACCTGATCGGCCGCCCCGCGGTGGTGGCCGTGCGCGACGGGCGGGCACGCCTGATTTTGCGCCGGGAGACCGTCGACGATCTGCTGAGTTTGGAAGTGAGGTAGTCAATGAGTACTGAGAAGGCAATCGGCGTCGCGGTATTGGGCCTTGGCAACGTCGGAAGCGAGGTGGCCCGGATCATCCAGGAGAGCGCGCCGGACCTGGCAGCGCGCATCGGCGCGCCGCTGGAGTTGCGTGGGGTTGCGGTGCGCAAGATCTCCGATGACCGCGGCCTGCCCGTGGAGATGCTCACCGACAACGTCGAGGAACTGGTCTCCCGCTCCGACGTCGACCTGGTCGTCGAGGTGATGGGTCCGGTCGAGCCCGCCCGCAAGGCGATCCTGACCGCGCTCGAGGGCGGCAAGTCGGTGGTGACCGCCAACAAGGCGCTGCTGGCCCAGTCCACCGGCGAGCTCGCACAGGCCGCCGAACGCGCCCATGTGGACCTGTATTTCGAAGCGGCGGTCGCCGGTGCCATCCCGGTGATCCGGCCGCTCACCCAGTCTCTGGCCGGCGACACCGTGCTGCGGGTGGCGGGCATTGTCAACGGCACCACCAACTACATTCTTTCCGAAATGGCCTCCACCGGAGCTGATTACAGCTCCGCGCTGGCTGACGCCAGCGCCCTGGGATATGCCGAGGCCGACCCGACCGCCGATGTCGAAGGCTATGACGCCGCGGCCAAGGCCGCGATCCTGGCGTCCATCGCCTTCCATACCCGGGTCACCGCCGACGATGTCTACCGCGAGGGCATCACCAAGATCACCCCGGAGGACTTCGAGTCGGCCAAGGCGCTGGGATGCACGATCAAACTGCTCTCGATCTGTGAGCGCGTCACCGCTGCCGATGGGCAGCAACGGGTTTCGGCCCGCGTCTACCCCGCGCTGGTCCCGCTGAGCCACCCGCTTGCCACGGTCAACGGTGCCTTCAACGCCGTCGTCGTCGAGGCGGAGGCGGCCGGCCGGTTGATGTTCTACGGCCAGGGTGCCGGGGGAGCGCCGACTGCGTCGGCGGTGATGGGCGATCTGGTGATGGCCGCCCGCAACCGGGTGCAGGGGGGCCGCGGACCGCGCGAGTCCAAGTACGCCCAGCTGCCGATCGCGCCGATGGGAATCATCCCCACGCGGTACTACGTCAGCATGACCGTCACCGACCGCCCCGGTGTCTTGTCCTCGGTGGCAGCCGAATTCGCCAAGCGCGAAGTCAGCATCGCCGAGGTGCGCCAAGAGGGAATCAGCGGAGGCGCCGGTGCACGCATCGTGGTGGTGACCCACCGGGCCACCGACGCGGCGTTGTCCGAAACCGTTGCCGCACTGGCCGACCACGACGCCGTCCAGGAAGTCAACAGCGTGCTGCGTCTGGAGGGAACCAGCGAATGAGCTCAATCAAGGCATCTGCCGTGCACACCCCGTGGCGTGGACTGATCGAGGCCTACCGGGACCGGCTGCCGGTCGCCGCGGACTGGACGCCGGTCACGCTGTTGGAAGGTGGCACCCCGCTGATCAGTGCCACCCGGCTTTCGGAAAAGACCGGCTGCACAATCCATTTGAAGGTCGAAGGGCTCAACCCGACCGGCTCCTTCAAGGACCGTGGGATGACGATGGCGGTGACCGACGCCGTCGCCCGCGGCCAGCAGGCGGTGCTGTGCGCCTCGACCGGAAACACCTCGGCCTCGGCGGCGGCCTATGCCGCCCGGGCCGGAATCACCTGCGCGGTGCTGATCCCGCAGGGCAAGATCGCGATGGGCAAGCTGGCGCAGGCAGTCATGCACGGCGCCAAGATCATTCAGATCGACGGCAACTTCGACGACTGCCTGGAGCTGGCCCGCAAGCTCACCAACGACTACCCGACCATCGCGCTGGTGAACAGCGTGAACCCGGTGCGTATCGAGGGGCAGAAGACCGCGGCGTTCGAGATCGTCGACGCACTGGGTAACGCCCCCGATGTGCACTCGCTGCCGGTGGGCAACGCCGGCAACATCACCGCCTACTGGCGGGGCTACCGCGAATACCACCGCGACGGCCTGTCCGACCGGCTGCCCCGCATGCTGGGCACCCAGGCCGCCGGTGCAGCGCCGTTGGTGTCCGGCCAGCCGGTCACCAACCCGGAGACCATCGCGACCGCGATCCGCATCGGGTCGCCGGCGTCCTGGGACGGCGCCGTCGCCGCCCAGCAGGAATCCGGTGGCCGCTTCCTCGCCGCCACCGATGAGGAGATCCTGGCGGCATATCACCTGGTCGCCGAGCTCGAAGGGGTGTTCGTCGAGCCGGCGTCGGCCGCCAGCATCGCCGGTCTGCTCAAATCGGTGGAGGACGGCTGGGTTAAGCCCGGCTCGACCGTGGTGTGCACGGTGACCGGCAACGGTCTGAAGGATCCAGACACCGCCCTGCGGGACATGCCGACGGTGAAACCGTTGCCGGTCGACCCGGGTGCCGTTGTCGCCGAGCTGGGCCTGGCCTGAAAGACCGAATCCCTGTGACTGTGAACCTGCCTGCCGGTCTGACCTCGCACGCAACCGTCGCGGCGTCCAGCGCCAACCTGGGTCCCGGCTTCGACAGCCTGGGCCTGGCGTTGGGGCTCTACGACGACATCGTCGTCGAGACCACCGATGCCGGGCTGCTGATCGAAGTCGACGGGCAGGGGGCCGGGCAGGTCCCGCTGGGGCCCGAACACCTCGTGGTCCGGGCCCTGCATCGCGGTCTGCGGGCCGGCGGCGCCGAGGCTCCCGGACTCGTCGTGCGGTGCCGCAACGCGATCCCGCATTCGCGTGGCCTCGGCTCGTCGGCCGCCGCCGTCGTCGGCGGGCTTGCGGCAGCGAATGGCCTTCTGGCACAAGCGGATTTGGAGCCGCTGACCGATGCACAGCTGATCCAGTTGTCATCGGAATTCGAAGGCCACCCCGACAACGCGTCGGCCGCGGTACTGGGCGGGGCGGTGGTGTCCTGGACCGACTCGCGCACCACACCCCCGACGTATGCCGCGGCGCGGCTTCGGCTGCATCCCGACATTCGGGTGTTTCCGGGGATCCCGCAGGTGCGCTCGTCGACAGCCGAGACGCGGGTGCTGCTGCCCGACCACGTCAGCCATGTCGACGCCCGGTTCAACCTCAGCCGGGCGGCGTTGCTGGTGGTCGCGCTCACGGAGCGGCCGGACTTGCTGATGGCGGCCACCGACGACGTACTGCATCAGCCGCAGCGCGGGCCCGCCATGCCTGCCTCGGCGGAATATCTCCAGGTGTTGCGGCGTTGTGGCGTACCAGCGGTGCTTTCCGGTGCTGGTCCGGCCGTTCTGGCGCTGACCACCAGCGCGGAATTGCCGGCCGAGGCGGTCGAGTTCGGCACCGCGAAGGGATTCACCGTCGGCGAAATGAGCGTCGGCGAGGCAGTTCGCTGGAGTTCAGGCGTCGCGGTCAAGCGCTGAGTTGCGCACACGCCGGTGGCGGTTTCTTGCTTTCCGGCGGCCAACAGGGATATCCTCGGTTCCGTCCAGGCAATCGCAGCGACTGTTCCTGCGCCGACACTAGGACGACCACCAATTTCTCTCGTGTTCAACTCGTGGACTGACGACGGTTCGCCACGTAACCGCGAATCCCGGCGATCACCGTTGACACACAGACGATGGTGAGACTTCGCATTCAGCGAATCGGCTGAGTGCCAGAACCCCTCGCCCGGACAGAAACGGCGAGGGAAGAAAGGAAATCCGTGACCGATACGGACCTGATCACGGCTGCAGACAGCGCCCCGCAGACGGAGGCGCCCGCCGTGACCGCAGAATCCCCCTCGGCGCCTGATTCTCGGCCGGACGCCTCGTCGCAGGCCACCCCCAGCGCAGACGCCGGCCCGACCGGCTCGCTGTCGACGATGGTCTTGCCCGAGCTTCGTGCCCTGGCCAACCGGGTCGGTGTCAAGGGCACCTCCGGTATGCGCAAGAGCGACCTCATCGCCGCGATCAAGGCGCACCAGAACGGTGGTACCAGCGGAAGCGGTGACAACGGCACCGCTTCCAACGGCGCCGACAAGACTGAGCGCGCGGAGAAGACCGAGACGGCCGAGAAGGCCCCCGCGGAGCAGCAGCCCGAAGCCCGCGACAACGCCGAGAACACCGGCGAGCCGCGGCGCCGTGAGCGCCGCAGCGCCTCCCGGGACGCCGGCGCGGCCGGCCCCGACAACGCTGAGCAGCCCAAGTCCCAGGACACCCGCCCCGAGCAGGGCGAGAAGAAGTCCGAGAACCGGGACCCCAAGTCCGATAACCGCGAGTCCGGTGACCAGGGTGGTCAGAACCAGAACCGCAGCAACAACCAGAACCGCGACAACAACCAGAACCGCGACAACAGCGACGACGACGACGGTGACGGCAGGCAGGGCCGCCGCGGCCGCCGGTTCCGCGACCGCAGGCGCCGTGGTGAGCGAACCGGCGGCGAGGGCGGTGGCGACTCCGAACTCCGCGAGGACGACGTCGTCCAGCCGGTCGCCGGCATCCTCGATGTCTTGGACAACTACGCGTTCGTCCGGACTTCGGGCTACCTGGCCGGGCCGAACGACGTCTACGTCTCGATGAACATGGTCCGCAAGAACGGCCTGCGTCGCGGCGATGCCGTGACCGGCGCAGTTCGCGTGCCCAAGGACGGTGAGCAGAACAACCAGCGGCAGAAGTTCAACCCGCTGGTCCGGCTCGACAGCGTCAACGGCGGCCCCGTCGAGGCGGCCAAGAACCGTCCCGAGTTCAGCAAGCTGACCCCGCTCTACCCGAACCAGCGGCTGCGCCTGGAGACCACCACCGAGCGGCTCACCACTCGCGTGATCGACCTGATCATGCCGATCGGCAAGGGCCAGCGCGCCCTGATCGTGTCGCCGCCCAAGGCCGGTAAGACCACGATCATGCAGGACATCGCCAACGCGATCACCCGCAACAACCCCGAATGCCACCTGATGGTGGTCCTGGTCGACGAGCGTCCCGAAGAAGTCACCGACATGCAGCGCTCGGTCAAGGGTGAGGTCATCGCCTCCACCTTCGACCGCCCGCCGTCAGACCACACCCAGGCCGCGGAGCTGGCCATCGAACGGGCCAAGCGCCTGGTCGAGCAGGGCAAGGATGTCGTCGTGCTGCTCGACTCGATCACCCGCCTTGGCCGCGCCTACAACAACGCCTCGCCGGCGTCCGGGCGCATCCTGTCCGGTGGTGTGGACTCCACCGCGCTGTACCCGCCGAAGCGGTTCCTCGGCGCGGCCCGCAACATCGAGCACGGCGGCTCGCTGACGATCATCGCGACGGCCATGGTCGAGACCGGTTCGACCGGTGACACCGTGATCTTCGAGGAGTTCAAGGGCACCGGCAACGCCGAGCTCAAGCTCGACCGCAAGATCGCCGAGCGCCGGGTGTTCCCCGCGGTCGACGTCAACCCCTCGGGCACCCGCAAGGACGAGCTGCTCCTCAGCCCCGACGAGTTCGCGATCGTGCACAAGCTGCGGCGTGTGCTGTCCGGCCTCGACAGCCACCAGGCGATCGACCTGCTGATGAGCCAGCTGCGCAAGACCAAGAACAACTACGAGTTCCTGGTCCAGGTGTCCAAGACCGCGCCCGGCGGCCCCGCAGGCTCCGCCGACCTCGACTAACCAACCAGCGATTTCGGCGCGTCGTTCGCCTAGCGGCGGAAAACGCGCCGAAATCGCTAGGTCCGCAGCGCGTCCATCCCCGGCGCCAGCAGACCGTCGAGTTCCGACCACGGCACCGTGATCGTCGGCGTCCCGTGGAAGAACTGGTAATCGGTGAAATGGATCTCCAGGCCTGCAGGCGTCGGGATCCAATTGGCGAAATTCGCCTCCACCGGCGCGTTGCCCGGCTCGTCGGGCATCGGCGTCGGCCCCACCCCGCTCACCGCGGGCAGTAGCGCCTTGGTCTGCTCGGACAGCTTGTTCAAGCCGGCCTGCTTGTCGGTGAACAGATCATCGAGCGTGATCGGCTTGGCCGTGCGCGCATCGATCACCACCGTGCTGACCGAACTGGTCGGATGCGCGGCCGGCACGGGCACGAACAGCCCATTGATCAACTCCGAGACCGACGCACCGCCGAAGTAGATCTGCGGCTGGGTCTCGAAAGTCCATGTGCCGTCGGGATCTGCGTCGCGCTTGACGGGTTCGAGCTGAGCGGCCGCCGACGCGTGCACCGCGCTGTTGAACGCGCCGGCCACCCGCGGGTCGCCACCGGTGATCGTGTCGACCACCAACGTCCACCGGCCCTTGCCATCGGTGGTGGCATCCCCGGCCGTGGACCGGGTGACCGAATAGGTCTGCTTGTTGGCCACGCCCTGGGTCGGCCCCTCGGTCGACGGTGGTGCGGTCGCGGCCGGCGGACTCACGGCCGCAGTCGTGGCCGTCGTAGTCGCCGATGTGCTTGTCGAACCGCCACATGCGGTGAGCCCGGTGGCCAAGGTTGCAACCAAGACCGCCCCCCGGCGGCTGCGTGTCCCCATGTGCGCCATTGTGACAGGCCGTTGGCCGGCGCGGCGCACAGATCGCGACTGCGCTTGCCGCGCAACGCTTTTCGGGGGTCTTAATGGCCGACGGGCGCCGTCCGAAGGCCGGGCAGCACATAGCGTTGCATGAACCTCAGCACCGCGTCGTGGTCGTCGGGGTCGAGCGTCTCACCGGGCACCGTGCCCAAACTGATCTGCACCCGGGCCACCCACTCGGCCGCCTCATCGAAGTCGGTGTCGGCGTGGATCTCGCCGCGGTCGCGCGCCGCCTCCAGATAGGGACGCCAGAACCGCCCGAGATCGGGCACCAGGCCCTGCACGCCTGCGCCCGCGCAGGCGGCGAACTCCTCAGGCTCGTCGCGACGCAACTGCATCATCAGCGCGCCGGGGGAGTCGTAGGCGCTGCGGCCCAGGCGCACCCCGACCGCCAGCTGTTCCTCGAAGGTGTCGATCCCGTCCAGTACCTGGTGCGACTCGGCCCAGAATGCATCGTTGAGCCGCACGATCGCCGCGCCCAGCAGCGACGCCTTATCCGGGTAATGCCGGTAGAGCCAGCCGCGGGACACCCCAGCGGCCTCCGCCACTTCCGACACCGTCGTGGCCCGGATGCCCTTGGCCCGCAGGCACGCCTCGGCCGCGTCGACCAGTCGCTCCTGGACCGACTTCGCCCTTTTCCGGTTGTCGGCGTCGGTACTGGTGGTCACCTTGGTGCTTCTCCTCATATCGACCCGACAATCCCGATGACGACATCCTGTCAAACCGGGCCCGGCCGGGGGCCCGCGCATTGGTAGACAGATTTGTCATTCTGTTTACCGTGGGCTTCTATTGTGACCTACAGCACCGTGCGATCGCGGGCTGATACCGAAGAAGACAGGAGACCCGTGGCCGAGACCGTCCAGCAGCTGCTGCGTGAGCGCCTCGACGAATCCACCCCCGCGGTGAAATTCGGGGACCGGGTGTGGACCTGGCGCGAACACCTCGACGAGGCCGGCAGGCAGGCGGCGGCGCTGATCGCGATTGCCGACCGGGACCGGCCGCTGCACGTCGGCACCCTGCTGGGCAACAGCCCGGCCATGCTGACCGCGATGGCGGCCGCCGGTCTCGGCGGATACGTCCTGTGCGGGGTCAACAACACTCGCCGCGGCGCGGCGCTGGCCCGCGACATCATCAAGGCCGACTGCCAGATCCTGCTCACCGACTCGGCGCACCACGGGCTCCTCAACGGCTTAGAGCTCCCCGGGGTCCGGGTGTTCGACGTCGAATCCGACGAGTGGGTGGCGCTGCTGACGCACGCCGGCGAATTGACCCCGCACCGGGAGGTCACCGCGACCGACACCTTCATGCTGATCTTCACCTCGGGCACCAGCGGTGAACCCAAAGCCGTCCAGGTCGCGCACATGATGGTGCCGTTCGCCGGTGTCGCGCTGGTCGACCGGTTCGAGCTCACTGCCGCCGACGTCTGTTACTTGTCGATGCCGCTGTTCCACTCGAACGCGCTGATGGCGGGCTGGGCGGTGGCGCTGGCGGCGGGCGCGGCGATGGCGCCCGCGACGTTCTCGGCGTCCGGACTGCTGGCCGACCTGCGCCGCTACGGGGCGACCTACATGAACTACGTCGGCAAGCCGTTGGCCTACGTACTGGCCACCCCCGAGCAGCACGACGACCACGACAACCCGCTGCGGATCGCGTTCGGCAACGAGGCCACCGACCGCGACATCGCCGAATTCGGCCGGCGCTTCGGCTGCACGGTGTGGGACGGGTTCGGGTCCACCGAGGGCGCGGTGATCATCACCCGCGAGGACGACTGCCCGCCCGGGTCGGTGGGGCGCGGCTTCCCCGGCGTGGCCATCTACGACCCCGAAACCCGCCAGGAATGCGCGACGGCGGTCTTCGACGACACCGGCGCGCTGGCCAACCCGGACGAGGCGGTGGGGGAGATCGTCAACACCACCGGCGGCGGAATGTTCGGCGGCTACTACAACGACGCCGGAGCCACCGACGAACGCCTGCGGCACGGCATGTACTGGTCCGGTGACCTGGGCTACCGCGACGCCGACGGCTGGATCTACCTGGCCGGCCGCACGGCGGACTGGATGCGGGTGGACGGCGAGAACATGGCCGCCGCCCCCATCGAACGGATCATCCTGCGGTTGCCCGCGGTCAGCCAGGTGGCGGTGTACCCGGTGCCCGACGAGCACGTCGGCGACCAGGTGATGGCGGCGATCGTGCTGGCCGACGGGGCGCAGCTCAGCCCCGCCGAGCTGGCCGAATTCCTGGCCGCTCAGGCCGACCTGTCGCCCAAGGCCTGGCCCCGGTACGTCTGGATCGCCGACGAGTTGCCGGCCACCGCCACGAACAAGGTGCTCAAGCGCGAGCTCATCGCGCGTGGGATCCACCCGGAAAAGGGTGTGGTGTGGGCCCGCCCGGCACGCGGGCGCAGCTACGCCGTCGCCGAGCCGGAATAGGCGGCGGCCACCACGCGTTTGGGCAGGTGGCGGTCAACCTGGCATACTGGACCGTCGACCACCTCAGGTACCGGTTCACGTCCGATCCAGCCAGGAAATTTTGGGCGACCCGGCGACCATCGAATGCAGAGGACACCATGAAAACTGGGATTCATCCCGCCTACTCCGAGACCACCGTGGTCTGCGGCTGCGGCAACTCCTTCACCACTCGCAGCACCAAGGACGGCGGACACATCACCGTCGAGGTGTGCTCGCAGTGCCACCCGTTCTACACCGGCAAGCAGAAGATCCTCGACAGCGGCGGCCGCGTTGCCCGCTTTGAGAAGCGCTACGGCAAGCGCAAGGCTGCTGCCGACAAGTAGCTGCCTTACCGACGCCCGCTCTGCTGCCGTGTGCGCAGGCCGGGCGTCGGTTTGCGTTGTGGGCCTGATCGAGAGGAGCGAGAGTTGACCCAAGCAATGGCGATCGACGCCGTGCTGGCCGAACACGCTGACCTCGAACGTCAGATGTCCGATCCGGCGCTGCACGCCGACGCCGGAAACGCCCGCCGGGTGGGCCGCCGCTTCGCCCAGCTGGCGCCGATCGTCACCACCTACCGGCGGTTGGAGACCGCGCGCGGCGACCTTGAGGCCGCCCGTGAGTTGGCCGCCGAAGACGCGTCGTTCGCCGCCGAGGTGCCCGAGCTGGAGGCCAGGGTCGCCGAACTCGACGCGCACCTGACCGATCTGCTGGCGCCGCGCGATCCGCACGACGCCGACGACATCGTCCTCGAGGTGAAATCCGGTGAGGGCGGCGAAGAGTCGGCGTTGTTCGCCGCCGACCTGGCCCGGATGTACACCCGCTACGCCGAGCGGCACGGCTGGACCGTCACGATGCTCGACGAGACGTGGTCCGACCTCGGCGGTTACAAGGACGCGACACTGTCCATCCGCAGCAAAGGCGACTCGGCCGACGGCGTGTGGTCGCGGATGAAGTTCGAGGGCGGCGTGCACCGCGTCCAGCGGGTGCCGGTCACCGAATCCCAGGGCCGCGTGCACACCTCGGCGGCGGGCGTGCTGGTCTACCCCGAACCCGAAGACGTCGAGGCCGTCCAGATCGACGAGTCCGACCTGCGCATCGACGTCTATCGCAGTTCCGGCAAAGGCGGTCAGGGCGTGAACACCACCGACTCCGCGGTGCGCATCACCCACCTGCCCACCGGCATCGTCGTCACCTGCCAGAACGAGCGCTCCCAGCTGCAGAACAAGGCCCGCGCGATGGTCGTGCTCGCGGCGCGCCTGCAGGCCCTGGCCGAGGAGCAGGCGCAGGCCGACGCGTCCGCCGACCGGGCCAGCCAGATCCGCACCGTCGACCGCAGCGAGCGGATCCGCACCTACAACTTCCCCGAGAACCGCATCGCCGATCACCGGATCAACTTCAAGGCGCACAACCTTGACCAGGTGCTCGACGGTGAACTCGACCCGCTGCTGGACGCGCTCGCCGAGGCCGACAAGCAGTCGCGGCTGCAGCAGGCATGAGCCGGCTGCGGCAGGCCATCGAGGTGGCCAGTGCTGCGCTTGCCCGGGCCGGCATCGACTCCGCCCGCATCGACGCCGAGCTGCTGGCCGCCCACCTGGCCGGCACCCAGCGCGGCCGGCTGGCCACCCTCGACGAACCCGACGCGGAGTTCTTCATCCGTTACGACGAGCTGATCGACGCCCGCGCCAGGCGGATCCCGCTGCAACACCTCACGGGTTCGGCGGCGTTCGGCCCGCTGGATCTGCGGGTCGGGCCCGGGGTGTTCATTCCCCGTCCGGAGACCGAGGCGCTGCTGGAATGGGCGCTGTCTCAACGGCTGCCCGACACGCCGGTGATCGTCGACGTGTGCACCGGATCCGGTGCGCTGGCGATCGCGTTGGCCACCCACTGGCCACAGGCGCGGGTCATCGCCGTCGACGACGACCCCACCGCGCTGGACTACGCCCGCCGCAACGCGGCATCGACGACGGTCGCGCTCGTGCAGGCCGACGTGACCGTCCCCGGGCTGCTCCCAGCCCTGACCGGTAGCGTCGACCTCGTGGTGTCCAATCCGCCGTACATCCCTGCCGGGGCGCAGCTGGAACCCGAAGTGGCCGACCACGACCCGGCGCACGCCCTGTTCGGCGGCGACGACGGCATGGCCGTGATCGGGCCGATCGCCCGGCTGGCCGGTGACTGGCTCAAGCCGGGTGGGTTCTTCGCCGTCGAGCACGACGACACCACCTCGTCGCTGACCGTCGAAACAATCAGTGGCACAGGACTTTTCACCGCAATCACCGCCCATCACGACCTGGCGGGCCGACCGCGGTTCGTGACAGCCTGCAAGACGAGCACGAAGGAGCCAGCGTGACCCAGGTGTTCGACTGTGCCGACCCGAATCAGCGTCAGGAGGGCATCGCCGCGGCCGCCGCGGCGGTCAAGAGCAGCCGACTGGTCGTGATGCCCACCGACACCGTCTATGGGATCGGGGCCGACGCCTTCGACAACGGCGCCGTCGCCGCGCTGCTGGCGGCCAAGGGGCGTGGCCGAGACATGCCGGTCGGTGTCCTGGTCGGCTCCTGGCACACCATCGAGGGCCTGGTCTATTCGGTGCCGCACAGCGCCCGCGAACTGATCCGCGCGTTCTGGCCCGGCGCGCTGAGCCTCGTTGTGCAGCAAGCGCCCTCGCTGCAATGGGACCTCGGCGATGCGCGGGGGACCGTGATGCTGCGGATGCCGCTGCACCCGGTGGCGATCGAATTGCTGCGTGAGGTGGGACCGATGGCCGTCTCCAGCGCGAACCTGTCCGGGCGGGCGGCGGCGACCACCTCCGAGGAGGCGCAACGCCAACTCGGCGATCTGGTCCAGGTATATCTCGACGCGGGCCCGTCGCAGGAGCAAGCCGCCTCGACGATCGTCGACCTGACCGGGTCCACGCCGCGGGTCCTGCGGGAGGGGCCGATCAGCGCCGCCGCCATCGCCGAGGTGCTCGGCACCGACGTGGCTTCGTTGACAGCCTGACATCACAGATTGGTGCAC
Organism: Actinomycetes bacterium; assembly: GCA_023416315.1. Taxonomy (GTDB): domain Bacteria; phylum Actinomycetota; class Actinomycetes; order Mycobacteriales; family Mycobacteriaceae; genus Mycobacterium. The sequence continues at coordinate 12,778 of JAEZIA010000137.1, forward strand.
TACGGTCTTTGCAATGGGCAGCGGATCTGAGGTCGTCGCGCTTGCGTTGGCGGACCGTGGCGCCGGTGTTCCGTTGCGCGAGTTGGCCCTTGTCGGGCTGACCGCCGCGATCATCACCTACTTCGCCACCGGCTGGGTGCGGGTGTTCGCGACCCGCGTCGGCGCGGTGGCTTACCCCCGCGAGCGCGACGTCCACCTCAAGCCGACCCCGCGGATGGGCGGGTTGGCGATGTACGCCGGTGTCGTCGTGGCGGTCTTCCTGGCCTCCCAGCTGCCCGCGCTCACTCGTGGGTTCATCTACTCGTCCGGGATGCCGGCGGTGGTCGTCGCCGGCGGGCTGATCATGGGGATCGGGCTGATCGACGACCGGTGGGGCCTGGACGCACTGACCAAGTTCGCCGGCCAGATCACCGCGGCCAGCGTCCTGGTCACCATGGGTGTGGCGTGGAGCGTGTTGTACATCCCGCTCGGCGGGGTCGGCACGATCGTGCTGGATCAGGTGTCGTCGATCCTGCTGACGCTGGCGCTGACCGTGTCGATCGTGAACGCGATGAACTTCGTCGACGGCCTCGACGGGTTGGCGGCCGGCCTCGGCCTGATCACCGCGCTGGCCATCTGCATCTTCTCGGTGGGACTGCTGCGCGATCACGGCGGCGACGTGCTGTTCTACCCGCCGGCGGTGATCTCGGTGGTGCTGGCCGGAGCGTGTCTGGGGTTTCTGCCGCACAACTTCTACCGCGCGAAGATCTTCATGGGCGATTCCGGCTCGATGCTGATCGGGCTGATGCTCGCCGCCGCCTCGACCACCGCGGCCGGACCGATCTCGCAGAGCGCCTACGGCGCGCGCGATGTGTTCGCCCTGCTCTCGCCGTTCCTGTTGGTGGTGGCGGTGATGTTGGTGCCCGCCCTGGACACGTTGCTGGCGATCGTCCGCCGCACCCGCGCCGGGCGCAGTCCGCTGAGCCCGGACAAGATGCACCTACATCACCGGCTACTGCAGATCGGGCACTCGCATCGCCGCGCCGTGCTGCTGATCTACCTGTGGGTGGGCATCATCGCGTTTGGGGCGGCCGCCACCATCTTTTTCGACCCGCGCTATACCGGTGCGGTCATGCTGGCCGCGATCGTGGTCGCCATCGTCGTCACTGTGATCCCGTTGTTGCGCCGGGGAGACGACGATTACGAGGGACTTTACGACAGTAAGTAGTAGACGTATTTTCTGCCGTCTACCATGTGGTACGGTGCTGGCAGAACCCCGAAGAAACCTCGCGGGTTGCCGGCCCGGCCCGTCGGAGTCACACCCGATCGGCGCCGATCTACGACCGACAAAGGGAGCTGCCCCTTGGGTGATTCCAGCGCGCCTGTCGCCCTCCGATACGCTCGGCGGACCAGGACGACGAATCACTTGACCGGCTCCCCAGAACGCAAGATTGAGGTGAACCTGTGACGACACCAGCGCAAGATGCGCCGTTGGTGTTTCCGTCCGTTGCCTTCCGGCCCGTTCGGCTGCTTGCGATCTGTGCTGCCCTGACCGCACTCGCGGTGGTTCTCGCCGCGCTCGCCGGATACGTCCTGTTCGGCGTGTTCTTCGGTGTCGGTCTGGCCCTGGGGTTGATCAACGCCGTGCTCGTGCAGCGGTCGGTGGAGTCCATCACCGCCGGAGACCACCCGCTCAAGCGGAAGATGGCGCTCAACTCCGCGACGCGGTTGCTGGTGATCACGTCGATCGGCTTGGCCATCGCGATCATCTTCCGCCCGCTCGGACTGGGCGTCCTGTTCGGCCTGGCGTTGTTCCAGGTTCTCCTTGTTTTGAGCACGGCGTTGCCGGTGTGGAAGAAGATGCGCACCGGTGACGAAGATCTAGCCGTCGACGCAGACCCCGGAGCTGCCGGCTCCGCTGACGAAGCACCGAAGGATTGACCACGCGATGAGTGAACGAATCCTCGCCGAGGCCGCCATCGAGGTCGGCCACCACACGACCGCGAACTGGTTCGGGCTGACGGTCAACACCGACACCGTCCTGGCGACGGCGATCGCCGCCGTGATCGTCATCGCACTGGCGTTCGTGCTGCGGGCCAAGGTCACCTCGACCGGCGTGCCCAGCGGTGTGCAGCTGCTGTGGGAGACGCTGACCACCCAGATGCGCGGCCAGATCGAGTCCGCGATCGGTATGAAGATCGCCCCGTTCGTGCTGCCGCTGGCGGTCGCGCTGTTCATCTTCATCCTGATCGCCAACTGGATCTCGGTGCTGCCGGTGCAGTACGGCACCGCCGACGGTGGCACGCATGAGCTGCTCAAGCCGCCGGCTGCCGACATCAACTTCGTGCTGGCGCTCGCGCTGTTCGTGTTCTTCTGCTACCACGCCGCCGGCATCTGGCGCCGCGGCCTGCTCGGCCACCCGGTCAAGCTGGTGAAGGGCCACGTGGCCTTCCTCGCGCCGATCAACCTCGTCGAGGAACTCGCCAAGCCGATCTCGTTGTCGCTCCGACTTTTCGGCAACATCTTCGCCGGCGGCATCATGGTCGCGCTGATCGCGCTGTTCCCGCCGTACATCATGTGGGCGCCCAACGCGATCTGGAAGACGTTCGACTTGTTCGTCGGCCTGATCCAGGCGTTCATCTTCGCGCTACTGACAATCCTGTACTTCAGCCAGTCGATGGAACTGGAAGAGGATCACCACTAATAGACGTGTTCGACCCCCGAACCACCCACAGCCTGGTAGGTGTCCTACCAGCAATCAAGGAGGATAAGGAATGGCAGACCCCACCATCGTCGCCGGCGCCCTGATCGGCGGCGGGCTCATCCTGGGCGGCGGCGCCATCGGCGCCGGTATCGGTGACGGCATCGCCGGTAACGCCCTGATTTCCGGCATCGCCCGGCAGCCCGAGGCCCAGGGCCGGCTGTTCACCCCGTTCTTCATCACCGTTGGTCTGGTGGAGGCGGCGTACTTCATCAACCTGGCGTTCATGGCCCTGTTCGTGTTCGCCACGCCTGGCGCTTCCTAGTCGGCATGGGGGAGCACAGCGTCACCCTGTTGGCGGCCGAGGAAGGCGGAACGTCGAACTTCCTCGTCCCCAACGGCACCTTTTTCTTCGTACTCGCGATCTTCCTGATCGTGCTGGGCGTGATCGGCAAGTTCGTCGTGCCGCCGATCCAGAAGGTGCTCGGTGAGCGCGAGAAGATGGTCGCCAAGACCACCGAGGACAACCGCAAGGCCACTGAGCAGGAGGCCGCCGCGGACTCCGACTACCGCAAGGAGCTGGCCTCGGCCCGCACCGAGGCGTCGGGCATCCGCGACGAGGCCCGGGCCGAGGGTCGCAAGATCCTCGAGGAGCACCGGGGTCGCGCCAGCGAGGAGGCGGCAGCCACCCTGCAGCAGGCGGCCGATCAGCTCAAGCAGCAGAGTGATTCCATCCAGGCCGACCTGCGGTCGTCGGTGGACACGCTGTCGGCAACGCTGGCCAGCCGGGTCCTGGGTGTAGAGGTCTCCAGCGAGTCGGCGACTACGGCGCCGGGACGGTAGGACATGTCAACCTTCATCGGACAGCTCATCGGCTTCGCGGTCATCGTCGCGATCATCTGGCGGTACGTGGTGCCGCCGGTGAAGCGCATGATGGCCAACCAGCAAGAGGCCGTGCGCACCCAGCTCGAGGACAGCGCCAAGGCCGCTCAGCGGTTGGCAGATGCCGACTCCCATCACGCCAAACGAGTCGAAGAGGCCAAGGCCGAGGCCAAGCGCATCGTCGAAGAGGCTCGGGCGGATGCCGAAGGCATCACCGAGCAGCTGCGTGCGCAGGCCGACGTCGAGGTGGAGCGGATCAAGATCCAAGGCGGACAACAGGTTCAGTTGTTGCGCGCCCAGTTGATCCGGCAGCTGCGCCAGGACCTCGGCAGCGAGTCGATCCGGCGTGCCGGCGAGTTGGTGCGTGCCCACGTCGCCGACGCGCAGGCCCAGTCCGCCACGGTCGACCGGTTCCTCGACGAACTGGATTCGATGGCCCCGGCCGCGTTTACCCCGGAGACGGGTTCGGAGCTGCGTTCGGCCAGCCGGGCGGCGCAGGCCGCGGTCGTAGAGAAGTTCGACGCGGTGTCGGCGGATCTGTCCGGCGACGCGCTGTCCACGCTCGCCGATGACCTCGCGGCGGTCGCCGGACTGCTGATCCGCGAGCCGATCCTGGCTCGCCACCTGGCCGAGGCCACCGGTGAGGTCGACGCCAAGAAGCGATTCGTCCACCAGCTGTTCGACGGCAAGGTCGGGGACAACGCCATCGCACTGCTCGAGGCCGCGGTCTCGGTGCGCTGGTCGGAGACCGATGATCTGGTCGACGCCGTCGAGCACGTCGCGCGACTGGCCCTGCTGGTCCGCGCCGAGCGCGACAACCAGGCCGACGAGGTCGAAGAGCAGCTCTTCCGCTTCACTCGCGTTCTCGACCAGCAGCCCCGGCTGACCTCGCTGCTCGGCGACTACACGGCGCCGGTCGAGGGTCGGGTCGAGTTGCTGCGCAAGGTTCTTGGTGACGGCTCCGGCGCGAACGCGACGGCGACCGCACTGCTGGTTCAGACCATCAGCCTGCTGCGCGGCAGCCGTGCCGATGAAGCGGTGCTGGCACTGGCGCAACTCGCGGTATCCCGCCGCGGTGAGATCGTCGCCCACGTCAGTGCGGCCGCCGAGCTCAGCGGTGAGCAGCGGACCCGGTTGACCGAGGTGCTGACCCGCATCTACAACCACCCTGTTTCAGTACAGCTGAACATCGATCCCGCTCTGCTGGGCGGCCTATCGGTCGCCGTCGGCGACGAGGTGATCGACGGGACGCTGTCCTCGCGACTGGCCGCAGCGGCCACCAAATTGCCCGATTGATCACGGCTGAAGAGCCGCACGAACCCCAAGACCCAAAACAAAGGCAGGAAGACGAAAAGCCATGGCAGAGTTGACAATCTCGGCTGACGACATCCAGGGCGCCATCAAGGACTATGTCTCGAGCTTCGAGGCGGACTCCGAGCGCGAGGAGATCGGCACCGTCATCGACGCCGGCGACGGCATCGCCCACGTCGAGGGTCTGCCCTCGGTGATGACCCAGGAACTGCTGGAGTTCCCCGGTGGCGTCCTCGGTGTCGCGCTGAACCTCGACGAGCACAGCGTCGGCGCGGTCATCTTGGGTGAGTTCGAGAAGATCGAAGAGGGCCAGCAGGTCAAGCGGACCGGCGAGGTGCTGTCGGTGCCCGTCGGCGACGCCTTCCTGGGCCGCGTCATCAACCCGCTCGGACAGCCGATCGACGGCCAGGGCGACATCGAGGCCGAGGAGCGCCGCGAGCTCGAGCTGCAGGCGCCGTCGGTGGTGCAGCGCCAGGGCGTCGGCGAGCCGCTGCAGACCGGCATCAAGGCCATCGACGCGATGACCCCGATCGGCCGTGGCCAGCGCCAGCTGATCATCGGCGACCGCAAGACCGGCAAGACCGCCGTTTGCGTCGACACCATCCTCAACCAGCGCGAAGCCTGGGAGACCGGCGATCCGAACCAGCAGGTTCGATGCGTGTACGTCGCAATCGGCCAGAAGGGCACCACGATCGCGTCGGTGAAGCGGGCCCTCGAAGAGGGCGGCGCGATGGAGTACACCACCATCGTCGCGGCCCCGGCTTCCGACGCCGCCGGCTTCAAATGGCTTGCGCCGTACACCGGTTCGGCCATCGGGCAGCACTGGATGTACAACGGCAAGCACGTTCTGATCGTGTTCGACGACCTGTCCAAGCAGGCCGACGCCTACCGTGCGATCTCGCTGCTGCTGCGTCGCCCGCCGGGCCGCGAGGCCTTCCCCGGTGACGTCTTCTACCTGCACTCCCGTCTGCTGGAGCGCTGCGCGAAGCTGTCCGACGAACTCGGCGGCGGTTCGATGACCGGTCTGCCGATCATCGAGACGAAGGCCAACGACATCTCGGCGTTCATCCCGACCAACGTCATCTCGATCACCGACGGCCAGTGCTTCCTGGAGTCCGATCTGTTCAACCAGGGTGTGCGCCCGGCCGTAAACGTCGGTGTGTCGGTGTCCCGCGTCGGTGGTGCCGCCCAGATCAAGGCGATGAAGGAGGTTGCGGGCTCGCTGCGTCTGGACCTGTCGCAGTACCGCGAGCTGGAGGCGTTCGCCGCCTTCGCCTCGGACCTGGACGCTGCGTCGAAGGCTCAGCTGGACCGCGGTGTGCGCCTGGTGGAGCTGCTCAAGCAGGCCCAGTACAGCCCGATGCCGGTCGAGGACCAGGTCGTCGCGATCTTCCTCGGCACCCAGGGCCACCTGGATTCGGTTCCCGCCGAAGACGTCTCGCGCTTCGAGTCCGAATTCCTCGAGCACGTCAAGGCCAGCCACTCCGAGATCCTCACTGGCATCAAGGAGTCCAAGAAGCTCTCCGAGGAGGCCGAGGAGAAGTTGGTCTCGGTCATCAACGAGTTCAAGAAGGGCTTCGCCGCCAGCGACGGTAGCTCGGTGGTCGCCGATGAGCACGACGCCGAGGCACTGGACCCGGACGACCTGGAGAAGGAATCCGTCAAGGTCCGTAAGCCGGCGCCAAAGAAGAACTAGTAGAAGAGCTATATAAGAAATGGCAGCCACACTTCGCGAGCTACGCGGACGTATCCGCTCCGCCTCGTCGATCAAAAAGATCACGAAGGCTCAGGAGCTGATCGCCACGTCGCGAATCGCCAAGGCGCAGGCCCGGGTTGATGCGGCTCGGCCCTACTCCAGCGAGATCACCAATATGCTCACCGAGTTGGCCGGCGCGAGCGCGCTGGATCACCCGCTGCTCGTCGCGCGGGAGAACCCGCGGCGCGCCGGTGTGCTGGTGGTGTCCTCGGATCGCGGTCTGTGCGGCGGCTACAACGCCAACGTGTTGCGCCGTGCCGAGGAGCTGTTCTCGCTGCTGCGCGACGAGGGCAAGGATCCGGTGCTCTACGTCGTGGGCCGCAAAGCGTTGGGCTACTACAGCTTCCGCCAGCGCGAGGTCACCGACTCGTGGACCGGCTTCTCCGAGCGGCCCGATTACGAGCACGCCAAGGAGATCGCCGACACCCTGGTGACGGCGTTCATGTCCGGTGTCGACGACGAGGGTGACGACGCGGGTGCCGACGGCATTCTCGGCGTCGACGAGTTGCACATCGTGTCAACGGAGTTCCGCTCGATGCTGTCGCAGACCGCGACGGCGCTGCGGATCGCCCCGATGGTGGTCGAGTACGTGGGCGAGTCGGAATCCGGTCCGCAGACGCTGTTCTCGTTCGAGCCCAACGCCGAGGAACTGTTCGACTCTCTGCTGCCGCGCTACATCGCCACCCGGGTGTACGCGGCGCTGCTCGAGGCGGCGGCGTCGGAGTCGGCGTCTCGCCGGCGCGCCATGAAGTCGGCGAGCGATAACGCCGACGATCTGATCAAAGCACTCACGCTGGCGGCGAACCGCGAGCGGCAGGCGCAGATCACCCAGGAAATCAGCGAAATCGTCGGCGGCGCCAACGCGCTGGCCGACGCGAAATAGGCACTCCCGAGGAAGAGAAAATGACTGCTGCCGTAGAGACCAAGACCGCCGGGCGTGTCGTCCGCATCACCGGCCCCGTGGTGGACGTCGAGTTCCCGCGTGGCTCGGTGCCCGAACTGTTCAACGCGCTGCACGCCGAGATCACGTTCGGTGCGCTCGCCAAGACCCTGACCCTGGAAGTTGCCCAGCACCTGGGCGACAACCTGGTTCGCTGCATCTCCATGCAGCCGACCGACGGCCTCGTGCGTGGCGTCGAGGTGTCTGACACCGGCGCGTCGATCTCCGTCCCCGTCGGTGACGGCGTCAAGGGCCACGTGTTCAACGCCCTCGGTGACTGCCTCGATGATCCCGGCTACGGCAAGGACTTCGAGCACTGGTCGATCCACCGCAAGCCGCCGGCCTTCGCCGACCTCGAGCCTCGCACCGAGATGCTGGAGACCGGCCTCAAGGTCGTCGACCTGCTGACCCCGTACGTGCGCGGTGGCAAAATCGCCCTGTTCGGCGGTGCCGGCGTGGGTAAGACCGTGCTCATCCAGGAGATGATCAACCGCATCGCCCGCAACTTCGGTGGCACCTCGGTGTTCGCCGGCGTGGGGGAGCGCACCCGTGAGGGCAACGACCTCTGGGTGGAGCTCGCGGACGCCAACGTGCTCAAGGACACCGCGTTGGTGTTCGGTCAGATGGACGAGCCGCCGGGCACCCGTATGCGCGTCGCCCTGTCGGCGCTCACCATGGCGGAGTTCTTCCGTGACGAGCAGGGCCAGGACGTTCTGCTGTTCATCGACAACATCTTCCGGTTCACCCAGGCCGGTTCCGAGGTGTCGACCCTGCTGGGTCGTATGCCGTCGGCCGTGGGATACCAGCCGACGCTGGCCGACGAGATGGGTGAGCTGCAGGAGCGCATCACCTCGACCCGTGGTCGATCGATCACCTCGATGCAGGCCGTGTACGTGCCCGCCGACGACTACACCGACCCGGCGCCGGCCACCACGTTCGCGCACCTGGATGCCACCACCGAGCTCTCCCGTGCGGTGTTCTCCAAGGGCATCTTCCCGGCCGTGGACCCGCTGGCATCGTCCTCGACGATCCTGCACCCGAGCGTGGTCGGTGA
>JAEZIA010000016.1 GCA_023416315.1 Actinomycetes bacterium
TCACGAACAGGGTTCCGACCTGGGGACGTCGCAGCACGTTGCGGTACCCGTCGAGGCGGTTGTTGCCCGGGCGGTCGGGGATGGCGATCGTCCGGTCGTCGATCACATGGACGAAGCCCGCCGGATCACCCTTGGGCGAAACATCAACGCGGCCTTGCGCATCGGTGGTGGCGACGAACGCCAGCGGGGAATGCGCCAGCCAGTCCCGTTGCACTCGCGAGAGCCGGTCCTTGACCTTGTTGGCGACGTAGTGGTCGGGTTCGCCGACGATCGCCCGAAGCTCGGCAAGGGTCGTCACTTCACGGCTCATCGCTTGAGTATCCTCTCCCGCGCTGCAATCTCCGAACGGTTTATCGCACACCCTCTTTTGCGTAGACGACCCGCAGCACGTGGCCGACTTCCGGGCCCATCACCACAGCCGCCAACTCGCAGAACGTCGCCACAAAGCCGGGGCCGTGCGCAGGTCCCTCCGGGGTCAGGTGGTGGGCGATCTCGTGCAGCAGGACCAGCTCCCGCATCGCCCAGTCGGCCCTCGACCGGTCCGGGACGGCAATAACTCCTGTGTCACCGGCACTTTCGTAGTGGGCGGCGGTGGCCGCGCGGCGGGGTCGTACCACCAACGGTCCCGGCGCCTGCCACCGCGCGGTCACCGCGGGCAACGCCAGCACCTCGTCGACGTAGCGTTGCACCGACGCCATCGACGCGAACCGCCCTTCTGGCGGCAACGTCAGTTGCGCTCCGAAAAAGTCGATGGTGCGCGAACTGTGTTGGGCGGCACGGTCGAAGAGCGTCCGGACGAACTCCTCGGCCGCGTAGACGCGGGAGCGTTGGCTATCGCGTGCCGTCACCGCGGCAGCCGGGTCCGCGCCCCCGGCAGTTCGGGGCTGGCGCCGAGCCGGGCCTGCTTGCCGGCCCGGTCCCCGGCACGCCGGGCAGCCGACGAATAGCCCGCCGAGGCGCGGCTGGCCTGCCAGGTGCCGCGGGCCTTCGACGTCTTCCGGTAGTGCTCCTTGAGTTCGAGTTCCTTGTTCCGCAGCGCCACAGCGGTTCCCGGGGCGGTCGCGCGATCCCGGGTGGCCTCCTGCCGGGCCTCTTCCCGCGCCTGGGCCAGGCGTTGGGCGACGCGCGCACCGAAGGCCAACTGGAAGTTGAGCCGCGCGGTGATCGTCGGCGTGGGTTTGTGCGTTCCGGTCGCCAGGTAGGCGTCGCACGCCCGCACCATCTGCACCACCAGGCTCGCGTACAGGGCGTGGCTGGCGTCGATGTCCTCGTTGAATCCGTAGGCGTAGACGAACGCCGAGTTCGACGCGACGTCGCACTGCACGTCGTTGGCCGCGGCGATGCCCGCGAACAGCTGCACATAGGTGCGCAGACCGCGCGCGCCGGGCTCACCGATCGTGATCGTGCGCTGGGTCGGCGCCTGCGCCGCGCTGCGGGTGGCCGAGTGTGCGCGCGCGACCGCCAGGTCGATCGACGTCGCGGTCGCCAGCCGTTGCGCGGCGGCCATGAATGCCTCTGCCTCGTGGGCGTTGTCGGTGCCTTCGGCCTGGCGCAGCAGGGCAGCGATTCGCGCCAGCATCTTGTCGTCGGTCACGCTTGGCAACCTAGCTCAGGCCGGCGACACGGTGCGTGCGTGCACCGCGCTAGCTGTTGACAAACCCGTCCAGCGCCGTGATCAGCTGCGGCGAGAGCGGACCGGGCTTGGCGTAGTTGCCGACGTTGTCGGTCGGGTCATCACGCAGCACATGGTTGACCCCCTTGAGCTCGACCAGCGACAACGACGTGTGGCCCAGCGCGTCGGCCAGCGGTTTCATATCGGCGCAGTTCGCCTGGCCATCGGAGTCCGAGCAGGTCAGCAGGACCGGGGTGCCCGCCGGGATCGCGGCGGCCAGCTTCACCGGGTCGACGGCGTCGGTTTCGACGACCGCCTTGACGTTGGTGGGGTTGAGGATCGCGCTCAGCCCGTCGGGCAGCGTCGCGGGCACCGTGCCTTTGGTGCGCGCCTCATCGACGGCCGCGGTCCACGCGGCGAGCGTCTGGTCGGCCTGCTGCTGGGTCTTCTGGCCGCCCTTCACCGCCGCGGCCACGTCGGTGCGCACCCGGTTGCTGATCAGGTCGAGGTAGCGGCCGGCCAGTGGTTGCAGCAGACCCAGGGAATGAATCTTGGGCGCCCCGGCCGCGGTGTCGCCGGCCAGCGACATGGCGTGCACGGTGCCCTCGCCGAGGCCGTACACCGAGATGCGGTTCTTGTCGGTGCCGCCCTGATCGGCCAGGAATCGGACCGCGGCCTGCGCACCCGCGGTGTAAACGGCGCTGCCGACATCGCCCGGGCGATCGGCGTACGGGCCGATGCCGGTCTTGCCGGTGCCGACCTTGTCGTAGCGCAGCGAGGCCACCCCGTGATCGGACAGGTATTCGGCGAGCTGCCGCATGTTGCCGATCGGTCCGGCGACATTGTTGTCGCCGTTGCGGTCGGTCTGACCGCTTTCCGAGATCAGTAGCGCGGCCGGCCCGTGCGCACTGCCGTGCTGATGGCGATAGGTGCCGTGCACGGTCAGCCCGTCGGCGACGAACGTCACCTCGTCGTCGACCCAGGTGTTGGCCGATTTCTCCGACGAGCACCCGGCCAGCAGCAACATCCCCAGCGTCGCCACCGCGAGGCGACGGCGCCATCTCACAGTCTGGCCTCGATCCAGGCCGTCACGTCGTCGAGCACGCGGTCCTTCTCGGGCTCGTTGAACACCTCGTGGAACAGCACCGGATACACCTTGAGGTGCACATCGGTACTGCCCACACAATCGACCAGCCGCTCGCTGCCCGCGGCGGGCACCAGTGCGTCCTCGGCGCCGTGCACCACCAGCAGCGGCGCGGTCAGGTCACGCGCGCGCTGCGGCATGGATTCGCCGACCGACACGAGCGCCTTTGCGATGCCGGCCGGGATCTTGCCGTGATGGACCAGCGGGTCGGCGTTGTAGGCGGCCACCACCTCGGGATCCCGGGAGATCGCGTTGGCGTCGAGCTCCTCGACCGGCAGGTCGGGCAGCACCGAACCCACCAATTTCCCCAGCAGCAGCTTGCCGCGAGGCACCCCGGTCTGGGCGGCGACGGCCGGCCCGGACAGCACCATCAGGTCGAAGTCGTTCGGGTGGTCCACGCCGTAGGCGAACACGATGCCGCCGCCCATGCTGTGGCCGAGCACAATGCGCGTGAGCCCCGGATGCTCGCGGGTGGCGATCTTGACCAGGGTGTCGAAGTCGCCGGTGTACTCGTCGATGGACCTGACGCGGACGCGCTTGCCGCCGGAGCGGCCGTGGCCGCGATGGTCCAGCGCATAGGTGATCAGACCCGCTTGGCCGAAGCGCTCGGCGACGTGGTCGTAGCGGCGGGCGTGCTCGCCGAGGCCGTGGGAGAGCACGACGACACCGCGCGGCTCGGAGTCCGGTGTCCACACGTCATAGACGATGCGGACGCCGCCGACGCCGTCGAACGTCCGCTCGGTGCGTGTTGTGACCATCAGGGGAGCGTAACGGTCTTCGGTGACTCGGCCGCTTGTCGGTGCTCGTGCGTAAGCTCGGTCGATGTGAGCGTGCTCGCACGAAGTCTTGACGACGGTCTCGACCCCAGCCGGGGCGATTTCCTGGCCCAGGCCGAACCGTACCGACGCGAATTACTCGCGCACTGTTACCGGATGACGGGGTCGCTACACGACGCCGAGGACCTGGTGCAGGAGACCTTCCTGCGGGCCTGGAAGTCCTACGACCGCTTCGAGGGCAAGTCGTCGGTGCGCACCTGGCTGCATCGCATCGCCACCAACACCTCGCTGACCGCGCTGGAAGGCAGGCAGCGCAGGCCGCTGCCGACCGGGTTGGGTGCGCCGAGTTCCGATCCGAGCGATGAGCTCGTCGAGCGTGCCGAGGTGCCGTGGCTGGAGCCGCTACCCGATTCGCTGCACGACGACCCGGCCGACCCGTCGATGATCGTCGGCACCCGCGACTCGGTCCGGCTGGCGTTCATTGCCGCGCTGCAGCATCTCTCGCCGCGGCAACGCGCGGTTCTGCTGCTACGCGATGTCCTGCAGTGGCGGGCCGCCGAGGTCGCCGCCGCCATCGACACCTCGGTGCCGGCGGTCAACAGCCTGCTGCAGCGGGCGCGCGCCCAACTCGACGCCGTCGGCCCCAGCCCGGACGACGGTGAACTCTCGGCGCCCGATTCGCCCGAGGCCCGCGAACAGCTGGCCCGCTACATTTCGGCGTTCGAGGACTACGACATCGACCGGCTGGTGGAGATGTTCACCGCCGAAGCGATCTGGGAGATGCCGCCGTTCGACGGGTGGTACCAGGGCGGTCCGAATATCGGAGCGCTGATCCACCAGAACTGCCCGGCCGAGAAGGCCGGTGATATGCGGCTGCTGCCGCTGACCGCCAACGGGCAGCCGGCGGCGGCGATGTACATGCGCCTGCCCGATACCAACGGCCGCCATGTGCCGTTCCAGCTGCACGTTCTCGACGTGCGGGCGGACGGCGTCTCGCACGTGGTGGCGTTCCTGGACACCCGTCTGTTCGCGAAATTCGGTCTGCCCGAGGTGCTTTAGGTCCGCTGCAGCTCGACCACCGGGATGGTCCGCGTCGTCTTCTCCTGGTAGTCGCCGAACTGGGGTTGCGCGGCGACCTGCTTGGCGTAGACGGCGTCGCGCTCGGCCCCGGACAGGACCCGCGCGGTGACACCGAAGGTCTCGGTCCCCAACTCCACGGTGGTATCCGGATGGGCGACGAGGTTGTGGAGCCAGTCGGGGTTGGTGTCCGCACCGGCCTTGCTGGCGAAGATGAAGATCCGCCCGTCGTCGAGCAGAGGCACCAGCGGCGTGATCCGTTCGGTCCCGGACTTGGCACCGAAATGGTGCACCAGAACCAGCGGCTTACCCTCGAAAATGCCGCCGGCCTTGCCGCCGGTGGCACGGAACTCCTCGATGACCTTCTGGTTTATCTCGTTGAAATCGGCTGTCATCACTTCACCGTAACCGCTAAAGCCCCAGTGCCTGCTGGGCCTTGTGCAAGGTGGCCGCCGACGCCTGCAACCCCAGCAGTTCGGGCACCGCCAGCGGTACCGGCAGCACCTGCCCGGCACCGGTGGCCGACACGACGGTCGGCAAAGACAGTGCCACATCGGTGATTTCGTAGGCACCGGTCTGGACGGTGGAAACCGGCAACACCCGGTGCTGGTCACCGAGCACCGCCTCGACGATCCGCGCGGTGGACAGGCCGATCGCCAGGTTGGTCGCGCCTTTGCCTTCGATGATCGCGTATGCGGCGTTGACCACCTCGGCCGAGATCGCCGTGCGCGTCGCCTCGTCGAACACCGGCCGACCCGCGCGGCGGAACTGCTCGGCGGGCACCCCGCCGATCGAGACGCTCGACCACAGCGAGATCTCCGAGTCACCGTGCTCACCGACGATGAACCCGTGCACATTGCCGACGGCAAGGTCGGCGTGCGCGGCGATCAAATAGCGAAACCGGCTGCTATCCAACACAGTTCCGGAGCCGAAGATGCGTCCAGGCGGTAGATCGACGGCGCGGGCGGCGGCATAGGTGACGACGTCGACGGGGTTGGTGACGAGGATGATCACCGCGTTCGGCGACAGCTTCAGCAATTGTGGTATGAGCTCGTGGACCATCGCGACGTTGGTCGCGGCCAGGTCCAGCCGGCTCTGTCCGGGATGCTGTTTGGCTCCTGCCGTGATGACGACGATCGCGGAGCCCGCGGTGATGTCGAGCTGGTCGGAACCCGAGACCGTGCAATGCGGGACGAACTGGCTGCCGTGGTTGAGGTCGAGTACCTCGGCGCGCACCTTTTTCTCGTTCATGTCATAGAGCGCCAAAGCGCCCGCCGATCCACGAATCAGGCAGGCGTAGGCGATCGCGGTACCGACGCTGCCGGCCCCGATGATGGCGACTTTGCGGCTCCGATGTTCGGACACCTCACTATCATCGGCTACGGCGCGCCGACCGGGTCGGGCTTAGTCGATTCCGGCCATCTCCTGGGCGATCGCGGCCGTACATATCAGCGCGCAGCGCTACCACGTGCCCTCGCGGTTTCGGGTCGGACGGCCGGGACACCCCGAGGTGACGTCGGCTGTGCCAACTCCTCAGTCTCCCGCAGACGGTCGCCCCATAGTCGGCTCTTTCGGCCAGGGCGAGTTCAGCAAAGAGCGCGCCGCCTCGACACAGGGACGAAGACGGTCTACGGGGGGCACGCCCGCCAGCGCGAGTGATCGCTGCGGTACTTCAAGCCCGATGACGATGTGGTCGGGAAGGGCAGCCAGGATCTCAGCCAGCGGCAACTCGCCTTCCCCGGGAACCAGGCGCTCGTACATGGCTTCTTGCGCATAATTCTCACCGCGTGGCTGCAGGGTGGTGTCGTTGAGTTGCGCATATCCGATCATGTTGGGGTCGATGGCGGCGAGGTCGGCTGCGGTAGAACCAGAACGCACCAGGTGCATGGTGTCGATGAGCAACGAGACGTCATCGCGCGCGATGTAGTCCACCGCCGCTCGTGCCGTAGGCAAATCGCCCACGGCGAGGCCTGGCACCGCTTCGATCAACGTACCGATCCCGCGCTCCGCGGCCTCCTCCGCCAGGGCACCGATCTGATCGAACGCGTGGCGGCGATCAGGTTCGAGGCTCACCGCGTTGATCCGAGGCACGCCGAGTTCGGCCACTACGTCCAGCTCGGCACCGAAGCTGTGCATGTCGGCGCCGGGCAGGACCAAGAACCCGTCAGCCATCGAGATTCTGACGCCCCGTTGTTGGGTGGCCGCCATGAGGTTCTTTCTCAGGGCGATGTCATCTGTTATCGAGAACGGTGGATAGCCGAGCGACGGAACAAAGGGCAGTCCGTGCATGAACATAGAGACATGGCCGCACCCAAGGTCTGCCGCGAGGTCGACCAAATCGGCTGGCGGCAAGCCGAATACACTGAGACACTCGATGCCAAGCCGATCCATGGGCTGCGATCAACTCTTCCTACGTCTATGCCCGCAGGCCCTGGGGGCCATGCGGGCGTTGAGACTGCTGGTTGTTCTGCAGCGCCGGCAAGACCTTGTCGGTCAGCAGCCGTACTGAGCGCCAGGCCTCGTCGATCGGCATAGCACCAACAAGGGGATGCAGCACGACCGGATCGCCCGGATTGCGTTCGATATCCGCAACTAACTGGTCCGGTGTCATAAAGCGGTAGCGTCCCGCTGCTCGGACGTCGTTGACCGTCTCGATCGACTCACTACCGTGCATGAATGAGTGCGCCCGACCCCCGCCCCACCCTGAATAAACCGTGGCCTCCCACAGGTAGTGCTGACCCAACTCCGCCCAAGCCTCGTCGGGGTCCTCGTGCAGGAACACCATGCCGCGGCTGTGTGCGGGCGGCATGACCACGGTCGGCGTGTGACCGAACCCGGCGCACAGGTCACGGTAGTAGTCGGCGAGGTCGGGTCGGTGGCTCGGCAGGTTGAGGGGCAGCCCGAACCGCGCAGCCCGTTCGGCGGTGGCGCGAACGCTGCCGCCGACGAACACCATCGGATGTGGGCGCGTGAATGGCCCCGGCGTCAATGCCGATTCGTTTGACGACGACCACAGCGACATCATTGTCGTCAGGAGCTCATCCATCAACTGCCCGCGGTGCTCGAATGGTGTTCCGAATAGTTCATATTCGACTGGCCGATAGCCCAGACCGACCGTGACAATCAACCGGCCACCGCTGATGGTATCGACCAGAGAAATGTCCTCTGCCAGGCGCACGGGATGCCATAGCGGCCCAAGCGCGCAGTCCACGCTGGCGATAAGCCGCGTTGTTCGGGCCAGGAACACCGCCGCGGTGAGGATGGGGTTGCAGCTCCAACCGTGGCCGCTCTGGTGATGCTCGTCAACGCTGATTGCGTCAACACCGCGGGTTTCCAGCCAGGTGCTCAGCTCGAGAGCTGCCTGGATACGGTCGCGACGCGTGGCCGGGTCATCTTGGGGTGCGGCGAAATTGAAACGCAAGACGGTCATCGCCATGGCCGGCCACTCCGGATGGTGTTGATGTCTTCACCGTCGCCGACCACAGCACCCGCGACAACGTCGGCAAGCAGTCCTCCGCGGAGTGATGCTGGTGCGCAGTGTGATCGGGCCGCTTTGGCACAGTCCATTACATTCCCCTCAGGTCATCCGGCGGTTCAATTCGGCGTCTCAGTGGCTGCGGTGCTGCGATGGTCAGGCCCCCAGCATCATCAGCCCACCGTCCACGGCGATGAGCTGGCCGGTAATGAAACGGGCCCCGTCGCCGGCCAAGAACACCAGCATCGGGCCGAGGTCTGTGATCGGGTTGCCCAGCCTGCCGCCCAGCGGGATGGACGCGGCGAGTTGCTGGTCGATCAGCGGCTGTAGGTCTGGCCCAACAAAGTCTCGAAGTCGTTGCGCCCCTGGTGTTTCCACTCCCGGGGCGAGGGCATTGACGGTAATTCCCCGGCTAGCCCAGGTCTTGGCGGCCGAGCGAGTCCACGATGCAACGGCGGCCTTGGACGCCGCGTAGACCGCCGACATCGGACTTCCACGCACTGCTTCACTCGACCCGAAGTTGATGATTCGACCGCCGTTCATCACGGCTGCGGCCGCTTGATTGGTAAGCACCGTGGACGTGAAGTTGACATCCATCACTGACCGCACGTCGGTGGCAACGATGTCGCCGGGCACGCCAGGATGCCAGAGCCCCGCCGCCGCGACGAGCACATCGAGGCCACCGAGTGCGTCGACCGCCCGCCCAACCGTGGTGTCGACCGACGACGAGTCGGTGGCCTCGCACTGCAGCCACACCACCTCCGGTTCGGGGGGCGGCGGGGTGTGGTGATATGTGGCTGCGATGCGCGCTCCCGCTGCGGCGAGTACTGTGACCGCGGCCGCACCGATGCCGGTGGCTCCCCCGGTGACCAGAATCCGCTTGCCGTCAAGATCCGCCGCCATGTCAGCAGCCCGGATTCGCGACGGTGAGGGGCAACGCCCCGATATGGGCGGCTGTGTTGGCCTCGGACAGCACCTTATTCACCCGGTTCGGCGTAGCTACGATGCACGCACCGATGCGGTGCTTGGCAGCAAAACGCTCGGCCCGACCCGCGGAGGATGCTCGGCCGAATACCCGGTGTGCTCTTCGCGCGCAGCATCAACGATTGACCTTCTCGATCACTTTCTCGGCGAAAGTCTCCAGGTTGCGGATTTTCGTGTCCAAGGGCTCAGTGTCCGGCCCGAGGATGTACGGCCAACGAAAGCCGACGATGACATCGGTGACGCCCTTGTCCTCAAGACGTTTGACGCCGTCGACGGTGAAAGCGTCAGCTGACATGACGTGGATCTCAAACGGTCCTTCGCGGCCTTCTTCATCGCGGAATGTGTTAAGCCGCTTCAGAAGCCGGTCGAGATCCGCAGGGTCGCCGCCGCCGTGCATCCAGCCATCCGCCCGAGCGGCGCGGCGAAGCGCCGCATCAGCATGCCCGCCAACCAGAATCGGGATCGGCTCGGTGGGCGCCGGTGCCATCTTGATTTTGGGGACATCGTAGAACTCGCCGTGGAACTCGAAATAGTCCCCGCTCGTCAGACCTTGCAGGACAGCGATGCATTCGTCCATGCGCGCACCGCGCTTAGCGAACGGCACTCCCATGATGTCAAAGTCCTCCGGCCAGGGACTGATCCCGACACCAAGCCCCAGCCGGTTTCCGGTCAGCGCCGCCAGCGAACTTGCCTGCTTGGCTACGAGGGCTGGCGGCCGGATGGGCAGTTTCACTACGAACGTAGTGAAACGCAGCGTTGACGTCACCGCGCCCAGCGCAGCGGTGAGCACGAACGTTTCAATGAACGCTTTGCCTTCGAGGAACCTTCGATCCCCGTCAGGGGTATAGGGGTAGGTCGAATTCGACTCGTATGGGTAGGCGATGCCGTCCGGCACCGTCATGCTGGTGTAACCAGCCGCTTCCGCGGCGCGCGCCAAGTGCACATAGAACGTTGGGTCGGTCATCGCCTCGGCGTAGGAGAACCGCAATTTAGCTCCTTACTTGTCGGTTTCGTGGCCAGTGTTTTCCGCCATTCATCAGTTGTCCCAGCGGCATTGGCCTCAGAGGTATCAGCGGCTGCTGGCAGAGCGGAACGGATGGGCAAGCCCCACGCAACGCCAACCGGGGCTAGCCGGATCTGCCAGTTACCCGCGTCGACCCGCCATCGCACGGACGGACCGGTGCCTGCGGTGCGATCCTGCCGTTTCGACCCGCACCGTGACCCGTGCTGACTGTTGGATACGGCTAGAACAATTCGACGTCGGTCGCCGGATCCCACACCGCGCGCATGGTCAGGATCTTGGCGTCCTCATCGAAGGTCATGATGTCGATAGGCGTCACTTGATAACCCCGACCGTCGCTCGCCCCACGCAGTTTGAACTGGAACACGGCGGTGTCGGCGGCCACCGCGGTCCACATCAAGCCGGTCGTGGTCTCCTCCATGTTGGCGATGACAGCGAAGAAGTCGACGATGGCTTGGCGGTCGGCCTTGAGTTCGGTACCGACTGGGTCCTCAACGGTCGCGTTCGGAGCGAAGAGGTCGGCAACCTTCTCCGGATCGTGCTGCGCCACGCGGTCGACGTATGCTTTGACTACATTCTCGATGTCGCTTTTAGATGGCATGTTTCGCCCTTTCGGTTTGGTGGGTTCAGCTGTGTGAGACCGTGGGTCCGCGGTAGTCGGCACGCCAACGTTTGACGCCGTTGATCCACCCCGAACGGAAACGCGTCGGATTCCCGAGGGCTGTGATGTCGGGCATCTTGTCCGCGATCTTGCCGAAAATGAGGTCCAGCTCCATGCGTGCCAGATTTGCCCCGAGACAATAGTGGGCACCGGTGCCACCGAATGCCAAGTGCGGGTTGGGATTACGAGTGATGTCGAATCTCATTGGGTCGGCGAAGACGTCCTCGTCGAAGTTCGCCGACGCATACAGCAACACGATGCGCTCACCCGCGGCGATGGGCGTACCGTTAATCTCGGTGTTTACGCGTGCCGTGCGCTGCTGGCAGATCAGCGGGGAGGCGTACCGGACGATCTCATCCGCAGTCGTCCCCGGTCGCGAGCGCTTGAACAGTTCCCACTGATCTGGATTCTCGAGGAATGCGATCATCCCCAAGGTGGTCGCGTTGCGGGTTGTTTCGTTACCCGCGACCGATAACATGACCACGAAGAAGCCAAATTGCTCTGGTGTCAGCGCCTCGCCGTCGATGTCGGCGTTCACCAAACGGGACACGATGTCGTCCATCGGGTTGGTGCGGCGCTCCTCGGCCAATTGGTAGGAATATCCAAGGACTTCAGCCGCCGCAGTGCGCGGGTCCTGCGTGAAGTCCTCGTCGTCGTAGCCCATCATCTGGTTACTCCAGTCGAAGAGCTTGGTGCGATCCTCTGGTGGCACACCGAGTAGATCTGCGATGGCTTCCATCGGCAGCTCACTTGCGATCTCTTGAACGAATTCACCACTACCGCTGTCGAGCGCCGCCTGCACGATCCGTTCGGCCCGCCGCTCGAGCGCCTGCTTAAGACCCTCGATCGCACGCGGGGTGAACAGCCTGGACACCAAGCCGCGGAGCTTGGTGTGTTCAGGCGCATCGCGACTGATCAACGCAAGTTTCGACAATTCCAGCTCCTCGGGACCGGTGTCGTCCGCCAGTCGAGGAATTGACCCGTTCAAGTTGCTGGAGAACACATCTGAGCGCCGTGAGACGTCGCGAACGTCACGGTGCTTCGACACCACCCAGAAGCCGTGATCGGGGAATCCCCCGACGGTCGGGGATTGTTCGTTCCACCAGATCGGCGCCGAGGCGCGCAGGGCAGCGAACTCTCGATGCGGTACGCCTCTCTCATAGACATCGGGGTCGGTGGCGTCGAATCCCCGGAGCATTGTGGAGTCGATCAATGCAGCTCTGTCCTTTCCGATCGGCGTCCTTGCACTTCTGCCCACCGAAGCGCGGGAGCGTATTTGATTAGGTTATACCACGTAACGTAACCTAGGGACTAGGGTACTGTTTCCGGATGACCGCCCAGCCCACGGCCGGTCGCCCGCGCGACCCACAGAAAGATATCGACGTCCTCAACGCGACGCGCGAGTTGCTCGTCACCGAGGGATTTCAAGCCACGACCATCGTCGCGATCGCCCGCCGCGCAGGGGTCGGCGCCCCCACCATCTACCGTCGTTGGCCCCGCCGAGAGGCTCTCATCGAGGATGCCGCCTTCAGCGAGGTCGAACCTACTGAAATGCCTCGGGCTAGCGGAGACCTATGGACCGATGTGCGCTTGTGGACAGCGCGATTCCTGCATCGGTTCGCCGACCCGGTGACCCGCGCGGCGATACCAGGCTTGCTCACCGCCTACCAACACGACGCTGCCCTGTTTGCGCGGCTGGTCGAGCGCTCCGAAAATGATGCGCGGGCACTGTTGACCGAGCTACTCAGCGGCTATCTCACCGGGTTGGCGCCGGAGGCGCTGGTAGCGCGGGCCAACGCGGTGTTCGACTTCTTACTCGCCAGCACGGCGATTCGCGCGCTGACGATCGGCCTCGTAGACGAGCAGTCCTACTGCGACCACACCGCTGACGCGCTCACCGCGTTGGCCCTGTCAACTTGGACGCCGGCCAACTGACTCCATTGTGGGCGAGTGGGCGGCGACGCGGGTGGTGTCAGCAATACCGCTGGGCCGCGCCGCATTGACGCGCAGTCGATCTCCTCGGGTGCGACGTCGTTGACCGTGAGTCCGCTGAAGTAATCCTCTCCCAATGCTTTTCGCAGTTCTTCGACCTGCCGCGGCCAACCTTGGACTCCAAGTGTGCCCTTCGGCGATGTCTTGCACCCCTCGGTGTAGTCGCCGATCGTCGGCGGGTTCTCCTTCCCCCGCCATGCGAGTTCCGCAGACGGGCGTCAGAAGCAACGACCGGCAACTATCACCGCTGGCCTTCACGTCGGTCGACGCATCGCACCAGGTCAGTCGATACCGACGATCTCCTGGGCGATCGCCGCCACGCGGGTCTGGGCAGCCGAGACCAGCCTCTGACGATTCTTGTTCGCCTCTTCGTAGGCGATGATCGCCCGCAGGTCGCTGGGGTCGTCGAGATCCTTCACCGCAGCGACGGCCTCGGTGAGGTTGAGCTCGTCATAACCGGCGATCGGCAACTCCTCCGAGCTCAGCACGCCGGTGGAGCTACGCAGCGCGTGCAGTGCGTCCGCGGCGCCGTCGGCGCCTTCGCGACGGGCGACCTTCTCGGCGGTCTCCAGTGCGGCGTCACGGGCCCCGGTCGCGGCCTTGACCGCCACCTCACCGGCGTACGCGCCGCGGCTGACCAGCTCGTCCACGGCCGGGCGGGTGTTGCGCAGCGCCTCCAGCGCCCGATCGATGCCGCGCACCGACGAGATGACCGGCCAGTTCGCCACCCGCACCGTCAGACCGGTCAGAATCTGCAGCGGGGTGCGCCGCAGGGCGGCCGGCCCGCCGAGAGCATCCTCGGCCAGCACGGTGGTCAGCCAGTCGACGGTCGCGGAGTGCGCCGTGATCAGCCGGTTGGCCAGGCTTTCGACCTCGGGTTGCTTGGTCGCCACGGCCAGCGCCTTGAGATACCGGGCGCGGTCAAGCAGCTGGCCTTCGAGGGCGAGGTCGCCCAGCAGGGCCTCGTCGAACGGCTGTGCCTGCTCGGTGAGCGCCTTGACGGCCGCGGCGGCCCGCCCGAGGAACGGGCCGATGACGTCCGGGTATCCGCCGAGGTCGCGGATGGCGCTTTCGATGGCCTCGGCCCGCTCGCGGCCATTCGCCGCGTTCTGGGTGAGCTCGGTACGCACCGCATCGGTACGGGCCTGCGCCACCCGGGTTTCGGCGATCTGGATCTCGGTGTTGGTCAGGTCGAGAATCGCTCGCAGCTGGGCGAGCACGGTGGTGGTATCTGCGTGAGTCATTGGGTTTCTCCCCTAATGCGTTGACGGGATTTCGGTCCGGCGCGGGGTTTGCACCTCGTAGTGCCCTCTACCCCATCCGTCCGACCGGTATGCGTCTGCGGAGTCTTTACGCCGATTCTGCAATGCATTTCACACTTGACGCCCGCGCCACTTTTGCCGGCATCACAGTTCCATAACAGCAGTTATCACGATCATTTAAGAGAATCTCGCCGCGATTAAGGCTTCTCAGAACACACCGAGGGCGCCCCGAACCGAATCGTCCGAATTGAGAGCCATCTCACCGGGTTGCCCTGTAACACTTCGCGATTCGACGAATCCCGCTCGCAGAACACGCGTTTGCTGCAAAACCTCATGGGTACTTTGGGTTTCAGGACGGGGGAAACCAATGATCGGGAGAGAAGTGATGATGAAGTTCAGCGGTATCGCGTCGAGCAAGAAGATCGCTGCCGTGGGTGCCGGTGTGCTCATGGCGGGCATGGCGGCAGCCACGCTGGCCGCGCCGATGGCCTCGGCGGCCCCGGATTGCAGCAGTGCCGGAGTGGCCAACACCGTCAGCTCGGTGACCGGCTCGGCGAACCAGTACCTGGCCGGCCATCCCGGCGCCAAGCAGGTGCTGACGGCGGCCTACGGCCAGCCCCGCCCGGAGGCGGAAGCCAATGTGCGTGGATACTTCACCGCCAATCCCGGTGAGTACTACGACCTGCGCGGGATCCTGGCGCCGATCGGTGACACCCAGCGCCAGTGCAACGTGACGGTGCTGCCCGCGGACCTGGAATCGGCCTACAACATGTTCATGGCCGGCTGATACTCGACGAGGCCAATTCGCCGCCACGGGTCGCCGTGGCGGCGAATTGCGTTTCGTCAGACGAAACCGTCGAGACGGTCCAGGGCCGCGGCGATCACCGCGTCGAAGCCGCGCAGCTGCGCCGCGGTCGGCGATTCGAACAGCACCGAGCGCACCAGCGCGGCGTGATCGGGCGCGGCCGCGGCCAGTGCCTCGCCTCCGGCGGTGGTGATGTCGACGGTGGCACCTCGGCGGTCCTGCTCACTTCCGTGGCGCACGATCAGGCCACGGGTCCGCATCCGTGCGAGCTGATGGGAGAGCCTGCTCTGCTCCCAGCCCAGCTCAGCGGCGAGTTCGAGGACCCGCAGTCCACCACGTTCGGAAAGCACCACCAGCACTTCGTAATCGGCCAACGACAGTCCGCACCGGGCTTGCAGTTGCCGATTCATCGCGGCCTGGAGCCGACCGGTCAACGCCAGGTAGTTACGCCAGATCCGCTGTTGGTCGGCGGTCAACCAGCGCGAGGCCATGCACCCACCCTACCGGAATACATGACACGTCATCTATGTTGTCCGGTGCAGTGTCGGCCACCTAGGCTGACAAGGACCCGAGGGGTGATGACATGGCCGCAACCGTCGACATCAGACGTGCCGCCGACCGCGCTGCGACAAAGATCGACTGGCTGGACTCGAAGCACTCGTTCTCGTTCGGGCATCACTACGACTCCCAGAACACCCACCACGGTCTGCTGCTGGTCAACAACGACGACGTGGTGGCACCGGGTACCGGCTTTGACACCCACCCGCACCGGGACATGGAAATCGTCACCTGGGTGCTGCAGGGATCACTCGTCCACCAGGACTCCACCGGAAACTCCGGCGTGATCTATCCCGGTCTGGCCCAACGAATGTCGGCGGGCAGCGGCATTCTGCACTCCGAGAAGAACGACTCGTGGACCCTCACTGGGTCCGAAAGTCATAGCGAACCAGTGCATTTCGTCCAGATGTGGGTGGTGCCCGACGAGTCCGGCATCGACCCCGGCTATCAGCAGCTGGAGATCGACGACGAATTGCTGCGCGGTGGGCTGGTGACGATCGCCTCCGGGATGCCCGAACACAAGGACCAGACCGCGATCGCGATCCGGAACCGGTATGCCGCCCTGCACGGGGCCCGGTTGCAGTACGGCGAGGTTGTCGAACTGCCGGAGGCGCCATACCTGCACCTGTTCGTCCCGCGCGGGTCGGTCACGCTGGAGGGTGCCGGCGAGTTGCGCGAAGGTGACGCGGTGCGGTTCACCGCTGCGGGCGGCCAGCGGGTTACCGCCACCGAGCCATCCGAGATCCTCGTGTGGGAGATGCATGCCGGGTTGGCGGGTTAAGGTCGCCTGCGCCGGCGCGGCGCTGCTGACGGCGGCGTGCGGCCAGCCCGCGCCGCCAGACGGACCGGCTCCCTCGGCCTCGACCCCCACCGGCCTCACACCGGTGACCGTCGCTGTCCCGGCCGGAATGGCCGGCGCACCCTTCGATACTGCGCGCCACGCGCTGGTGCCACGGGGGTGGACCATGTCGGTGTGGGCCAGGTTGCCGCGGGCCCGGTTGGCCGCCTGGGCACCCGACGGAATGCTGTTGGTCTCGGTCCCGTCGGCGGGCCGGGTGGTCCGGATCGATCCCGCAGAGCCGGAGACTACGCCCTCGGTGCTGCTCGACGGCCTCGACCAGCCGCACGGCCTCGCCTTCGACGGCGACACGCTGTATGTGGCCGAGAGCGACGAGGTCGCCGCGTTCGACTACCGCGGGGCCCGCGCAGAGGCTCGGCGTGTGGTCGCGGGCGGGCTGCCCGATGCGCGCAGTCCGGAACTCGGTGGCGCGTATGCGCATGCGCTCAAGAGCGTGGCGGTGGGCCACGACGGCGCGGTGTACTTCTCCATCGGCTCGACCGGGAACATCACCGCCGACGACCGGACGGCCGAGCCGCCGCGGGCGACGATCATGCGCATTCCGCCTGGCGGCGGCTCACCGGTCCCGTTCGCCACTGGCGTGCGCAACGGGACCGGACTGGCGGTCGCGGCCGACGGATCGGTGTGGACCGCGGTGAACAACCGCGATCAGGTCGCCGACCCGCGGCCCGGCCGGTCGTACGCCAGGGTCACCGACTACGTCAACGACCACCCACCGGAATCGATCGCGCGGCTGACGCCTGGTCGCGAACTGGGTTGGCCCTATTGCAATCCCGATGTCGACACGCACCCGGCGTTCGTGCGTGACGTCCAGACCAACGCCGACGGCAGCAGGTTGGACTGCGCGGCGCTGCCGCCGGTGGAGCAGACCCTCGGCGCACATTCGGCCCCGCTGGGGTTGAGCTTCACCGATGCGCAACTGCCTGCGCCGTACGACTCCGGCGCCCTGGTGGGGGTACACGGCTCATGGAACCGCACCCCACCCAGGGCGCCGGAGGTCTCGTTCTTCAGTTGGGACGACGGCACTTTGGGCGATCAGCAGACCCTGGTCGGGGGTTTCCAAGACCAGGATGGTTCGCGCTGGGGCCGCCCGGTGGCCGCCGTGGTCGGCCCGGACGGCGCCGTGTACATCACCGACGACTATGCCGGTGCGGTGTACCGCCTGGCGCCGCCGGGCCGCTGACCATCTAGTGGTGAACTCGGTTGCTGCGTCCGGTGATTGCGACGTAGATCGCGATCAGCACGGCGGCGACGACGATGCCGACCAGGAACGGGATGATCGCGAACCCGCCGTTAGAGTTCGAGTATCCGACCTGGTAGGTGATCCACGATCCCAGGAAGGATCCCACCGCACCGAGCAGGATCGTCATGATGACGCCGATGTTCTGCTTACCGGGCATAGCCAGCCGCGCCAACGCGCCGACGATCAGGCCGACGACGATGGCTCCGAGAATCGTTCCGATCATTGCTGCTCCTCGTGTTTCGGCGGGCCCGGGCGGGCGCCGCGCGAATCAGTAGTTCCCCACCCGCAGCGCGGATAACCGTCCGTCGACAAAATTTGCCGGTCAGCAAACGTTCGGCCCTGGTCGTGACGACGCCGGTGCCGAACCGCTGCCGGACTGTTACCAAAGTTGACTGTGTGGTTGCTGAGAATGATGGTGTACGTGCCGTAGAAGCTTCGCCGTCATGAAAGGGCAACTGTGCCAACCGTCGCCGCACTGCTGCGTCGCCTGGCCGCGGGCAGTATGGCCGCGGTCAGTTGCCTGACGCTCGCCGCCACCATCGGCATGCCCGTGGCGTCGGCCGACGGCCGCGGACAATTAGCCCAGGCCATCGCCACCACGCGGGGCAGCTACCTCGTCTACAACTTCGGGAGCGGCTTTCCCGCCCCCATGCTCAACGCTGCGGGCAATTGGTATGAGCTGACCAACGGCGGCCACCTGATGATCATCAAGGCCGCCTCACAACGCTTGACGCCGCGCCTCCTGGTCGACACCCACACCGGGCACCAGTCCCGCTGTGAGCGGACTCCGGGGGCCCGGACCCGCGAGGGGCTGGTGCAGGCGTCGGAGGTCTACTCCCCGATCCAGGCGTGGCAGGCGCTCGGGCAGCCGACGATCGCCATCAATGCGAACTTCTTCGATGTCCGCGGGCAGCAGGCGGGTTCGTGGAAGTCCACCGGCTGCAGTTCCCCGCTGGGCGCCTACGTCGACAACACCCAGGGCCAGGGCCGCGCCAACGCCGCGGTCACCGGGACCATCGCCTATGCGGGCAAGCAGGCACTGTCCGGCGGTGACGAGGTGTGGACCGCGCTGACCACGATGATCCTTCCGGTCGCGGGCGCACCGTTCGTGGTGACCCCCAAGTCGCGCGACGACTACGACGCCGCGTCGCCGGTGATCCACGGACTCCTGGACAAGGGCACCCGGTTCGCCGCCGTCAGCGGGCTCAAGCTGCTGGCGCCGGGCGACACCGGGCAGATGAACGACGGCGGCCCCAGCGCGGCCCGCACCGCGTTGGCCTACGCCAGGGACAAGGACGAGATGTACGTCTTCCAGGGCGGCAGCTACACCCCGGATCAGATCCAGGATCTGTTCCGGGGACTGGGCAGTGACACCGCGATCCTGCTCGACGGCGGTGGCTCGTCGGCCATCGTGCTGCGCCGCGATACCGGCGGCATGTGGGCAGGTGCCGGCGTGCCCAGAGGCTCGTGCGACACGATGGCCGTGCTCTGTGACTCCCGCGAGCGCGCCCTGCCGGCCTGGCTCGGCTTCAACTGATGCGATTTCGGGGCGAAAACCGTCGCTCAGCGAACGTTTTCGCGCCGAAATCGCTTGAAAGTCAGGGTTGTCCGAGCAACCTGCCCAGCACCGCGTCGCGCACGCGGGTGGGCAGCTTGGGCACCAGCGCCACCTGCAGCGCGGGACCCACCCCGACCGGGTAGCGCGCCCGGGGCTTACGCGCGGTGAGCGCCTCGAGTACCACGTTGGCGACCTTCTCCGGAGCGACCGCCAAGCGCTGCGACATCGGAATCGACTTCCGCATCCCCGTAACGTGTTTGCTGTACAACGCGCGGTGCCGCGGGGTCATCGCCGCCTCCATGTCGTCGACCGCCTGACCGGCTTGCCGCCACAGGTCGGTGTCGGTCTGCGCCGGTTCCACCACACTGACCGCGATGCCCCAGGTGCGCAGCTCGACCCGCAGCGCATCGGCGGCGGCCTCGAGCGCGAACTTCGACGCGCTGTACGCGCCAAGCATCGGGGCCGACAACTTGCCATTCACACTGGAAATGAACACGATTCGGCCGCGCGATTCACGCAGCAGCGGCAGTACCGCCCGGGTGACGGCGAGTTGGCCGACGACGTTGACATCCAGCTGGCGGCGGATCTCGTCGGAGGTCAGCGCTTCCAGCGGTCCGCTGACCGCGATGCCCGCGTTGTTCACCACCGCGTCGAGTCGGCTGGGCAGCACCTCGGGCAGCGCGGCGACCGCAGCGTCGTCGGTGACATCGAGGACGACCGCACTGACCCGTGGCAGTCGCGACAGCTCGTCGGCGTCGGCGGCGTTGCGCACCCCGCCGACGACATCCCAGCCCGCCGCGGCCAGATGAGTCACGATCGACTTGCCGATTCCCCGGGCTGCACCGGTGACCAGGACGGTGGGCATACCCGCGACTCTAGTGATCCCTCAGAGCTTGGGGGTGAGGTCCAGCGAGGTCACTGTCGTCATCTTGGTGACCAACCAGTGCGATCCGTCCCTGGTCAGCTGCACCCGGTAGGACAGGTACTTCGTCGACGGAATGTCCTTGCTCAGCGGACTCTTCGACGTGGTGTTCGTGTAGACGATCGCGGTGGCCTCCGAGCCGCTCAGCGATTCGACGGCCGCGCCGACGACCTCGGTGCTGTTGGTGACCTTGGCCTGCTTGTTGGTCGGCACGATCGCGTCGACGTATTTGCGGTACTGATCCTGGAAGTCGCCGGAGAGGTACTTCGCCGAACGGTCCGGCAGCTTGTCCATATCGTCGGGGGTGTAGGTCCACAGCGTGGTGATCGCCTCGGCGGCGGTGCGGGCGATCACCAGCTTGGTGTCGACGGCGGCCCGATCCATCAGGTACGGCGCGGCGGTGGCCCCGGCGAACGCCCCAGCCGCGACGAACAGCGCAGCGGAGGTCCCCACCGCGATCCCGGTCTTGTTGCGGCTGAACCAGTTTGGGCGCCGAGGCGCCGCTTCGACGGCCGGCTCGTCAGTGCCGGATTCCTCCTCAACGGGGGATTCCTCGTCGGAGGTGGTCTCGGTGTCTGCCACCGCGTCGTCGGCTTCGGTATCGGTCAGATCACCTGCAGCAGGTTGCTGATCTTCCACGGCCCTCCTGCACCTCCTTCTTGCGTCGCGGTGACGACCCACCGGCTTCCGCTTTCGATGGTCTTGCCGTCGGGCATCCTGGTTTTCGTGGTGGCGGCGACCACGACGTCGGCGCTGCCATCGCGATTCCAGCGTTCGATGCCCAGGTCCTGGACGGTTCCCGTGGTCGGCTCGGCTCGGGCCACCTGGATGACGACCTCATTCATCCTGTCCTGGTACAGCTTTGCGAACTGTCCGGTGCCCTGCGCGAGCACCTTGTCGGCGTAGTCGTTGGCATGGAACGGGTCGATCGACGTGTAATGCGTGACGAAACCGCGAACGAAGCTGAGCACGGCCACATTTCGGACCGCGTCGCGCCGCTGGGTTTCCCGTTTCACCAGCAGCAGCGTGCTGACCGTGACGGCCGCGACGATCGCCACCGCCGCCAGGATCGCGACCACGGGAAGCACCCAGCGTCGCGGCTTCGGGTCGGGCAGCCGGAACAGCTCCACGCTGTCCGGTTCGACCTTGCGACGGGGGCTCACTTCGGCTCCCCGGCGGGGTTCGGCTTGGCCAGCACCGAAAGCTCGGCGACCTGCCACTGGCCACTCGCGGACCGCTCGAAGTTCACCCGGACGGTCGCGGTGATCAGGCGTTGATTGGGCGCCTCACCGCGTTGGCCCTGCATCAGCAGCAGCATCGCCGCGCGGTCGCGGGTGTTGGTCAGCACCGCGCTGTTGGTCACCCAGTAGTCGTTGTCGACGGGCCCGGCCTTGCGCACCGCGTCCTGCTGCTCGACGAGCTTCGGCCGGTAGCCGTCGGTGACCAGGCCGCGCGCGGTGGCGAAGTCGGCATCGATCGACCCCACGTTGTAGCTCAACATCTGCTGGACGATCTTCGGCCCCTCGACCGCCAGCTGCTGTTGGGCCTGCTCGATCGCGAGCTGCGGCCGATAGACCCGCAGATAAGCCAGCGCGGTAGCGCCCACGGCCAGCGCCGCAAGGATCACCAGCAGCACGCCGGCCAGCCGGCGCCGGTTGGGCCGCTCGCCCTCGACGCGACGGACCTCGGTGCGGGTGAGGAAGTCGGCGAAGGTTCGGCCGCGGGAATCCCACAGCGGCCACAACCAGCCGAGGAACAGCGCCGCGGTGTCGAGCAGATGCGCCAGGTCGCGGAGCAGCAGGCGGAACGGGCCGACCGGGCTGCCGTCTCGGCTGACGACGACGATGCCGGTCAGCGAGCGGCCCAGGCTCCACCCGGTCAGCGACGGAAGCAGCAGCCGGTTCGCCGCGATCGCCAGGAACACCGCCCCGGCCGCCGCGGCGCCACCCCAGCGCAGCCAACCGATGCCCGACACCGACGCCGACTGCGCCACCAGCAGGCAGGTGATCACCACACCGACGCCGAACAGGACGTCGACGGCGAACGCCGCGGCGCGTGCCCACCAGCCGGCGGGCACCCCGCCGGCTGCCGAGTCGGACACCTCGACCGCGTCGGCCTCGGCTCCGGAGTCCACGTCGGGGACCGCCACTGTCACTTGCTCACCTGGTCGAGGTTGGCGATCTTGTACGTGCCGTCCTCGGGCATCATCTTGACCCGCAGTCGATAGCCCTGCTCCTGGTCCTGGGCCTGGGTGTTGGACACCTTGACCCGCACCGCCACCAGAATGTCCATCGAACCGTCGTCGTTGTGCCGCTCGACCGCCGCGCGCATGTTCGACACCTGGACCTGGACATTGGCGGCCTGGTAGGCGTCGACCAGCAGCCCGCTGTAGAGGCTGGCCTGCGCGCCGAAGTCGCCGGTCGCACACTCGATGATCTTCTGCTGGCTGGCGGCCATCGCGGTGGCGTCCGGAGCCTGGGTGGCGGTCACGCAGTCCTTGGCGGCGGCCAGCGCGACGGTCTCGGCCCGCGCCGCGGCCACGCTCTTCTGGTGCGCGCGCAGCGCCAAGAATCCGCCGGTGGCGACGAGCAGTCCCACGATCACCAAGGCCGCGCACACCACGCCGAGGCGACGCCCGCTCAGCCGCGACCCGCGCGCGGCGGTGCCGTCAGCTGGTTCGGTCTCCTCGACCGTGGTGGCCTGCGACTCGATGTCGTCGGCGTCCGGATTCACCGACTCCTCAACGACATCGTCGGTGGTAGGCGGCGGGGTCAGCCGGCCGGAGCCAGCATCTCCTTCCATCCGTCGTCTCCTGTACTGCTCGAATTCTTGACGTCGTATTTCACGCCGTCAGGACCGGTCAACTCCCCGCTGGAGGGGCTGTAGACGGCCGTATTGCTTGCCGCCGGAGTGTACGTGCAGGGGTTCGGTTGTTGGCCGTTGCACTGCACGGTGCCAGTCCCGGGGGGACTGAGGTCGTCACTGATCGGCGGGGTGGGGCCCGGCAGCAGATCGGCCGGCAACGGGTTCATCCCGTTGTTGATCGTCGGTGCCGGTATCACGGTACCGGGGTTCACCGGCTGATCGCACCGAGCACCGGGCGCCGGGCAGTTCAGCACCTGGTTGGGGTCGCCGTACCAGGGGTTGTTGCCCAGCGGGGTGTAGGGCTCGGTGCTGCGGCACTCCATCGGGGTGGCGGCCCGCTTACCCGGCACGTCGACGCAGGGGAAGTTACGCGCACCGCGGACCACGTTGGACGGGGTGTCCTTCGGGATCTTGCAGTACAGCCCGCTCTCCACCGGCATCGGCCGGGTGTCGGCCGGCGCCCGCCACTGGCTGGCCGGCAGGAAGCCGGTCAGACACGGCGGCGGCTGGTTGATGGTCAGACCGAAGTCCAGCGCGGCCTGGCGTGGGTACGGCGCCGACACCGTCTGGGCGACGGCCGCGCCCTGCGGAAGCAACACCAGCGACTGCTCAACGCCCTTGTGATAGCGCTTGAGCATGTCCAGCACGATTTCGAGGTTGGCCAGCGTCTGCGGCAGCGCCTCGCGCACGTCACTGAACACCGCGTTCACCGCATCGGCGGTGGGTGCGGCCTGGCTGAGCCCGCTGCGCAGCGCCTGATCCTGCGCCGCGGTCTGCGAGGTGATGGTGTTCAGGTTGGCCGCCCACCGCTGGATCGCGTCCGAGGAGTTCACCTGGCTGTCGATGACCGGCGCCGAATTCTGGATGATGTCGTTGACGTCGGCGATGTTCGTCTTGAAATCGGTCACGATCGCCTGGGTGCCGTCGACCAACCGTTGCAGCGCCGGGCCCAGACCGCCCACCGCCTGCGCCGTCTCGTTCAGCAGCACCGGGATCTTGTCGGCGGGTAGCGCCGCGAGCCCCTTGTTGGCGGCGTCCAGGGCCGGGCCGATCTCCTCGGGCACCGTCGACTTCGTGATCGTCTGCCCGGGCGCGAAGTACTGACCGGGATTGCCGTCGGACACCAGATCGAGGTACTGCTCGCCGACCGCCGACACCGAGTGGACGTTGGCGGTGGAGTCCAGCGGAATCTTGAACTTGTCGCTGATGCTCATCGTCGCCCGGACACCGGTCTCGGTGGGCTGGACATCGGTGACCTTGCCGATCGTGATGCCCCGGTAGGTGACGTTCGCCGTCCGGTACAGGCCGCCCGAGGACGGCAGGTCCGCCTTGAGCTCGTACTGACCGATGCCGGCCAGCGTGGGCAGGCGCAGGAAGTACCAGCCCAGCACCAGCAGGGCGATCACGGTCAGCACGCCGAACACGACGAGCTGCGTCTTGATGAAGCGGGTCAACATCTAGCCGTCACCCCTCACTCGCCGCGCTCGACAAAGGGTCCGCCACCGTCGGTCATGTTCGGGTGAGGTGTGAACCGGACGTCCGGGATCATCGTCTGCGGATCGCGGCCCCAGGCCTGCTCGAGCGCACGCAGCATTCCGGAGACACCGGTACCGGTGAGGAATGCGTTGTCGAGCGAGCTCAACGTGAGGTCGAAGGTCGCGGACGTGTTGATGTAGTCGCCACGGATCACCTTCGGGATGTTGTCGATCGGGTACGGGGCCGTGATGACCAGCTTCAGCGAGTCGATCAAGTACGGCGCCGCCCTGCCGAGCTGCTTCAGCGGCCGCTGCAGCAGCGCCAGGTTGGTGTCGAAGTCGGCGCGCGACTGCGACAACGTCTGGTCGGTGATCCGGCTGAACCGGCCGAGCGCCTCGACGGCACCGGTGAACCGATCCCTGGAGTCCGCGAAATACTTGATCAGCGGCGGGATTTCGGTCAGCACCCGGTCCAGCGTGTTGTTGCGCGCGGCCACGATCGTCAGCAGCTCGTTGGTCTTGTCGATGGCCCGGGTGAGGTCATCGCGCTGCTGGTTGAGCTGATCGGTGAACGTATCGAGCTTGCCGAGGAAGTCGCGGATCTGCTCGGCATTGCCGTCCAGAATGTTGGCGACCTCGGTCTGGATGACCTCCAGGTTCGAGATGCCGCCGCCGCGCAGCACGGTGGCGATGCTGGCCAGCGTGCGTTCGGTGGTCGGGAAGGACTGCGAGTTCTTCAGCGGGATCGTCGCTCCGTTGCGCAGCGGCTCCGACGACGGATCCGCAGGCGGATCCAACTCGACGTGCTGGGTGCCCAGGAGGCTGGTCTGCCCGATCCGCGCAATCGCGTTGGCGGGCAACTTGACTCCGGGCTCGAGGTCGAGCGTCAGCGTCGGGATCCAGTTCCTCAGGTCGATGGCACGCACCGAACCGACGAAGACGTCGGCCACCCGAACCCGGCTGTTGACGTTGAGCGCCAACGTATCCGGCATCTGGACGTAGATCGTCATCTTGTCCTTGCCGCTGCCGGGACCACCCGGCATCGGGACGTTGGCGATACCGCGCCAACCGCACGACGTCAGCACCAACGCCGTCATCAGCAACACGAACCCACGCCAGCCGAACCGGCGGGCGGTGCTCAGGGCCGCGCTCACTGTCCGGCTCCCATCTCAGCGGGCAGCGGCGGACCCGCGGGGGCGGGGGCGGCCGGTGCCGGTGCGGCGGGCGGCGGTGCCCCGCCGTTGATCTGCTGCGACACCGGCAGCGGACCCGGGATCACGTTCGGCCCCGGCGGTGGCGGCGGGATCGCGCCCGGATACCACGGCGGCGGCAGCGGGTTGAGCTGGTCATAGGAGTTCGACGGTGCGCCACCACGCGGGCCGCCCGGCGGGTAGCTGACCGGATCGGGTCCGCCCATCAGCGCGGCCAGCGAGTCGGGGGTCAGCATGTTGGCGGTGAACGCCTGCACGTCGACACCCTGCATGCCGGGGGCCACGATCCAGCCCTGCTCGTGGTTGCCGTGCGAGAACAACGTGTCCCGCGACCAGATGCCGGGCACGGTCGTGTCCTTGTACCCCGGCGGCGGCCGCAGCCGCTCCTCGGAGTAGGCGACGTACTTCGGCAGGATCTCGGCCGTCGAGAACTGGTTGACACCGAACGGCGGGAAGTTGAACTTGATCGCATCCATGATCGGCGCCAGATACTGCGCGCACATCTCCGCCGAATCCTGGTAGCCGAGCCGGCTGCCGGACTGGATCGCCGAGCAGATGAACTGCAACGGGTTGGCGAAGCTGGCGACGGTCGGAATGGCCACCAGCGCACCATGTGTCGGGTGGTAGATGTTCTGCAGGTTCGCGGCCAGGTTCGGGTAGACGTGCAACACCGTCTCCAGGCCGTTGCGGGACTCGGGCTGCAGGACCTGGGTGGTGACCTCGGACAGGTTGTTGATGTCCTTGCTCAGCACCGAGCCGTTGTCGTTGACGAACTTGCGCGCGGTGGTGAGCAGGGTGTCGATGTCCTTGACCGCCCTGGCCACTTCCTGATCGGAGTTGGCGAACGAGTTCGTGAACGTGGCGAGGTCGTTGTTGAGCGCGACCAGCTGCTGATCGCTCTTGCTGAGCGCGTTGACGAACAACGCCAGGCTCTTGAGGACGGCGAAGAAGTCGCCGCGGCCCTCGTTGAGCGCGCTCACCGCGTCCGAAAGCGCTTTGAACGTGGTGTTGATCTGTTGGCCCTTGCCTTCGAGGCCGTTGGCGAAGGACTCCAGGACGTCACCGAACGGGCCCTTGGGCTGCTCGGGTGTCGGTCCGAGTTTGGTGACGATGTCGGAGATCTGGTTGCGCAGGTCGTCCCACTCCACCGGCACCTGGGTGCGCTCGATCGGGATCACCGCGTTGTCGGCCATCACCGGGCCGCCGTTGTAGGGCGGCGCCAGCTGGATCACGCGGGAGGCGACCAGGCTCGGGTTGAGGATCGTCGCGGTGGCGTCGGCGGGCACCTTGTACTTGTTCTGGTAGTTGAAGGTGACCTTCATCTTGTCGCCGGCCGGTTCGATCTTCTCGATCTTGCCGACCTGCACACCCATGATCTGCACGCGGTCACCGGGATAGAGCGCCAGAGCCTCCGGGAAGTAGGCGACCACGGTGTTGGTGGTCAGCTTCTTGTACAGCTGGTAGCCGACCAGAGCCGCGACGAGCGCGACGATGACCACGAGGGTGCCGACGATGACGGAGGTCCGAGACATCTTGGGCACGCCCAGATTTCGGATGTTGAACACGGTCGACATTTAGGCTCCCCCTCCCTGATCGACGGGCGCCAGGTCGCCGACCGGCGGCACCTGCGGACCCGGTCCCGGCGGCGGGATCGGCCCAATGAGCGCGTTCGGCGGCGGAGCGATGCCGGGGATGTCGGTGGCCGGTCCCGGTGTCGGCTCGACCGGCACGGTCCGCGCCCCGGGCGGGCCGGGCGCCAGCGGCGGAGCGGGCACACCCTGGATCGCCGGCGAAAGTTCGCCGGGGAAGGCCGCACTCGGGACACCCGGGCGATAGCCCGCGTCCGGGTTGGGTGCCGAAATCGGCACGTCTGCCGGCGGGTAACCGGGTCCCCCGAATGGCCCCTGGCTCAGCGCGGCACACGGCAACGGGTTACCGGTTGTCGGAATGCCGTCCGGCGGCGGAGTGTACGAGCACGGCGAGCCGGGGCCGACCGCGGGACCCGGATGGTCCGGCGTGCCTTCCAGCGGCGTCGGGGCCGGCGGCGGGGCACCGTTGGGCTGACGCTGGCCGTTGGGATCCGGGAACCGGAAGGCCGGCAGACCGGCGTTGCGCCAGAACTCCTCGGGGTCGATGCCGCGCTTCTTGAACGCGGCGTCCACCCACGGCTGCAGGATCTGGTAGGGCAACAGGTTGACCACCAGCACCTTGAAGTACGGGCCCGACCCGATGGCCTCGGCCAGGGCGCCCATGAACTTCGAGGCGGTGATCAGCACGTCGGACAAATCGGTCTTGTGCTTGACGAGCACATCGCTGATCGTCTTCAGCTGTTCCAGAACGTGATTCAGGTTCGGGTTGTCGTTGACGAACCCGGTGAACTGCTCGGAGAGCTGAGAAACGTTGGCCAGCAGGTAGTCGATCTCGGAGCTGCGCTCGTTGACCGCGGCCAGCAGCGTCTGGGCGTTGACCGCCAGCTTGTTGATCTGCTCGCTGCGATTGCCCAGCACCGCGGCCACCTTGTTGGCGTTGGCCAGCAACTGCTTGAACTGCTCGTCACGCTTGCCGATGGTGTCGGAGAACCGGGCCACCCCGTCCAGTGCCGCGCTCAGGTGCGGGTAGGTCTGATCGACGGTCTCGGACAACACATTCAGCGAACGCTTGACGGTGTCGATATCCCAGCCCGCGGCGGCCTTCGTGACATCGAAGACGGCGTCGTAGATCTGGTAGGGCGTGGTGGTCTGGCCGACCGGCAGCACCGCACTCGCCTGCAGCTTGTCCTTACCGCGCGGCTCGATCTCGAGCACCCGCTTGCCCAGGATGGTTTCGGTGCGGATCGCGACGCGGCTCTCGGTGCCGATCTGCCGCGGGCCCAGGTTGAAACCGACCAGCACGTGGTTGCCGTCGATCTTCAACGACTTCACTTCGCCGACATCCATTCCGGCGATGCGCACCTTGTCGCCCGGGTTGAGCCCGGCGCTATCGGTGAACTGGCCGTAGTAGGTCGGCTGGGCGAACAACTGCGGGATTCCGGAGAAGCTCTGCCCCACCGCGACGACAAGCAGCAGGATCACGATGCCGGCCAGGCCGTTCTTGATCCGGTTGGGAGTCTCTAGCGTCCTCATTGCGGCGTGCACCTACCCGTGGGCTGCTGAGTGATCTTCACGGTGCGGACCGGGCCACCGGGTTGCAAGCCGTTGAGCTTGAGGTTGATGTCACACAGATAGAAGTTGAAGAAGTCGCCGTAGATACCGCCGGCGCGGCCGATCATCTTGACCGCGGCGGGCAGCTTGGTCAGCAGGTCGTCGAGCCGGTCCTGGCCGTCGGCCAGCGGCTGCTGGATGGTCTCCAACTTGGCGATGGTGTCCTTCAACTGCGGGCGGTCGTCGGCGAGCAGGTCACCCAGAGTGCCTGCCGCACTGCTGATATCGGCCGTCGACTGCGCGAGCGGGTCGGCGCGGTTCCGCAACCCGGTGATCAGCACCTCGAAGTTGTTGACGGTCTGGTCGAAGTCCTTCTCATGCTTGACGGTGGTGTCCAGGACCGTGTTCAGGTTCGTGATCACCTCGCCGATCGCC
Organism: Actinomycetes bacterium; assembly: GCA_023416315.1. GTDB lineage: Bacteria > Actinomycetota > Actinomycetes > Mycobacteriales > Mycobacteriaceae > Mycobacterium. The sequence continues at coordinate 29,076 of JAEZIA010000016.1, forward strand.
TGGTCGCGGTCGGCCAGCGCGGAGGTCAGTTGGGCGGTCTGGTCCAGAATGTCGTTGATCGTGCCGCCCTGCCCCTGGAACACGGTGATCAGCGACGAGGCGATGGTGTTGACCTTCTGCGGGTCCAGCGATTTGAACAGCGGCTTGAAACCGCCGATGAGTGCGTCGAGATCCAGCGCGGGCTGGGTGCGCGACATCGGGATGAAGCCACCGGCGGGCAGAATCCGGTCGGCGCCCTCGCCGGTGCCCCGGTCGAGGTTGACGTAGCGGTTGCCGATCAGGTCCTGGTACCGGATCTGGGCGGTGGTCGACTGATACAGCGGCAGCGTCCGGTCGACGTTCAGCGTCACCTGTACTCGATCGCCGTTGCCGATCAGCTTGACGTCGGACACCTTGCCGACCTCGACACCGCCCGCGCGGACGAACTGGCCGTCACGCAAACCACTGGCATTGCTGAATTCGGCTGTGTACGCGGTGGTTCGGTCGAATCGGAATTGGCCGAACACGATGACGATGATCGCCGTGAAGAGCAGGAGCACCAAGGAGAATGCCCCGAGTTTGATTGCTGTGCCGGTGATTCTCATGGGTTGATCGTGTTCTCCCCGACTTGGCGACCCCACACGTACTCGGTGAGCAGGGGCTGACCGAGTTCGAAGTGGTTGTACGGAGCGATGGAAGCGCCATCGTCGACCACCAGGTGCGGCGCGGGCCAGAAGTTGCGGTCGATCTTCTGCCAGCAGCCCGGTGCACCGCCGGGACCACCGCGGCCGTTGATCCTGGGCAGGTTGTCCGGATAGACGTACGGGTTGGGGGCGCCGAGGAATTCGGTGACGGTGTCCAGCGAATAGCCGTTGCCACCGAAGGCGGCCAACGCATCTGGCAGTGCCTCGGCCTCACCCTTGATCTGGCAGTACAGCTGCGGGCTGTAGGTGTCGAGCAATTGGGCGGTGGGGATCAGGTCGGCCTGGCCGCGCACGTAGTACGGCCCGCCGCGCTCGAAGATGTCGGCACCGGTGTTACCGAACCCGGTCGACGCGAGCAGTGCGGCGTCGAGATCCTTCTGCTGCTCGTTGAGCGTGCGGGCGGTGGTGACCGCGTGGTCGAGGAAGTCCCACAGGTCGGGGCTGGCCTTGGTGTAGACGTCGGCCAGGTTGGACAGCTGTTGAATGTTGCTGCGAATCTGCGGCATCTGCGGGTTGACGTCATCGAGCACGGCATTGCCGTTGACGATCGACTGGCCGAACTTGGTGCCGAGTCCGTTCAAAGCCTCGGCGGCCGCGCTGAGCGTCAGGTTGAGCTTGACCGGGTCGACCTTCTCCGAGATCGAGGTGACCGTCTCGAACAACGTGTTGAACTCGGTGGTGACCCCGGAGGTCTTGATTACGTCGGCGCTCGAAATCCGGGTCTTGACTGGATCTTTGGGGCTAGTGAACGACACGTACTTGTTGCCGAAGACCGTGCTGGCCTTGATCTGCGCATCGACGTTGGCCGGGATGAGCGAGATGTAGCGCGGGTTGACTTCGAGGGTGAGCTCCGCGACCGACTTGCCGTCGCGGTCGGCGGAGGTCACCTTGGCGACCCGGCCGATCTCCACGCCGTTGTAGGTGACCTTCGAACCGGGGTCCATCACCAGGCCGGCACGATCGGAAACCATGGTGAGCGTGGTCTTCTGGGTCAGGTCGCCACGGAACTGGAGGTAGATCAGCGCCACCAGGACGACGGCCAACACCAGGAAGATCGCGCCCGCCAGCTTGAGCGGCGGGCGCCTCGACGAGTTCAACGGCTGCGTCATAGGCGCTACACCGTCAAGTTGAAGTTCGGGTCGGTGCCGTACAGCGCCAACGAGGCCAACAGAACCACGGTCGCGACGGCAACCAACGAAGCCCGCATCGAGATCCCCACGGCCTCACCGACGCCCACCGGACCGCCGCTGGCGTTATAGCCGAAGTAGCAGTGGTTGATCATCACGAACATCGCGATGATGATCGCGACGACGAACGACCAGAACACGTCATCGGGGCGCAGGAACGTCCGGAAGTAGTGGTCATAGGTACCGGTCGACTGGCCGTAGAGCGCCGTCGTGGTCAGCTGCGCGGCCAGGAACGACAGCAGCAGCGCCATCGCGTACAGCGGGATGATCACGACCATGCCGGCCAGGATGCGCGTCGACACCAGATAGCTGATGGACTTGATGCCCATCACCTCGAGAGCGTCGATCTCCTCGCTGATCCGCATGGCACCCAGCTCGGCGGTGGCGCCTGCGCCGACCGTCGCGGCCAGTGCGTGTCCGGACACCAGCGGCGCGACGACGCGAACGTTCACCAACGCCGCGACGAAACCGGTGAAGGCCTCCACACCGATGTTGCCCAGTGACGCGTAGCCCTGGATCGCGATCAGTGAGCCACCGGACAGGGTCACGAAGCCGACGATCGCGATGGTGCCGCCGATGACGGCCATCGCGCCGGTGCCCATGCCGATTTCGGCGATCAGCCGCAGCGTCGCGCGGCGGTAGTAGCGCAGCGCGTGCGGGATCTGGCCGACCGCGGTGACGGTGAACCACGCGACGTCGCCGACCCGATCCATGAACCGGCCGGGGGCGGCCGCCCACTTGCTGGCGGTGGAATAGGCCCGGGGATACCGGCCACGCAGGACTGTTGCGGTACTCATGTCAGTGCCCCGTTCCGAAGCGGACGCCAATCGTCGTCAGGACGACGTTGACGGCGAACAAAGCAACCACGGAAAGCACCAGCGTTTCGTTCACCGCCGTACCGAGACCCTTCGAGCCACCGGACACCGTCAGGCCGCGGTAGCAGCCGACCAGCCCGGCGATCAGTCCGAAGGTCAGCGCCTTGACGATCGAGATGATGACCTCGGGCAGGCCGGTGATGAGTGTGAGGGTCGAGACGTAGGCGCCTGCGGAGATGTTCTGCATGTACACGCCGAAGATGAATCCGCCGACCAGGCCGACGGCGATGACCGCGCCGTTGAGCAACACCGCGACGAACGTCGATGCGACCACGCGGGGCAGGACCAGACGGTGGATCGGATCGATTCCGAGGACCTCGAGCGCGTCGATCTCCTCACGAATGGTGCGCGCGCCGAGGTCGGCGCAGATGGCCGTCGATCCGGCGCCGGCGACCACCAGCACGGTCACGATCGGACCGAGCTGGGTCACCGCGGCCAGCGCGGCACCGGCACCGGAAACGTCCGCGGCGCCGAACTCCACCAACAGGATGTTGATGGTGAAGATGATCAGGATCGTGTTCGGAACCGCGACGGCAATCGTCGGCAGGAACGTGACGCGGAACTGAAACCAGCCCTGGAGGATGAACTCTCGCCACTCGAACGGCCACTTCGTGGTGGCCTTCGCGGTGAGCACGCACATGCGGAAGAAGCCACCGATGGCGGTCAGCGCGGGGCGCGCCTTGTCCTGGAGGTAGCCACCGACGCCAGTGGTCGTCGCCGTCACCGGATCACCCACATGACGGGACCGCGTCGGTCGCGCCGTGGCGGCAGTCCGACTGGCACATGCCCTCCTTGCCCCCGTCCGCAGTGAGTGGTTGTCGTCTCCCTACTACTGAGTAGTAAGGCGGACCACAGGAATGTACCCGATGGCCGAGGGGCGGTGCACCGCATCTGCACTATTGACCCTCCATCCCCACTACTCGAATTTTGTCGCATCCGTAAGGCCTTTGACCGTCAGCCGGGATCGGCTGGCTCCGAACCCGTTTCACTGCCCAAATCCGTTTCGGAGCCGGCACTGAAACGAATCCGCAACTCGGTCTTGAGCACCTTGCCTGCCGGATTTCGCGGCAACGCATCAACGATTTCGAGTGCTTTCGGATGCTTGTAGCGGGCTAACCGTTCGGTCAGGAACTCGTCGAGCTCGGCAAGCCGTAGCTCGGGCGCCGAAATCGCTGCGACCGCAACCGGTACCTCGCCCCACCGGGGATGGGTCCGACCGATGACCGCCACCTCGACGATCGCCGGGTGGGCGGCCAGCACGTTCTCGACCTCGGCGCAGTAGATGTTCTCGCCACCGGAGATGATCATGTCCTTCTTGCGGTCGACAACCCAGACATAGCCGTCGGAATCCATCCGGACCAGATCACCTGAGTGGAACCAGCCACCGGCGAAGGCCTCGGCGGTGGCTTGTGGGTTGTTCCAATAGCCGGCCATGAGAGTTGGTGCGCGATAGACGATTTCGCCGACCTCGCCGACCGGGACGTCATTCATGTCCTCGTCGACGACCCGCGCCGCGACGGTCGGAATCACCTTGCCGACCGAGCCGCGCTTCCGGATCGCGTCGTCGCCGAGCAGCATGCACGTCACCGGCGACATCTCGGTCTGACCGAACGCGGCCAGGATCTTGCTGTCCGGGAAGGTCTCCGACATCTCCCGCAGCAGGGTGTCCGACGCCGGGGCGGCACCCCAGGACAGCGACCGCAGCCGGATATCGCGTGGCTTGGCTTTCTGCGCCGCGCACACGGCCTGCCACTGTGCGGGCACCAGGAAGATGCCGGTGACCCGCTCGGCCTCGAGGACGTCGAGCAACTGGCCGGGATCGAAGCCACCGAGCGGGTGGATGACGGTCGGGGTGCCCAAAATCAGGCCACCGAGGATGTTGCCGATACCGGCGATGTGGAACAGCGGTACCCCGATGAACCCGACGTCGCCGTTGATGTCGGGGCTGGTGGTGTACATCCCGGTCATCGCCTGGCCGGCCAGGTTGGTGTGGGTCAGCACCGCGCCCTTGGGCCGTCCGGTGGTGCCCGAGGTGTACATGATCAGCGCCGGGCTGTCATTGGGGATGTCCACCGGTGGGTGCGGCTCGCCCGCTTCGAGGACCAGATCCTCATAACCCAGCACGCCGTCCTCGGTCGCCCCGCCCGCGACGATCACGGTGGACAGCGCGGGCGCGATGTCGCGGACGGCCTTGGCGACGTCGGCGAGCACGGTTTCGGTGACCATCACCGCGGCTTCGCAGTCCTGGACCAGGAACGCCAGTTCCGGCGGGGTCAGGCGGAAGTTGACCGGCACCGCGATCGCGCCGAGCTGGTTGGCGGCCAGGGTCGCCTCGACGAACTCGGGCCGGTTGAGCATCAGGATCATCACCCGGTCGCCGGACCCGACGCCGCGGCGACTCAGGGCGTCCGCGAACCTGGTCACCCGGTGGTCGAACTCCGCCCACGTCGTGGTGCGACCCATGAAGCGCAAGGCGGTGGCGTCCGGCTGCATCAGCGCGTGGCGCGCCAGCTGATTGGTCCAGTTCTGGCGGCGGGCCAAATACGGTTGCTCGGTGGTCGCGGTCAGCTGACTGGTCACAGGTTTTCGTGCCCTCTCGACAGTTCCGACTGGCGTAAATCTCGCGTGAACCCGTTGGCTGGAGAACGCAGTAATCGTTATATTTGATCAAATCTGTTGTTGTTTGGGTCACACTATTGCTTCACCGCGCGCCACACAAGTCCTCGGAGGTCACGTGAACGCACCGGCTTCCGCACGTGTCGGCAACCGCGGAGGAAGCCGTCGTTCCCAGCTGTCCGACGAGGTCGCCGGGCACCTGCGCGAAGCGATCATGACCGGGGTACTGCGCCCCGGGACGTTCATCCGGCTCGACGAGACCGCCGCCCGGCTCGGCGTCAGCATCACTCCGGTGCGCGAGGCGCTGCTGACCCTGCGCGGGGAGGGCATGGTGACCCTCGAGCCGCGGCGGGGGTACGTGGTGCAGCCGCTGAGCCGCCAGGACGTCGCCGACATCTATTGGCTGCAGGCCACCATCGCCAGGGAGCTGGTCGCCAGCGCGGCCGACCGGCTGTCCGACGAGCAGATCGACGAGCTCGAACGCGCCAACGAGGCGCTGGCCACCGCGGTGGTCGAGGGCGATCCCGCGACCGTCGGCGCCGCCGAGTTCGCCTTCCACCGCCTGCTCAACCGTGGAGCCGGCCGCATCAAGCTGGCATGGTTCCTGCTGCACGCGGCGCGCTACATGCCGCCGCAGATCTATGTCACCGACCCGGCCTGGGGCGAGGCGGCGGTGGAAACCCACCGGCGGCTGATCGAGGCGCTGCGCCGGCGCGACAAGCCCGCCCTCGTCGAGCTGGCCGCGGCGGAATTCAACGACGGCGTGAACCGGCTGCTGGAACAGCTCGAGCGCAACGGGATGTGGCGCTAACCGCGTCACGAGCAGACACAAAATCGCACAATTTCGACCGAATCTCTGCGAGTTTGCGTCTGCTCGCGGGGGGTGCGTCGGGCGAAAGCGCTAAGCCGCCAGCTGCTCGGCGCGCGCCTTGAGATTGTTGGCCAGGTGCTCGAGCACGTCATTGATCAGCTTCTTGACCATCACCGCGGGCACCGGCAGGGACACCTCGACATCGAGGTCGACGGTCAGCAGGCTCGATGGCCCCATCGCGACCACCGAGAACAGCTGATCCTGCTTGGTGAACACCTCGCCCTGCTGCAGGACGGTCTGGATCTGGTTCTCCCCGGGGTAGTACACCGCCTGGATGAAGGTGCCCGATTGACCCTGGATCTCCATGTCGAGCCGCAGCTGGCTGGGCCGGCCGTCGTCGTAACGAGCCAGCACGTAGACGGCCTTGGCCTCGTCGTTCCACTCCGGATAGGCCTCGAAGTCGGTGACTATCCGCAGGATCGTGTCGGCATCGGCGTTGACTTCAACGGTCTTGCTGACGAGCGGCATCGGCCGATCATATCGGCGCCTTAGGCGGGCGCCGCCTCGGCCGTACCCACCGCCTGCCCAACGCCCAGCGGGGATTCCACCCGGGCCTTCTCCTCCCGAATCAGTCCGCGCAGCAGGGCGGTACTGAATTCGGCGGCGATCTCCTTGGCGCTGCGGCGGCCGTCGGGCCGCAGCCACCGGTAGGCGCCCAACGTCATCCCGATATAGCCCAGCGCCACCACGTGCGAGTCGCACTCGTAGAACTCGCCGCTGGCGATCCCGCGGTCGATGACCCCGGTCACGTGCTCGTAGACCTGGGTTTCCTTCTCCCGGACCTCGGCGACCTGTTCCTCGGTGAACCATTCGGTGATGTAGGGCGCCTCCTGGAAGTACACCGCCGCACCCTCGGGGTTCTCGGCGATGTTGGTCAGCAGCCGCACGGTGTATTGGTAGAGCGCTTCACGGGCGGTCCAGGACGGGTCGTCGTGCACGGCTTCCAGGGTGTTCTCGGCCGCGCGGCGATAGATGTCGAACAGGATCAGCGACTTGCTGGCGTAGTAGTGGTAGACCGTCGCCTTGTTCAGGCCGACGACATCGGCGACGTCATCCATCCTGGTCCCGTGATAGCCCCGTGCGGCGAAGAGCTTGGTGGCGACGGCCAGCAGCTCTTCGCGCCGGGTCATCCCGTTCTCCGGTGGCATGATGTCCTCGCATTTCCCGTCCGACGGAATCGGACCTCTCTATCAACTGGTTGGATAGTTTAATGACCGGTGTCGCGGCCGCGGCCCGCGGACTAGACTCCGGTTCATTGCGGTGAGGCTGGGAGGTGCGAGGGATGGATCCGAATCCGGACTACGACGCGAGCGACGAGGTCGAGTACTTCTTCAGCTGGCTGCCCTGGGCGCTGCGCGGCGTCTATCCACCGCCCGCGTACCCGCCGGTCTAAATCACGCCTGAACCACACCTTTGCCGGCCGGCCTGCGGGCGATGCTCGCCCGCGACCCCGATGAACCGCATCGTGCGTCCAGTTCGCTCGAGCTTCTGTTCGACCTGGTGTTCGTCGTCGCCGTCTCCCAGACGTCGGGCGCATTGCACCACCTGTGGGCCGAAGAGCATTTCGTCGCCGGCCTAGCCTCCTACGCGATGGTGTTCTTCGCCATCTTCAACGCGTGGATGAACTTCACCTGGTTCGCCAGTGCCTACGACACCGACGACTGGCTCTATCGGTTGACGGTGTTCGTACAGATGGCCGGGGCCCTGGTCATCGCAGCAGGGGCGCAGCGGGCGATGCTGGACAACGACTTCGGGGCGATCGTCGCCGGCTACGCGATCATGCGGGTGGCCACGGCCGCCCAGTGGATCCGGGCGGCGATCAGCGATCGCCAGTACCGCGGCACCTGTGTCCGGTATGCGGCCGGCATCGCGATCGTGCAGGTGCTGTGGGTGAGCTGGTGGGCGCTGGACGGGCCGGTGTGGTGGTTCCCGGTGCTGGCGCTGGTGGACCTGTCGGTGTCACCGGTCGCCGAGCGGCACCACCCGACGGCCTACCATCACCACCACATCGCCGAGCGGTACGGCTTGTTCACCCTGATCGTGCTCGGGGAATCGATTCTGGCCGCGGCCAATTCGATCATCGGCGGGTTGTCCGACGACGCGGCCCGGGTCGGCTTGATCGTCGTCGCCGGCTGCTCACTGGCGATCGTGGCGTCGATGTGGTGGATCTACTTCGACCGTCCGCAGCACCGCCAGACGATCACCCTGCGCCGGTCGTTCTTCTGGGGCTACCTGCACTACTTCATCTTCGCCGCGGCCGCTGCGTTCTCGGCAGGGGTCGAGGTGGTGGTGGCCGAACACCTCGGCGAGGGGCATCTGCCGCACACCGCGGCGGCCCTGACGTTGACGATTCCGTTGGCGGCCTTCCTGATTGCGACGTGGCTGGTGCTCGACGCCGGACGACGCGACGTTCTGCAGGCCGTCGGGGTGGTGATGCTGACCGTCGCGATGGTGGGCGCCGCACTGCTGCCCGATCCCCCGATCGGGGCGGCGGTGATCATGGTCGCGGCGGCGGCGCTGGTGAGCTGGCGGCACGCGAGCGATAAGCTTGCGGCCTTGTGAGCGACTGGACAGCGACAGCGGCCCGCCCGCACGAGATGCGCCTGCGGCTGGAGACCTACCCTGTCATCGACACCATCGCGTCGCGCTACGGCGACATGGACTCCAACGCCCACCTCAACAACCTGGCACTGGAGTCGCTGCACGAGAACGCCCGGGCGACCATGAACCGCAACCTGTTTCCCGATATCTACGACCTGACCACCCGACGGCTGCGCCTGGTCACCTCGCAGAACGCCGTGCACTTCCTGGCCGAGGCGCATTGGCCCTCGACGATCCAGACCGGCGCCGGGGTCGGCCGGATCGGGCGGACGTCGTTCGTGGCGTCGACCGGGCTGTTCGTCGACGGCAGCTGTATCGGCGTGTGCGACACCGTGCTGGTTCTGCTCGGCGACGACGGGCCGGTGCCGATTCCCGACGACACGCTGGCGGCGCTGGAAACCGCTCGGCTGCGATCGCGCTAAGTGCTTGGGCTGCCGCACTTTCGGGCCCGAGAACAGTCAGTCCCGCACAGTATCCGGCACGGTGACGACGGCCGTCGTCCCCCCACCCGGCGTGCCCGTCAGCCGCACCGAACCGCCCATCGCCTCGACCCCGACCACCAGGGACGACAACCCGATGTGACCCTCGGCGACCTTGCGGTCCAGCACGGCGGGGTCGAATCCCACACCGTCGTCGATCACCCGCAGCACCAACCCGTCGGCCACCTGAGTGAGCTCGACCCGAAGCCGGGTGGCGCGAGAGTGCTTGTGCGCGTTGGCCAATAACTCGCGGGCCGCCCGGTACAGCACGGCTTGAGCGGCCGGCTTGCCCACCTCGTCGATCGCGCTGTCGATGGTCACGTTCCACCGTCGCTCGTACTGGCCGACCAGTTCGCGCAGCGCAGGACCCAGGCCGACCTGGGCCAGCACCTGGGGATGCAGTGTGCTGACCGCGCTGCGCAGCAGATTGATGGCATCCTGCAGCGCGGCGTCCACCCGGTCGAAACCGGTCGCGCTGGGCTGATCGCGTAGGTCCTCCAAATCCAGGCGGGCGGCCAGCAGGTTCTGCAGCGGCCCGTCGTGCAGCTGTTCGGACAGTTGCCGGTTGTGGCGTTCGTCGGCCTGCATCGATTCCGAGACCAGCCGGCGGCGCACCTCGAGCAGGGCCCGCACCCGGGCCCGACGCCGCGCCAGCACCAGGCACAGCGAGGTCGTGGCCAGCGCCAGCCACACCAGGCACCCGACCTGGACGTAGACGACGTTGGGCATCCCCATCGTGTCGTCGCGCTTGGAGTAGATGATCCACGCCGCGAGGTACCCGACCGCGGTGCTGCCACCGATCAGCGCGGTGATCTCCGGGCGGTCCAGGAACGCGACGGTGATCGGGATCAGGAAGAAGATCGGCAGCAGCCAGCTCGTCGCGCCCCCGGAGGCGACGCACATCGCCAGCACCGCGACCACGTCGATGGCCGTCGAGGCCCAGCCGAACCACCAGCGCAGCGGCCTGCGGATCACGACGGTCAGCCACACCGCCGCGGTGGCCGTGTAGAGGATCAGCACCGACCAGTAGACGGCGGGCAGCCAGTGGTCGACGCCCTCGATCCACACCAGCAGGCCGATCAGCACGATCAGCGGCAACCGCAGGACGGCGGCGACCCGCACCGGTTCGGTGCCCAAGAAATCGGCCGCGCGGTGCAGCGGGGCCGGACGATTACTCAAGCAGCCCCCGCCGCATCGCCTCGGCGACCGCCGCGGCCCGGTCCCCCACCCCGAGCTTCTCGTACAGCCGCTGCACGTGGGTCTTGACCGTCGACGGCGCCAGGAACAGCGCCTCGGCGATCGAGGGGATGCTGCGTCCGCCCGCGATCATGCTGAGCACCTCGCGTTCCCGCGAGCTCAGCGCCGGCCCGGAAGGCTCTGCGCGGCGGCGGATTTCGACGGCCAGCCCCGAGGCCAGTCGCGGCGCCAGCACGTCACGGCCCTTCGCGCAGTCCAGCACCGCGTTCACGATCTCGGACCGGCTGGAGTCCTTGGGCAGATAGCCGGCCGCACCCTGTTGCAAGGCGTGATAGACGATCTCGGCGTCGTCGTGCGCAGAGACCAGCAGCACCCGCGTCGACAGTTCGTCGCGCCGGACCGCGGCGGCCACCTCGGCGCCGTCCATCCCCGGCATCCGGTAGTCCAGCAGCGCCACGTCGGGGCTGTGTTCCTTGATCGCCGCCAGCGCCGAGGCACCGTCCTCGGCCTCGGCCACCACGTCGACCTCGCCGCTGCCGCTGAGCGCTCGGACCAGGCCGTCGCGGAACAGCGGGTGGTCGTCGCCGACGACGACGCGCACCTTTCGGTTATCGGGCATGCCAGGAGCTTTCCACAGGGGTCCACCAATCGGGGGACAAACACTTCATCCCTCGGGGGGTCCTATCAGCGGACAGACAGCCCGCGGCGGGCGCGCGATAGTCGATTCATCGCCGAAAGCCATCGGCCCGGAGCCAAGGAGACGGACATGGACCGCACACTCACTCGCCGCTTCACCACCGCTCTGGCGGGACCCACCCTCGCGATGGGCGTCCTGGCCGGCACCTTGATCGTCGACACCCCCGCCGCGAACGACACCATGAGCCGCAGCACCGCATCCGCCACCGCCCCCTCGGGCCTGGTCACGATCCACCTGTAACTCCACACATCCGCCGCGAAAACCCGCTCGAGGAGGTCTATCGGTCGCTAACCCTCTTACTCCACATGCCTTCGAGGCCCTCCCTATGGTCATAAGGGAGGGCCTCGTCGGCGTCTAGACGGGTGCCATATCGTGGCGGGCATGGATTTCGCCATGTCAGCCAAGGGTGCCGACTACCACAAACGCCTCACTGAGTTCATGGTCGAGCACGTCTTCCCGGCCGAGAATTCTTACGACGAGTACCGGGCGGCCGCAGGCCCGCAGGACTTCACGGTGCCACCGGTGGTCGAGGAATTGAAGGTGCTGGCGAAGAAGCAGGGCCTGTGGAACCTGTTCCTTCCGGCGGAGTCCGGGCTGACGAATCTCGAGTACGCGCCGCTGGCCGAACTGACCGGCTGGAGCACCGAAATCGCGCCAGAGGCGATCAACTGCGCGGCGCCCGACACCGGCAACATGGAGACGCTGCACCTGTTCGCCACCGAGGAGCAGCGCAAGCAGTGGCTGGAGCCCCTGCTGGCCGGCGAGATCCGCAGCGCCTTCTCGATGACCGAGCCCGCGGTCGCCTCCAGCGACGCCCGCAACATCCAGACCCAGATGGTGCGCGACGGCGACGACTACATCATCAACGGTCACAAGTGGTGGACCTCCGGCGCCAACGACCCGCGCTGCAAGGTCCTGATCGTGATGGGCCGCACCAACCCCGACGCCGCCTCGCATCAGCAGCAGTCGATGATCCTGGTGCCCACCGACACCCCCGGCGTGAAAATTCTGCGCTCCACCTCGGTGTTCGGCTGGCAGGACCAGCACGGGCATGCCGAGGTGATCTACGACAACGTGCGGGTGCCTGCGTCCAACCTGCTCGCCGAGGAGGGGATGGGCTTCGCGATCGCCCAGGCCCGGCTGGGGCCGGGCCGCATTCACCACTGCATGCGCGCGATCGGCGTTGCCGAGCGGGCGCTGGCGCTGATGACCCACCGTGCCCGCACCCGCATCGCGTTCGGCAAGCCGCTCGCCGAGCAGGGTGTGGTCCAGCAGCAGATTGCGTTGTCCCGCAACGAGATCGACCAGGCGCGGCTGCTGTGCCAGAAGGCCGCCTGGACGATCGACCAGCATGGCAACAAGGAAGCCCGCAATCTGGTCGCCCAGATCAAGGCGGTCGCCCCGCAGATGGCCTGCAATGTGATCGACCGCGCCATCCAGGTGCACGGCGGCGGCGGGGTCAGCGATGACTTCCCGCTCGCGCGGATGTACGGCTGGCAGCGAGCCATGCGGATCTTCGACGGGCCCGACGAGGTCCACATCCGCAGCATCGCCCGCGCCGAAATCGGCGTGGAGCCCAGCGCTTTCGCGGCTGCGGTGACCGGCGCGTGAACCACACTGAGCTGTCGGGGGCGTGGAACTTCCGTGACATCGCCGACACCGTGGGGATCCGGCCGGGCAAGTTCTTCCGGTCCAGTGAGCTCAGCCGGCTCGACGACGACGGCCGGGAAGTCTTCCGGCGCTTGGGTATCACCGATGTCGCCGACCTACGGTCACCGCAGGAGCTCGAACGCCGCGGCGCGGGCGCGGTACCCCACGGTGTCGCGATCCATCTGCTGCCGTTCCCGGACCTGTCCACTACGACGGCCGAGGCACCGCACGAGACCAGCTGGCAGAAGATGATGACCGAGAAGGTCGACGACGAAGACGTCGAGGCCGCCGCGGAACGCTTCATGACCGGTGAGTACGAGAAGTTCCCGACCCTCGCGGGTGCGCAACGTGCTGTGCGCCAGGTGTTTTCGCTGCTGAGCGCGGGACGACCGGTGATCACCCACTGCTTCGCGGGCAAGGACCGCACCGGCTTCACCGTCGCGGTGGTGCTGGAAGCCATCGGGGTGCCGCGCGACGCCGTGCTGACCGACTTCCTGCGCAGCAACGACGCCGTCGACTCGCTGCGCGAACGGATCATGGAATCGGTGATCAGCCGCGCCGGGGAAACGCCGGAAATCGCGACCTTCGCCGAATCCCGCCTCACCAACGGGGTGCTCGGCGTGCGCGAGGAATACCTGGCCACCGCGCACCGGACGATCGCCGACAACTACGGCGACCTGGACGGCTTCCTGCGCACCGCCGGGGTGAGCGAAGAGGACGTCGCGCGCACCCGTAACGAGCTACTGGGTTAGCAGCAGACCCGCCACCCACACCGCGGTGGCGATCAGCCCGCCGACCAGCTCGACGCCGACTGACAGTGCGGCGGCCTTCAGGGCGAGCACGGTGGCAGCCCAGGCTCGGCGCTGATCGCGACGCGCCGCCAGCTCGGCGAGATACACCCCGAGCACGAACCCGAACAGCAGCCCGATCACCGGCACGACGAAGAAGCCGATGATGCCCAGCACCGCACCCGCGGCCAGCGTCCACCGGCCGACCTCACCCGCGCGCATCCGCCGAGCCGGCCACAGGTACTTGATCAGCAGGCTGGCGCCCAGGACCGCGGTGACCACGCCGAGTACCACCCAGGACACCAGGGTGTGCTCGACGACGGCCCACACCGCGATCGCCGCAAAGACCAGCAGCGTGCCCGGCAGCAGCGGGACGATGACACCGACCAGCCCGACGGCAATGGCCAATGCCACGAGGACGACGCCGCCGGTGCTCACTCGCCCGAGCCTAGGGCCTCGTCCGACGGTCCGACTGGACACCTGTCTATTGCCTGAGCGAGTGGCCGCCGATCGTGGCCTTGCGGAGGGTGGAAATACACTGGCATCTTTACCCGGGCCGTCCGGCCTCCGCAGGACCTAACCAGATCGGATCGCATCGATGCTCATCGGGATTCCACGAGAGTCTCTACCTGGGGAGACGCGTGTCGCCGCCACACCACAGACCGTCGGACAGCTCATCAAGCTCGGCTATGACGTAGTGGTCGAATCCGGTGCGGGTGTCGCGGCGAGCTTTTCCGACGACGCGTTCGTCGAGGCCGGTGCCGGTATCGGGACGGCCACGGAAGCGCTGGGCGCCGATATCGTCCTGAAGGTCAACGCGCCCACCAATACAGAGATCGCCGGACTGCGCGACGGGGCAACGTTGATCAGCCTGATCTCGCCGGCGCTGAAACCCGAACTCGTCGAGGAACTGTCCACGCGACCCATCACCGTACTGGCCATGGACGCGGTCCCGCGGATCTCGCGCGCCCAGTCCCTGGACGTCTTGTCGTCGATGGCCAATATCGCCGGCTACCGCGCGGTCGTCGAGGCAGCACACACGTTCGGCCGGTTCTTCACCGGCCAGGTGACCGCGGCAGGCAAGGTCCCACCGGCCAAAGTGCTCGTCGTCGGCGCGGGCGTGGCCGGGCTGGCGGCGATCGGCGCCGCAGGCAGCCTCGGTGCGATCGTGCGGGCCACCGACCCGCGCCCCGAGGTCGCCGATCAGGTCAAATCACTTGGCGGTGAGTATCTTTCGATCGAATCGCCGGAGGCGGAGGTGTCGGCCACCGGGTACGCCAAGGAGATGGGCGACGATTACAAAGCCCGCGAGGCGCAGCTATACGCCGAGCAGTCCAAGGACGTCGACATCATCATCACGACGGCGCTGATTCCCGGGCGGCCCGCACCGCGCATCATCACCGCCGACATGGTTGCCTCGATGAAATCGGGCAGTGTCATCGTCGATATGGCCGCAGCCAACGGCGGCAACGTCGAGGGCACCGTCAAAGACCGGGCCGTCGTCACCGACAACGGCGTCACCATCATCGGCTACACCGACCTGGCCGGCCGGTTGCCCGCCCAGGCATCGCAGCTCTACGGCACCAACCTGGTCAACCTGCTCAAACTGCTGACCCCGGACAAAGACGGCACGCTCGTCCTCGATTTCGACGACGTGGTGCAGCGCTCGGTCACCGTCGTCCGCGACGGCGAGACGACGTGGCCACCACCACCGGTACAGGTATCCGCTGCCCCAGCACCGGCGGCGACAGCCGCCCCGGCAGTGCAGCCGACCAAGGAACCGATGACGATGGGCCGCCGACTCGGCCTCACCTTCGGCGCCGCCGCCGTGCTGTTCGGACTGATCGCGTTGTCCCCGGCCGCACTGCAGGTGCACCTGACGGTCTTCGCCCTGGCGATCGTGATTGGCTATTACGTCATCGGACACGTGCACCACGCGCTGCACACCCCGTTGATGTCGGTGACCAACGCCATCTCGGGCATCATCGTCGTCGGCGCCCTGCTCCAGATCGGCCACGGTGACGTCGTCGTCACGACACTGGCCGCTGTCGCCATCCTGCTTGCCAGTATCAACATCTTCGGTGGCTTCGCGGTGACGCGTCGCATGCTCGCGATGTTCTCGAGGAGCTGAGTTGTTCACATTGGAAACGGCCGCCACGGCGGCCTACGTCGTCGCGGCCCTGCTGTTCATCCTGGCCTTGGCCGGGCTGTCCAAACACGAAACATCGCGGGCCGGAAACACGTTCGGTATGGCCGGCATGGTCGTCGCCCTGGTCGCCACGATCGCGCTGGCCCTGGCCCGCCATATCGAGCCGCTCGGTTTGGGGCTGCTGATCGGCGCCATGGCCATCGGTGCCGCGATCGGGCTGTGGCGTGCCCGCGTCGTCGAGATGACCGGTATGCCGGAGCTGATCGCGCTGCTGCACAGCTTCGTCGGCCTGGCCGCGGTGCTGGTGGGCTGGAACGGCTACCTGCACGTCGAACACGATCTGGCCGGCACCGAGGCCGCAGTGCTGAGCAGCGAGGGCATGCTCGGCATCCACTCGGCCGAGGTCTTCATCGGCGTGTTCATCGGTGCGGTGACCTTCACCGGATCGATCGTCGCCAACCTGAAGCTCTCGGCGCGGATCAAATCGGCGCCACTGATGTTGCCCGGCAAGAACTTCCTCAATGTCGGTGCGCTGGTGTTGTTCGTGGTGTTCACCGTCTGGTTCGTCATCGATCCCCAGCTGTGGCTGCTCATCGTCGTCACGGTGTTGGCGCTGCTGCTGGGCTGGCACCTGGTCGCCTCGATCGGCGGTGGCGACATGCCCGTCGTGGTGTCGATGCTCAACAGCTATTCCGGTTGGGCTGCAGCCGCTTCGGGCTTCCTGCTGTCCAACGATCTGCTGATCGTCACCGGCGCCCTGGTCGGATCTTCGGGTGCCTACCTGTCCTACATCATGTGCAAGGCCATGAACCGATCGTTCATCTCGGTCATCGCCGGTGGGTTCGGGATCGAAGCGGGGCCTGCCGAGGACAAGGATTACGGCGAACACCGCGAGATCACCGCCGAGGGAGCCGCCGAACTCTTGTCGTCGGCCAGTTCGGTGGTCATCACCCCGGGTTACGGCATGGCCGTGGCCCAGGCCCAGTACGGCGTGGCCGAGCTGACCCGGAAGCTACGCGAGCGTGGCATCACTGTGCGCTTCGGCATCCACCCCGTCGCGGGCCGGCTGCCCGGTCATATGAACGTGCTGCTGGCGGAGGCCAAGGTGCCGTACGACATCGTGCTCGAAATGGACGAGATCAACGACGATTTCGAGAACACCTCGGTGGTGTTGGTGATCGGCGCCAATGACACGGTGAATCCGGCAGCGTCGGAAGATCCAGGCAGCCCGATCGCCGGCATGCCGGTGCTGACGGTCTGGAATGCCGAACACGTCATCGTGTTCAAGCGGTCCATGGCCTCTGGTTACGCCGGCGTGCAGAATCCGCTGTTCTTCCGTGAGAACACCCAGATGCTGTTCGGCGATGCCCGCGACCGGGTCGACGACATCAACGCCGCGCTGTAAGACCGTGCGGTGAACCGCCGCGTCCCGATGTGGTCGGTGCCGATGTTCTTCATCGCCGGCGCCGTATCGCAGTATGTCGGGGCCGTCCTGGCGGTGTTCCTGTTCGCGACCGCCAACCCGGCCGCGGTGGCCTGGTTACGCGCCGCGGGGGCCGCCGTGGTGCTCCTCGCCTGGCGCAGGCCGTGGCGCCAAGTCTGGACACACCGTGGTCTTGCCGTCGCCGCCGGCTTCGGAATCGTCACCGTCGGAATGAATGTTGCCTTCTTCGAGTCGATTTCACGGATTCCGCTCGGTACCGCGGTGGCGATCGAATTCCTCGGCCCCGTCGCAGTGGCGACGCTGGAGACGCGGCGCGCACGTGATGTTCTGGCCGTCGTACTCGCGGGGGGCGGGGTGGTGCTGCTCGCCGGCGTGCAGGCCGGCGACGACGCCGTCGGGGTGTTCTTCGCCCTGACCGCCGCCGCGCTGTGGGCGGGTTACATCCTGCTCGGCAAACGGGTCGCCGAGGCGGGTTCGGGGCTGGATTCCCTGACCATCGGAATGGCCGTCGCGGCCGTGCTGCTGGCAGCGCCGCTGCTGGCCGGTCAGTTGCACGCCGATGCACAGGTACTCGGCGATCCCCGGATCTGGCTCGTGGGCCTCGGCGTCGGCGTCCTATCGACGGCGGTGCCCTACGCGCTCGATCAGTTCGTCCTGACGCTCATCACCAGAGCCCGCTTCGCCCTGCTTCTGGCTCTGCTGCCCGCCACCGCCGCCGGTATCGGCGCGGTCATGCTGCAGCAGTGGCCGACACCCACCGAACTCGCGGGCATCGCCTTGGTCATGACGGCGCTGGTCATCAGTGCGGAAGGATCGGTCGCCGAGCACACCGGAAATTAGAGCTTGTCGGCCAGGTCGAGGAAATCCGTTGCAGTGACGTCGAATTCGCCTGATTCGAACGCCACCCGATAACGCCCTGGTTGGCCCCATTCCAGCGGCCGGTCGACATAGCCGGTCCGCAGGCCGGCAGCCCGGGCGGCCCGCAGATCACTGGGGTGAGCCGCGACCAGCATCAGCTCGTCGGGCGCCACGTCCAAGATCTGCGCGCAGCCCAGGTAGGCCTCGCGGTCGGGTTTGTAGTGACCGAATATTTCGGCCGACAGCACGCAATCCCACGGCAGGCCCGCGCGTTTGGCCATCTCGGTCAGCAGCGACAGATTGCCGTTCGACAGCGTGGTGATCGTGAAGCGGTCCTTGAGCCGGTGCAGTCCCGCCACAGAATCCGGCCACGGGGCCAGCCGATGCCAGGCACGGTTCAGGTGGTCGACGGCGTCGTCGGCGGCCTCGATGGCGGCGTCGGAAAGCAACTCGTCGAGGATCTTGCGGTGTAGGTCGTCCAGTCGCGTCCACGGCAACTCGCCACGCCGGACCAGGTCCATCGCGGGAACGTAACCGGCCCGCCAGTCGTCGGCGAACTTGGCCCAATCCCGTTGCACACCTTGGCGGTTCCCGAACTCTTCGAGCTCACCGATGATGCTGGTCCGCCAGTCCACGACCGTGCCGAACACGTCGAAGGCCAGCGCGCGGATCCCCTGCGCGCCGGCCCTCGTCGCGGACATTGTGATCAGCCGAGCTTGAAGGTGGCGTGCTCGGCGGCGGACAGGTCGTCGATGGTCGACCACTGCGCGGCGACGTCCTCGACGCTCGGCACGTGGTCGAAGGTGACTCCCTCGTTCTGGAACAGCGCCGCGCGCTGCACCTTGCCGCCGCCGACGATGAACACCGAAGCCGAATCCGGCACCTCTTCGGTGCACAGGTAGCCGACCACCGGCGCGACATACTCCGGCGTGAGCTTCTTGAGCACCTCCGGCGGCAGGATGTCCTCGGTCATCCGGGTGGCGGCGATCGGCGCCACGGCGTTGGCCTTGATGTTGTACTTGGCGCCTTCCTGGGCCAGCGAGTTGATCAGGCCGACCAGGCCTAGCTTGGCCGCGCTGTAGTTGGCCTGCCCGAAGTTGCCGAACAGTCCGCTGGTCGAGGTGGCGACGACGATGCGGCCGAAGCTCTGCTCGCGGAAGTGCGGCCACGCGGCCCGGATCACGTTGTATCCGCCGTAGAGGTGGACCTTGAGCACCGAGTCCCAGTTCTCGAACGGCATCTTGTGGAAGGTTCCGTCACGCAGGATGCCCGCGTTGCTGACCACTCCGTCGATCTTGCCGAACTCGTCGAGCGCGGTCTTGATGATGTTCTCGGCACCCTCGGGCTCGGCGACCGAGTCGTAGTTCGCGACCGCACGGCCGCCGGCATCCTTGATCTCCTGGACCACCTGGTCGGCCATGTTGTGGCCGGCACCGGTGCCATCGCGGGCGCCGCCGAGGTCGTTCACCACGACGCTGGCGCCCTCGCGGGCCAGGGTCAGGGCGTACTCGCGGCCCAAGCCACCGCCGGCTCCGGTGACGACGACGACTCGATCAACTACTCCGGGCATGAGGCATCCTTTCAACCGACTGACGGAACGTACTGTTCTGTATACGTGGGCTGCCCGAGCTGCAGGCACTCGGGTTGGCCGTCAGGCCTTCTGGGCCACCACGAACGTCGCGAACGCATCCGGATCGTCGGCCATCGGGACGTCGATCCAGCGGCCGAGCCGGCGCATCTCGTCGACCGCATGCTGACCGGTGGCCAGCCAGCCGTGCGCGTTGAGCCAGTCGGTAACGTCGGCGCGGTCCGGATCGTTGTAGGTCAGGTTCTGCACGTCGATGTTGCGCTCGATGCCCAGCTGGTCGGCGAACTTCTCGAAGCGCTCCCGCATCTCCGCGCGGCGCTCGTCGGAGTGGTGCCCCATCGTTTCTGCCGAGACCCGGCTGCCCGGCGCGCTCAGCTCGGTGAGGAGTTCGAACAGCCGGTCCTGGGCGTCGGCGGGCAGGTACATCAGCAGTCCCTCGGCCAGCCACGCGGTGGGCTGCGAGGGGTCGAAGCCCTGCTCGATGAGCGCGGCGGGCCAGTCCTGGCGCAGGTCGACGGGAACTTCGTGCCGCTCGGCCACCGGCCGCACGTCGTGCTCGGCCAGCTTCTGCGCCTTGTACTCCAGCACCAGCGGCTGGTCGATCTCGAAAACGCGGGTGCCCGCCGGCCAGTCCAGCCGATAGGCACGCGAGTCCAGCCCCGAGGCCAGGATCACGACCTGGCGGATGCCGGCGGCCACCGCATCGGCGAAGAAGGCGTCGAAGAAGTGGGTTCGGACGGCCTGGTAGTTGAGCATGTGGCCGAACATCGCGGCGGCCTCCGGGTCGGCATTGTCGAGCTTGGCAGCCAACGCGTCGTCGAGGAAGCTCTCCCACATGCCGGTGCCGGCGCCCTCGACCAGGATGCGCGCGTACGGATCGCGGATCAGGGGTTGGGGTTGATCGGTCTCGCGGGCGCGGGCGGCGGCCACCATTACGGCCGTCGATCCCACGCTCGTCGCGATGTCCCAGGTGTCGTCATCAGTGCGCACAGTGCTCATGCGGCGGTATCCATTCGATGTCGCTTGTCGGCCGCTAGCCAGGCGCAGCGCACGCAGGCGCAGCATCTACCCAGCTCAACCAGGGTTATACGACAAGGGTACCGAGGAACTTAGCCACGCTATATGACTGTGGCGGACGTCACCGGCTCAGTGGACGGCGCGCCACGCCTGTCCGTCGAGCAGCTGCAGGAACTGGTCGGTGATCCCGGTCACCCGGTCCTGATCGCCGACGAAGCCGGCGTAGAAACCGAGCCCCCACATCACTGCCATCAGCATCTCGGCGGCTGCCTCGATGTCGACGTCCGGTCGCACCTCGCCCGATTCGACGGCATCCTTGATGGCCGCCTTCACGTAGCCGCGGGCGAACTCCCGCGAATCGTGGTTGGACTCGGCCAACTCCGGATGTCGCTCGGATTCCAGCACCGAGGTCACCAGGAAGGCCGCCACCGAGCGGTCCTGACCCTGGGCGTGGACGGCCGCCTCGATGAAGACACGGATCCGTCCCGCCAGCGTGCTCTCACGCTGCGACTGGTGCACGGCGGACTCGATCACCGCGGCGTTCGTCTGGTCGACGACCTCTTGGTAGAGCAGCCGTTTGCTGGCGAAGTAGTGATTGATCGCAGGTCGGGTCAGGTCGGCACGGATCGCGATTGCCTGGAAGGTGGCAGCGTCATATCCCAATTCGCTGAACACCTCACGGGCGGCGCGCATGATGCGCTCTCGCGTTTCCGCTGCCTTAGCTGCTGGGGGGCGACCCGGGCCCCGACTCGCTGTATGCGGCACAGTCAAAATTGTGCCACAACTTTCCGAATAATTTTGACGGCAAACGACATTTGCTCAGGTCGACAAAATTAGAGATCTGTTCATATTCAGATAGACCTTCGGAATCCGTTGCCGGGGCGCTCGATCAGCCTGAAATCCGCGCCTGACATGCGGTTTCAGGTTCGGTTACCGGATGACGACAGTTGCGTCAAATATTTTCGCTGAGCAATTGGCACGAATATTCGCTATAACTGCATCTGCATGCGGAAGTTCGCCGTCGAGTGATAGCCAAGCTATTCGGAGAGCTTTGCTATAGGCGTTTTCAGCGCATCAGAAGGCCTTGCGCATTAGCCTGATCGCACGATCAGTATACGGCGGGTACATGAGTTTGAGGTCAAATTTCGTCGGTTTGGCGAGCACGGCGCGTCGGTGACTGAGGGTCTCGAAGCCCCACTTCCCGTGGTACGCGCCCATACCGCTGGCGCCCACCCCACCGAACGGCAGCTGCGGCACCAGGCAGTGCACGGCCACATGGTTGATGACGGCACCGCCCGAGGGCATCCGGTCGACCAGATCCCGCGCCGCCGACTGGGACGCCGTGAAGACATACAACGCCAGCGGCTTGGGCCTGCTGTTGACGAACGCGACGGCGGCATCCGGGGAATCCACCGCGATGATCGGCAGGATCGGGCCGAAGATCTCGTCGGACATCACCGGGTCGTCGGCGGGCGGGTCGACGATCACAGTGGGCTCGATCCGCAGCGCCGCGCGGTCCGACTGGCCGCCGGTGACGACGGTGCCGCTGGTCGCGCTGATCAGCGACACCAGCCGGTCGAACTGCCGCTCGTTGACGATCCGCAGCGACGGATCCTTTTCTTCGGCGCGGAACTCGGCGATCGTCGCCACGATCTTGTCGGCCAGCGTCGCCGCGATCGTGCGGTCGGCCAGCACGTAGTCCGGGGCGATGCAGGTCTGCCCGGAGTTCAGCATCTTGATCCAGGCGATCCGGCGGGCCGCCACGTCCAGGTCGGCGTCGGCGAGGACCACCACCGGGCTCTTGCCGCCCAACTCCAGCGTCACCGGCGTCAAGGTCGGCGCGGCGGCCGCCATGATCTTGCGACCGATCTCGGTGCCGCCGGTGAACAGCGCATGGTCGAAGCCCTGCGCCAGCAGCTCCTGGGTGACGGCCGCGTCGCCCTCGACCACGCGGATCGCCTGGGAGTCCAGGTACTCGGGCACCAGCCGCGCGATCAGGGCCGACGTCTCAGGTGCCAGCTCGGACGGCTTGATCACCACACCGTCGCCGGCGGCGATCGCCGCCACCAGCGGCGCCATGCACAGATAGAAGGGATAGTTCCACGGGCCGATCACCAGGATCACGCCCAGCGGATCGAACTGCACCCAGGCCTTTCCGGGCTGCTGCGCCAGGGGCAGCCCGAACTTCTTCGGCTTCACCCACTTCTTCAGGTGCTTGCGTGCGAACGCGGCTTCGGCCTTCGTCGAGCCGATGTCCCCCAGCCAGGCCTCGAACGGCGAGCGGCCCAGATCGCGGCCCAGCGCTTCGGCGATCTCCACCTCCCGTTCGTCACACATCCGCTCGACGGCGCGCAGCTGTTCGGAACGCCACGACAGCGAGCGGGTGCGGCCGCTGTTGAAGACGCGCCGCACATCGGCCAGCACGCCGGCGGCGCCGCCCTCGGTGGCGTGGTCACTTGTGATCTGGACAGTCATGGGTACTCCTCGAATCGCTTCGGCTGATTCCAGCTTGCCCCAAGAGCGGTTCGGGGTCACCGGCCGCCCGTCGAACTTGGTCACGATCCTGCTTGTCACCACATTCGCAGCAGGGGTGCGCACTATCGTTTGACCCATGGCAACCGTTGCCAACCGGGAGGCGTACTTCGAGACTGGTCTCGAGGTACTGGCCGACGTCGGTTATGGGGGGCTCAAACTGGCCGAAGTGTGCAACCGGCTCGGGGTGACAACCGGGTCGTTCTACCACTATTTCGCGAGTTGGCCGGCCTACACGAGGGACCTGGTGTCGTACTGGGTGCAGGACCGGACGGTGCGGTTGATCAACGCGATCCGCGAGGTTTCCGACCCCCGTCGCCGCATCGAGGCGATCATCGACGTCGGCCTGTCCCTGCCGCATGGGGCCGAGGCGGCGATCCGGTCGTGGAGTTCGGTCGACCCGCATGTGCTGGCGGTGCAGACCGAGGTGGACAAGGCGCGGCACAAGATTCTCTACGACTCCGCCGTCGAAATCGTCGCCGACGAGCGGCAAGCCGAGGTGTACGCCTCGTGGGCGGTCTATGTCTTCATCGGCTACGAGCAGGCCACGCTGCCACGGGAGCCGGGGACGTTCGCCTGGATCGCCCGCTACATGCTCGACGCGCTGGACGCCGGCAGTTTCGCCAGCGTGCCCCAGTGAAAGCGTGTTGACACCGGCAGTCCTGTGGCGGCGGGCGGTCGAGCGGATCCGGACGCGCGACCCCGAGAACGACGGTGCACGACGGGCCGCGCGCGCGGCGCTCGTCATCCCGGTCGCGGCGGCGGTCAGTTTTGGCGTCGGCGGATCGCAGACGCCGCTGTTCACGATCTTCGGGTCGATCGCGCTGCTGATCGTGGTGGACTTCCCGGGCAATATGAACTCCCGCGCGCTGGCGTACGGCGGGCTGGGCTTCAACGGCGCCGTGCTGATCAGCGTCGGCACGCTGGTCGCGCCGATCCCGTGGCTGGCCGTTGCGCTCACGTTCGTCGTCGGGGCGGCCGTCTCGTTCTCCGGCGTGCTCAGCGAGACTATCGCCGCAGGTCAAAGGGCGACCTTGCTGACCTTCGTGCTTCCGGTGTGCACGCCGCCGGGTCCGCTCGGTGAGCGACTCCTCGGTTGGCTGATCGCTTTGGCGATCTGTGTGCCCGCCGCATTGTTCGTGTTTCCGCCCCGCCATCACGGCGAGCTGCGCGGGCATGCCGCCGCGGTGTGCGCGGCGCTGGCCGACCGGATCGAGGGCAGGGCGTCGGCCGCCGATGTCACCGCCGCGATGGACGCGCTGCGCGCAAATTTCCTGGGCGCCGCCTACCGCCCGGTGGCGCTGACCGCGGGCAGCCGTGCGCTGGTCCGCGTGGTCGACGACCTGCAATGGCTCTGCGATCGCGTCGCCGGCGACACCGGCGAGCTACTCGGCCCGATCAGTGCGCCGGTGGTGCGGGTGCTGCGGGACAGCGCCCAGGTTCTGCTGACCACCGACCCCGCCGCTCGGGACCGGGAGCGGGCGCTGCTGGCCGCGACGCTGACCGATCTGCGGACCGTCGCGGTCGGCACGTACCGCCAGGACATCGTCGACATCCTCGCCGAGCGCGACGACGAGGCGGCCGTCGCGCTGGGCCGCACCCTGCTCACCAGGCGCACCGTCGGCGCCGCGACCGGCGTGACCGGGCGGCTGATCGCCAGCGCCGCCGCCGCCGATGCGCGGCCGGTGTGGGCG